>NZ_JBQJJG010000011.1:0-47399 GCF_052078085.1 Planococcus sp. FY231025
GCGAAGTGCCGAAATCCACTCGGACGCCAGTCCGAGTTAGTTCGGCGCGAGCCCGCGGAAAGCGTCCGCCTGAAGTGAAGGATCCTACACAGCTTCCATTAGTTTTATTTAGCTAATTGAAAAATTATTCTTTTGTCTACAAACTGAAAGCCGTCCCCAAAAGGACGGCTTTTTCTATGTTCTTAGACTTCAGTTGTTTCTTTTAGGGCATCCAAACGTGCCTGTACGTCTGCACCAGTCAATCCGTGCTCGAAAGCATAGCGGTTGCGCGGGTGTTCGCGGCATTCGTCTGAACATGAACGCATGTATTTGTGTTCGTTTTCTTCAGAAGCAAGGATTTTCTTGTTGCATTCGGGATTCGCGCAGTTCACGTAGCGCTCACATGGTTCGCCTGTAAAGTGGTCTTTCCCGACAACGACATGTTCCACTTGGTTGACCGGAACGGCAATGCGCTCATCGAACACATACATTTGCCCGTCCCAAAGCTGTCCTTTGACTTCCGGGTCTTTTCCGTAAGTTGCGATGCCGCCGTGCAATTGCGCCACATCTTCAAATCCTTCTCTTTTCAGCCAGCCGGAGAATTTTTCACAGCGGATTCCGCCTGTGCAGTAAGTCAGGATTTTCTTGCCTTCAAACATTTCTTTATTTTCACGGACCCATTCCGGTAGATCACGGAAATTTTCAACATCCGGACGTACAGCGCCGCGGAAATGGCCTAGGTCATATTCATAATCATTGCGTGCATCAAGCACGATTGTATCCTGATCCTGCATGCGTTTGTAGAATTCTGCAGGCTCCAGGTAAGTTCCAGTCAATTCATGCGGATTGATATCTTCTTCCAATCCCAAGTGAACGATTTCTTTTTTCGCGCGCACATGCATTTTCTTGAATGCATGGCCTTCCGCTGCATCAATCTTAAAGACGATATCAGCAAAACGCGGATCGCTTTTCACCATTTCCATGTATGCTTCCGTCTGTTCGATCGTACCGGAGCAAGTCCCGTTGATCCCTTCATGGGAAACCAGGATACGCCCTTTCAAGCCGATTTCCTTGCAGGCTGCCAAATGTTCAGTCGCAAAAGTTTCCGGATCCTCGATCGTTGTATATAAATAATAAAGTAAAACGTTGTGTGTATGATTTTGCATGAATCATACCCCCTATTCTTCGATTTGTTCTCGTTGCCAAAAATGCATTAAAAACCTAAATCATTTTACAATAAAAACCGGCAAACTTCAACTTCTCTTCAAAGGAAAGGGCCGCTGCACAAAGCAGCCGCCCTTTTCTCCAAGTTCTTTCATTATTCTTTTTCAGCGTTCAAGTCCCAGACAAAACCGAACTTGTCTTTCACTTTCCCGTACTTCGCGCCCCAGAACGTATCCTGCAATTCCATGAGCACCTGGCCGCCTTGTGCCAGCTTTCCGAATATTACTGTTGCTTCCTCTTCGTTTTCGCATTCGACGACCAAGGCAAGCCCTGAGCGGGGCTGTGCCGGCGTTTCCTCGACAGAATCCGCCATCATCAGGCGGAAATCGCCCCTTTGCAGCAAGCAATGCAGCAAATACTCTTTTGCGTGCTCCGGTGCAGGAAAATCGGCATTCCCATATGTCTGGCTTCCTTTCAGTTCCAAGCCGAAAATTTCTTGGTAGAACGCGGACGCTTCTTTCGCTTGTCCGTAAAACGTCAAATAAGGCGTGATCGCACCTTTCATGGGCTTCTTCTCCTTTTTTCAGCAGAGCCGGTTTTCGACTTTTCCACCTTCAAGGCACGCCTTGATGGCTTTGGCGTTCATTTCCATCATCGCCATGCGCGTCTGGACAGTGGCACTGCCGATATGCGGCAGCACGGTAACGTTCGGCAAAGTCAGAAGTGGATGGTCAAGCGGCACCGGTTCCTGCTCGAACACGTCGAGGCCGGCTCCCCAGATTCCGCCTGATTTCAAAGCTTCGTAAAGCGCCGTTTCATCCACAATGCCTCCCCGTGCCACATTGATCAAGCATGCCGTCTCTTTCATCAAGGAAAGCTCCCTGGCACCGATCATGCCTCTAGTCTCTTCTGTGAGCGGCGTCAGGAGGACCACGAAATCGGACTTGCCCAAAAGCTCGTCCAACGCTGCATATTTAACATCTTCAAAACTGCGCCGCGTCCGGTTATGGTACAGCACTTCCATTCCGAAGCCCTGTGCACGCCGCGCGACCGCTTCACCGATGCGGCCCATGCCGATGATGCCCAGTGTAGCCCCGCCGACATTGCGGCCGGCCATGCCCATCGGCGTCCATGACTTCCAATCGCCCGAGCGGACCGATTTCTCGGCTTCCACGATGCGCCTTGCCGTTGCGAGAAGAAGCGCGAACGTCAAATCAGCCGTGCTTTCTGTCAGCACTTCCGGTGTATTGGTCACCATAACATGATGTTCATGCGCCGTATGCAGATCGATATTATTGAAGCCTACTGCAAGATTGGAGACGATTTTCAGGTTCGGTGCATTTTCGAACACTTCCTTGTCAATCTTATCGGAAAGCATTGTCCATAAAGCATGCACCTCTTTGGCCTGGCGGAGGAGCTCCTCGCGCGGGGCCGGCATCTCTTCATCTTCCCACATCCGGACTTCGAATGATTCCTGCAGTCCGCTGACCGCTTTTTCTGGTAATTTTTGGGTAATAAAAATAATTGGTTTCATAATAACCTCCCTCAGATTTTATTATCAAACAATTATAACAACTAAAAAAACTGCCGGCAAATGCCAGCAGTTTCCAGTTCTGTTCAATCCATCGGGCGGGTCCTGATTTTCTTCATATAATACCAAACTGCCAGGAGCCCGACTAGGACGATCAAGGCGTAGACAATGTTCGAATAAACATCCAATTGTTCCAGAATCGCTTCACGGTTGTCCCCCACCGCTTCACCGACGTAGACAAGGACCGTGTTCCAAAGCAGCGTCCCGAGAGTGGTGAACGTCAGGAACAGCCAAAATTTCATGTTCGACATTCCGGCAGGAATTGAAATCAGGCTCCGGACCAGCGGAATGAGCCGGCCGAAAAAGACGGTCCAGATGCCGAACCGGTCGAACCAGGCGTCAGCCCGGTGGATATCCGCTTTTTTCACGCGCAGCAGGCGTCCGTATTTGTCGACGATTTTCTCCAGCCGTTCAACATCCAGCAGCAATCCGATGCCGTACAAGACGACAGCACCAGAAAGCGATCCGGCTGTCGATGCTAATATGACGCCCGGTATGGTCATGGTCGTAGTGGTTGTCATAAAACCCCCGACCGTCAAAATAACTTCTGACGGAATTGGCGGGAAGACGTTCTCTAACATAATCAGTAAAAATATTCCAAAATATCCGTAGTCAGACATGATGTCTGTAATCCATTGTTCCATGCATAATCTCCCTTTACATTACTTTTTCGAATTTCATTTTAATCGACCATAATTCAGACCGGCTGCCGATCCGGATCGGCGGTCCCCAGAACCCGAAACCGGAACTTACAAGGAAATGGGTTTTGCCGATTTTCCTGTAGCCATAATCCAGCTCGAACACCTTTCGGGTGATGAGGCTGTTCGGCCACATCTGCCCTCTATGGGTATGTCCGGAAACATGGAAATCCGCTCCGAGCTGGACCGGCTTTTTCAGATCCGACGGCGTATGGTCCATGACGATCCATGGCAGCGTCTTTTCAGGAGCCAAAAGGTCGAGGCCATGCCGCTTTCCATTCGTGCGGTCTTCGCGTCCTGTAATATAGAAACGATTGGCAACCAAAATAGTTTCATCCCTAAGAATCCGGACTCCCGAACTTTCCATCAAACGGACGAGCAGCGGGATTTTCCTACCGTAATATTCGTGGTTCCCCAGGACTCCGTAGACGCCGAGCGGCGCGTTCAGCCGCTCCATTTCCTCCTGCATGCCGTACCGCGCATACCAGATCGGATCATCATCAACCAGATCGCCTGCCAAAAGCGCCACATCCGGATTCAAACCATTGGCCTTGTCGACAAAACGCTTCAAGTGGCGCTTACCCGACAAGACGCCGAGATGGAAATCGGAGCCTACGACGATATGCAGAGGTTCCGCCGGCCCATGCCCCACCATGATCTCCACTTCCCTGACGACCGGGCTATACGCCAGGTAAGAGCCGGCCAAGAAGATTGCGGCCATCAGGGCAGCTGTGCCATTGCCGATGAGCAAGGCCTCCTGCGGCCAGTCGACCAGCAGGCTCAGTACATTCGCCAGCGGGAAGAGAAGGAGCCCGTATTGGAAGAACGCGAACCAATAAGAGCCGATGATGCTGAATGCCAGCCATCGATGTCCGAAGCGGCCGATAAAGAAACTGAAGGCAATAACCATCCATGCTCCCCAAAAAAGCCAGGCATTCATATCCGGCAGCCACGAAACGAGCCAAATGCGGACATTCCAGCCCAAATAAATGGCCAGCGCCAGGTAGATGCTGATCCCGCCGGCAATGGCAGCAATTTTTTTCATAGAGTTGTCCCTTTCTCAATTCCATATAACAGGTATTATATCATTTTCACCGGCAAACCACCTCTCCCGATTCCAACTACGCCTCAAGGCTTAGAGAAAGATGCAGTCAGGGTCCGTGTTGGAAAAACGCGGCGCTTGATAAGATGAAGGTACAAATTGAGAGGAGGAACAAATATGAATAAGTTTTGGATGATCACACTCGGCGCCATCGCGGGCATCATCGTCTTGTCGAACCTGGGCGCGATTGCTGCATTGGCAATTTCGGCGCTGATCCTGTACGCCGGGGTGCATTATTATTTGCGCAGCACCGCAACCGCAGGAAAGATCTGGTGGGGAATCGTTGCTGCCATCGGCGCCATCTCGGCCATTTCGAATGTACCCGCTTTGATCGGCGTTGCGGCAGCTGCAGGGCTATGGATGATTTACCAGAAATGGAATGACCGCCCGGCTGCTTTTACCGAAACAAAAGATCCTTTCGTAAATTTCGAGAACCAGTGGAACAAGCTCAACAAATAAGGAGGAGGAAACAAAATGACAACACTATGGGAACGCTTTAAATTCGCTGTCGCAACTGATTTGGACGCTGTGGTTTCAAAAAAAGAGGAGAAAAATCCGATTGCCGCACTGAACCGCTACATCACAGAAGCTGAACGCCAAACGGAGGCAACCGGCAAATGGGTGGAACGCCAGACCCAGCTCAACACAAAGCTCCAAAAGGAACTTTCAGAAACAAGCAACATGCTGGAAAAACGCCGGGCCCAATACGAACTTGCGCAATCTGCAGGAGAAAGCGAATTAACGTCCTTTGCTGAAATGGAAGTAGCTTCCTACTCCCGCCGCGCCGATGAACTGAAAGCGGCGATTGCTGAAAATCTCCATGAGATCAACAGCCTGGAACAGCGCTTCGAGGAAATGAAACACAAAGTGAAAGACATGAAAGTGCGCCAGCTGCAATTGATGGGGAAAGAAAATGCCACGCGCGCCCATCATCAGATGGATAAGGTCCTGAGCCCTCAACTCGCAGCAGAACGCCTCGGCTCTTTTGATGACATGGCTTCCTACATCAAGAACCTGGGAGCGAAAGTCGAAGAAGAGCACGAACGGACAACAATGGAACGCCGCTTGGAAGCGCTGGAAAAAAACAGCGCAAAGCAAATCGAAATTGGTTAAAATAGAGTGAGAAGAAGAATCCCTTCTTCTCGCTTTTCCGCTGCAAAGAAGGAGGCAAAAACACGATGAAAGAACTGACAACCAACCGGCAGGCGCTGATTTTCTGGAGCGCTTTATTGCTCGTCTTTGTAGAAGTTGCCTTTTTCCGGAACGGCAGTGTATTTTTGGTTCTTCTTGGCATTGGAATTTTGTATTACGCAATGAACAAAGCTCCTCAAACCCGGAAAATATATGTCTGGACCAGCGTGATCCTGATCGGCATTTCGGTGCTGTCGATGTGGAGCCTGCGCTTGATCATCTTTTCCATCGCCATGTACCTGCTGGTTCGCCTCTGGAAAGGCGAAGACTGGCAGCAGGATTTGCCCCTCGGCGGAACAGTCGACAAAGGGCTCATTCAGAACCGCTTTTTCGCGGCGCAAAGTACGCCGATTGAAGCATACGAATGGAAGGATATCCATGTCCAGGGATTTGCAGGCGATTTGTTGATTGATGCGACCCAGACCGTCCTTCCCAAAAAAACGTCATTCGTATCCATACGCCAGGGCTTCGGCAAAGTGAAGATCATACTGCCTTACGAAGTTCCGGTCCGCATTTATTACAATACCCTCTTAGGGGATGCCCGGTTTTTCACCAGCACCAAACAGCGTGTTTGGAACGGAGCTGTGCATACCGACAATGGCTATCCTTCAGACGGCCGGACCGAAATGATCATCACAATCACCACGTGGATGGGCGATGTCGAGGTGATCCGCCGATGAGGCAGATTCTCCCGCGCGGCCTTTTCTTCATGGGGCTGTTCGCGTTGATCGTCTTCAGCATTCTGATTGTGCTGCTAGGGCTTCCAACTCTCGCAACCTGGGATGTGTTATGGGAAGATTTTGTCGCCGGCCTCCCCTTTGGGATCTGGCTGCTGGTTCTTATGCTCGCTTTGTCAGCAGGCATCGCCTGGTGGTCGGAATCGCTGTCCCGTTCAAAGGTCCAGGACATCGATGAAATTTTCCAAGCGCTCCTTCGCAACGAAGACCAGGCGGCCATCGAAGCTGCCAAGATGAAGGCGCTGCCGCGCAATTTATCTTCATCGATCCTGAAGCTGCAGAAATTGATGGAATCCCAGCGCAAAAGCCTCGCGCGCATTTCGAACGAACGTGCCGAAAACCAGGACAAAATCATCCAGGAACGACTGGTCATGGAGCGCCAGCGCCTCGCCCGGGAACTGCACGACTCTGTGTCCCAGCAATTGTTTGCCGCCTCTATGCTGCTGTCGTCGATGACCGAACGCGAAGCCGCTTCACCGGCGCTTTTGCAGACCGAGAAAATGGTTCAGCAGGCACAGCTGGAAATGCGGGCATTGCTTTTGCATCTGCGCCCTGCCGCCCTCCACAACAAAAGCCTATGCCAAGGCCTGGCGGAACTGATTTCCGAACTGAAGGAGAAAGTCTATTTTGCCATCGACAGCAAACTTGAAGAAGTGCCGCTTCCTAAAGGGGCGGAAGACCACCTGTTCCGCATCGCCCAGGAAACGCTGTCGAATACACTGCGGCATTCCAAGGCGACCGAAGTCCATATTCTGTTTGTGGAACGCGACGGGTTCGCCATTTTACGGGTGCAGGACAACGGAATCGGATTTGAAAGCGAACAATCGAAATCCACTTCCTACGGCTTGAAACATATTGAAGAACGTGCAATTGAAATCGGGGCCGTCAGCAAGATCGTGTCGGTGCCGTCGGAAGGCACTATCGTTGAAGTGAAAGTACCGATCGAAAGGAAGGTTTCTGATGATCCGAATCTTATTGGCCGATGACCATGAAATGGTCCGCATCGGCGTATCTGCCTATCTCCAATCACAGCCGGACATGGAAGTGGCCGGTGAGGCCGTGAACGGCGCTGAAGCTGTCCGGATGGCCCTTGACCTCCGTCCGGATGTCGTCCTGATGGACATGGTCATGCCGGTAATGAACGGCGCTGAAGCGACCGAAGCGATCATCCATAAATGGCCGGAAGCAAAAATCATGATCGTCACCAGCTTCCTCGATGACGATAAAGTGTATCCGGCTTTGAAAGCCGGAGCCGTCAGCTATATTCTGAAAACGTCCAAAGCTTCGCGTATTGCCGACTCCATCCGGGAAACGATGAACGGCACACCGGTCCTCGAGCCGGAAGTGATGACAAAAATGATGAAGCAGATGCGCCACGACCGCGTCCCGCACGAAGAATTGACGGAACGGGAAATGGAGATCCTGCTGTTGATTGCGTCGGGAAAAACCAACCAGGAAATTGCAGACGAACTGTTCATCGCCCTGAAGACCGTGAAGACTCACGTCAGCAACCTGCTTTCCAAGTTGGACGTCCATGACCGCACCCAAGCAGCCATCTATGCGTTTCAACACCGCCTCATCTCACCGCCGCAATGATTTAATCTGCAAAAAAAGCCGTCTGCATTCGCTGGACGGCTTTTTTAATAGAATAAATGAGTGGGTTGTTCCAGTTTTCTGAAATGTGAATTAAAATGGAATAAGCGCAAGCCCATAACAAAGCAAGGGAGCTGGAGACATGATCAGTAAGATCGGACAAGTGATGCTATACGTCAACAACCAAGACGAGGCAGTGGAATTCTGGACAAAGAAGCTGGGATTCACTGTAGTAGCGGATGAAAAAACTGAAGGTATGAGATGGATTGAAATTGAGCCATCGGAAAACGCTGAAACAAGCATCATTCTGCACGACAGGGAAACCGTCGCCAACATGTCGCCCGGAGTGAATTTGGATACGCCTTCCTTGATGTTCTTCACTGAAGATGCCGAAAAGCTGCACAAGGAGTTTGCTTCCAAAAACGTCACAGTCGGAGAAATTGTCGAAATGGCTTCGAACAAAGTATTCAACTTCGCGGACAATGAAGACAATTACTTTGCCGTCATGGAGAAATAAAGCCAACAAAAAAAGGGCCCGCGGGAGCCCTTTTTTGTTGAGAAAGATATAAATTCTCTTTCTTTATAATTGAAAAACCGATATTTTGCAAAACAGCTTCGCTTAGCCAGGTTTCAATCATAAACAGTTTTCTTATAGAGAGCTTATCCAGCGCCGGCGTGGCCACGGGCTGGACGAAGCGATGAGACGAGTGTCCTTCTCGGCTCATCGCGAAAGCCATGCCCGAAGCGGTATGAAAATTTCCGATTCATTTGTTCGTCCTGATTCTCACAGGCTGTTGATGGTGACCGTCACTTTGAACAAATCCCCGTCTACTTCGATTTTCATCGTGCCGCCATGGAGCTCGACAATCGATTGGGCAATCGCCAGACCTAAGCCCGAGCCTTCCGTCTGGCGGGAAGCATCTCCCCGTTTGAAGCGCTCAAACAATTCATCCGGATTTTCTCCGAGTTCGTAGCGAGTGATATTTTTGATAATGAATTGTGCCTGCCCTTCCATTTCCTCGAGCGTAACATATACCCGCGTGCCCGGCAGTGCATATTTGATGGCATTCAAAATGAGGTTATCAAGCACGCGCCACCATTTCTGGCCGTCGGCATAAACTTGGATCGGCCGTTCCGGCAGCGATACCCGGAAATCGAGGCCCGATTGGCAGATGTCTTCTGCATGTTCCGCCAGCGCTTGCTGGAGCAGCTGGGCTACATCCAGTTTCGACCGCTGAAGCTCCATGTTGCCGCTGGCCATTTTCGACACTTCGAACAAATCCTCGATCAGCGTTTTCAGGCGCTGGGATTTCCGGTCAAGGATTGCTGCATACGACAAACGGTCCTCATCCGACAAGTCCGGTGCTTTCAGCAGGTCGGTATACGTAATGATCGAAGTCAACGGCGTCCGCAGATCGTGGCTGACATTCGTGATAAGTTCTGTTTTCAAGCGTTCGCTTTTCGCCTGTTCCGTCATCGACACCCGAACGCCTTCTTTCAGCCGGTTCAGCTGGCGGGCATGATTCGCAAGCGGCGAATTCCCGGACACGGGCACTGGCTGGTTCAGTTGCCCCATCGCCATCGCTTCCGTTTCCTGCATCAATACATTCAAATAGCCGAAGCGTTTCATCATCATGACCAGGACCGGGATGCCGATCAGCAACGTCGCCGGGATCCAGAGAAGCACCATTCCCGGAACGACGACTGTCAGCAGTGTGCCGAATCCCCAGAAAAAGATGACGATCAGCAGGATCAGCATCTGGACGCCGATCGTTTTATTGAGAAATGCCTGCCTCATCACCAGCAAATTCCGATGGATGAGGCTGTTCTGGAATTCATTCCGGAGAAGGCCCGGTTTTTTGTAATAGGCAAACAAATAGATTCCCTGCAGGAGCGCCAGTGCAATCGCCATCAATGCGAGTCCGAATTCCAATATGGAATTTACGATATTGATGGCATAACTGTCGTTCCAGGAAGAATGCAAAGCATAAATCGCCGAATAAGGTGCATACAGTGCATAGAAAATGGATAGGAGGAAGGCAATTAGGCGAACCTCGATAGACCAACGCTTCCATTTTTCATAGAGGCTGCTGAATGTGAACCATTCCAAGCGGAATTTTAGAACCGTAAACAAAATCACCAGCCCTGCAGCAACTACGGCAAAGGAAAGGTACAATACCGATTTTGACAACGTGAATTTATTCAGTTCCATCCCGGCGTTCGATGCGGCCAAGAGTCCGTGGTCGATCTGGATCGTGCCTTCATACTCTCCTGAGGTCAAAAAGCCTTCTGCGTCCCCTCTGCCGTAGTCCATCTCGGTATCGGCCAGCGGCTGCCGGGAAGTGTAGTTCATTTCAAAAAACGGGTTTTCAGAAAGTTCCCCTTGTGTAAAAGTTTCACCTGTCTTGAGATTTTTCAGCCGATAGACGTAATAGCTGTTGTCGGCTTGGAAATAAGGCCTTTCGCCTTCCTTGCTGCGCTTCAACTCCGCCAGTTCCTGGAGACGTTCTTCTGTGATTTTTTCGCGCACCACGTCATCATCGGCGAAGTTGCTTTGGATCGCTTCGATTTTGCGGTCCCGCTCTTTTACCAAAATCTCCTCGACGCTGCTGTTTCCAGAAGCCTTGGCTTGTTCAATTTGGTCCGCGTATTGCATTTGGATATTGTCGACTTGATCCGCCAACGAACCATAGCGGTTCCGGTATTCCTCGATTTCTTCTGCAGTTATAAGAATTTCGGCCTCTTCTTCCGGCGGCGCCAAACCAAGGGCAAGTAGCCGATCTGTATAGTATAGATAAGAGATTTTGAATTCCTCAGATTCCGTATAGGACTTCCCGAAATGCGTCGGCCCAAGCTCCATAATGATAAAGGTGGCGAGCAGAACTAGCGAACTGACCAAAAGCCATAGCCATTTTTTCATCATCATGCGCCCCCTTTCGGAATGAGCCGGAGCGAAGCCAGCAGATCAGCTGCGGAGGCATCTTTCAATATCTCCACAACAAAAGCAAAACAATATAATAGCGAAAACAGTGCTAAGATGACTGCGGCAATTGACCACAAATCATTTTTCCATTTTGTAGCCAACGCCCCACACCACCTTTAAGTACCGCGGATTTTTCGGATCCGCTTCGATTTTTTCCCGTATCTTCCGGATATGGACAGCGACAATGTTTTCGGCATTGTACGCCGGTTCGTTCCAGACCCGCTCATAAATGTCCTGGATGGAGAACACCCGCCCGGCATTCGCCATCAGCAATTCCGTCACTTTGAATTCAATCGGAGTCAGCTTGATCGGTTCCCCGTGAAGCGAGACATCTTTCGCTTCTGTATCGAGCACCAGCCCATCGATCTCAATGCGCTGGGTTTTGTCTTCATATGTCCCAAGACTGACGTATCGTCTCAGTTGGGACTTCACCCGGGCGACCAATTCCATCGGGTGGAACGGTTTCGTCACATAATCGTCTGCCCCTACGGACAGTCCATGGATCTTGTCAGAATCTTCCGCCTTGGCGCTCAACATGATGATCGGGATATTGCGCTGTTCGCGGATCTTGAACGTGGCTGCAATCCCGTCCATCTTCGGCATCATGATGTCGAGGATGATGACGTGGACGTCGCTCGTTTCCAACAACTCGATCGCTTCAACTCCGTTAGCGGCTTTCAACACATTGTAGCCTTCATTCTTCAAATAGATTTCTATGCCATCTCGGATATCCTGATCATCATCAGTCACCAGCACCGTAAATTTCCCCATCGTCAACACCTCTTTCATCTCTGTAATTTATTGTAAACGAAACTTCTTAAGCAGACCTTAGGAAAAATATGAAGAAATTCTTAAGAAAAGAGCAGGCGGCCCTGATAGATTCGACGGGCATAAGACGGACCGGCGAAGCGGCGCTTTTTGCCGCACAGCCGGAACGGCTTATGACCCCGAGAATCTGGCCGCCGGAGTCTGGGCAATAAGAAAAGCGCAGGCGGCCTGGTAGATTCTACGGGCACTTCCTTATACGGCTGCTTTTCTCTTGCCCATTGTCAATATGACGATGCCTCCGAGGAGCAGCAGGACGCCAAACCAGGCGGATCCGCTTAGGCTTTCTCCGACGATGAAGACACCAAGCAGCGCGGCCGTCATCGGCTCCCCGAGCGACAAGGTAACTGCTGACGACGACGGAATTTTTTTCAAACCGGCTGAAAACAAAATATAAGACAGGCTGGTTGCGCCAAGCCCCAAATAGACGATAACGCCTAAATTGCCGAAATCCGTTATGTAGGAGATGTCATAAAACAGCAAGAACGGCAGGAGGCACAACGCGCTCAGCGAAAAGATGACTGCGACCGCCGGAATGGCGTCCATCTTTTCAAGCACCTTTTTGCTGGTGATTGCATAGCCTGCAAAAGAGACACCTGCCCCAAGCGCCAGCAGGATGCCGGCGGGATCGGCCGATGCGGATCCATTGCCCAAAAACAGCAAGAAGCATCCGGCAATCGCTGAAACCGTTGCGGACACCCAGATTCTATCCGGCCGGCGCTTTAACAGCGTCCATTCCAGAATCCCCGAAAATACCGGCGCGCTTCCGATCGTAGCGACGGTGCCAATCGCGACTCCTGTCAATTGGACAGCAGAAAAGAACAGCGGCTGAAACAGCGCCATCAAAACGGCAGAAGCGAGCGCGGCCTGCCAAGGGATTTCACGCCACCGCAATCCCTTGGTCAATAAAACAAATGCAAGAAGCGCAAATCCGCCGACGCTCAACCGTAGCGCCCCGATTGTCAGCGGATGCGCTTCGCCGTCTATAAAACTTTGCGCAGTCCCTGTAGTCCCCCAAAGAACCGCTGCTGCCAACACCCAGATATAGGGCCAAAACTTCACAAAAAACACCTCTATTCCAATATTCCAGCCATTAGCTTACCATCAATTGAATGGTTTGAGATACCTTCTCTCTTCCATTATAATAAAAGAAAAAAGAGGAGATGATCCCATGTATATGACAGTCCCGGAAACTGCCGCTTTTCTGTCGATGCCTGAAGAACAGGTCACCCGGTATGTTTTAGAAGGCCGCATCCGCGCAGTCCATGACGGTGACCAGTACTTGGTCAACACCTCTCAATTCGAAACGCACTTCCAGCAATTGGAACTTGCAAAACAAGCCTTGGAAGAATGGCAGATGACTCCGATTCCAGATGATGTGGATATCAAAGACGAAGATTGACAATATGCAGCAAAGCATCCCGGCATTGATTGCCGGGATGCTTTTTTGAACGGATTATTTCGGATAGCGGATATACTGCCGCTGGCCTTCAATAATTTTCTTATTATCTTCGACCATCTTATCGTAGTTAAGCTTTTTCATTTCTTCAAAATCATTGCCTGGGATTACGTTCAGCCCTTTCAGGCTCTTGCGCATTTTCTCGACATTGCCGGTGATTCCCTGGACAAATTTCTGCGATTCTTTCCCCATCCGCTCCCAGCCTTCAGTAGTTGTCAAAAATGAAGCAAACGCCTGGATCTCTGAATTCTTTTCCAGCAGGGTCTGCAGGTTGAGGAATTGATACAATGTCAGCAGATTTGCAGTTTCCAACGTTCTTTCCACATCTGCCTGGGTGATTTCCTTGCGGACCAATACGTCATTGTCGTAATAGTTCTTGTAGTCTTTGACCATCGAAGAAAGCTTTTGCTGTATTTGCCAGAGTTCGGCAAATGCATCCCTTCCTTTCAGCGCAGAAGCATCGGCCCCAGAAGCCGGGATGCTCAGGGGCTCTGTAAAATAAGCCGCGCTGATTTTCAGGTAATCCATGCCGATGTTGAAGATGTTGCTGCTCAGATCACCGAAAAGAGCCAGATGGCGCTGGGCTTCAAGCGCTTCTTCCCGGTTCTCTTCACCCGGCGTCAAATAAGCGGTGGCTACAGATGCATTGTTTTTTGTGAATCCCGCCATGTAGTAAGGCTTCTCATTCACCGTCCAATAGACCGGATTTACAAAAACGCCTTCGGTCCATTTTTTATGTTTTTTCACTTTTTTCAGGAGCAGTTGCGTAGTCTGGTCATTCATCGATGAATCTCTCCTTTTAACCGTCTTTTCTCATCATAACATTAGCCAAACAAACCGGTAAACGAATTCCATCCTTTGGCAATCGCGTCACTCGCTTTTGAAGCAGTGCTCTTGATGCCTTCCCAGTTTTTCGCCACGTATCCGGTAAGCTTCGAAGCACCCCATAAAGCGGCCCCCGCTACAACGATTCCGGCCCCGATGGCTTGGGCACCAGGAAAGGCCGCTGTTACGACGCCAGCGCTCATCATTGTAGCTCCAAGGCTGGCCGTCGCATCCGCAACTGCGACTGTTTTGTCTGCGCCGCTGGCATTCGCATCATTGAATGTATCCGTGACGCCGCCATCGCCAAATGTTTTCATATACGTGTCAATTCCGCCGAGCACTGTTCCGCCGACTGCAGCGACTACATTCAATTTCCCTAAAGCTCCCATGGCCGCCGGTCCAGCAGCTGTTGCTCCGCTCATCGCACCACCGACAGCTGAAGCGTTCGAGGCATTCCGCGCATTCTGAATGGTGCTGATCGACTGTGCAGCAGTGAAGCCATTGCCTAGTGCATCATTTGCATCAGATATTCCATCTAAAATAGGGCTGTCGATCCCCAGTTTCAAACCGTTCAATAACAAGCCGGACAAGAAAAATGCAGACCCTCTGCCCATCTCTCCGCTCGTTGCCGTCAATGAATTCCCTGCTAGATCCACTTGTCCAAGAATGACATCTTTGGCGATATAATTGAACACTTCATAGCCATCGGGCCCGTCAGAATTTGTGCCGTCCCCCGAGGTCGCATCGCTGCTCGTGCCGTCGCCTGAGGTTCCGTCTCCTGACGTTCCGTCTCCACCTGTGCCGTCACCCGAAGTTCCGACGCCACTCGTGCCGTCGCCCGAAGTTCCGTCTCCGCTCGTGCCGTCGCCTGACGTTCCGTCTCCGCTCGTGCCGTCGCCCGAAGTTCCGTCTCCGTTCGTGCCGTCGCCCGAAGTTCTGTCTCCGCTCGTGCCATCGCCTGACGTTCCGTCTCCGTTCGTGCCGTCGCCCGACGTTCCATCTCCGTTCGTGCCGTCGCCCGAAGTTCCATCGCCGCTTGTGCCGTCGCCTGACGTTCCGTCGCCGCTTGTGCCGTCGCCCGACGTTCTGTCACCTTGCCACGAGTCGCCTTGCCATGTATCGCCCGTCCACGTATTGCCTTGCCATGGCGTGCCTTCCCAAGTGTCGCCGCTCCACGTATCACCCGTCCACGAATTGCCGCTCCACGGTTGAACAGAAGCTGCTGCAACTGAATAGAAGAAAGATTGAGCGACAGTCAATAAAATAACCGCAATCACTACACTTCGTTTCATTAATTTCTCCATGATGCACCTCCCTCTTTATGTTTCACTCTGAAAATCCGGTTTCTTTGTTCCCGATTGCAAACAAGCTCATGTCTTCTCTCCATTTCGCTGTGTACGCCGCAAGAATCAAGTAAAACAATGGAAGGAAGATTGTATTCAAGAAAATATGGCAAATAGCGATTGCCAGGAAGGAAGTCGTGATGTCCATCACAATGGTCTGTAAAATATAGGAGCCGATGATTTCTGCGAATCCGAAGGCAGCTATCAGCAACACGATTTTCCAGTGATGGACTTTAAAAATCCGAATGCTTTCCCGGACTGATGTCCAGACAGACTCTTTGTCCATAATTGCTAAAATAGGGGCTAGCGAGAAAATTCCTAGCAGAATCACTCCCGGGAGGATAAAAAGCATCAACCCGATTGTGACCGCTGCCGCTGCGGCAACCGAAAACAAAAAGAAATGAAAAGCTTTTAAAGAAAAATGCAAAAATGTCTGGCGCAGCGGATTCTCTACGCCCATTTCTTCGCTGTGCCAAAAATGGACGAACGGCACGAGCGCAAAGAGAAAGAATGAAAAGACGATAAACGCGTTGTAAATATCGGCAATGCTGAAAAGGGTGCCGAATGTCGGGGTAACCGCCAGAATATAATTGGCTGCAAAAAATTGGATCAAGATGACAGGCAGCTGAATGAAAAGCACAAGCAGCAGGATGCGCTCGTATTTATGGCCGAAAAAAGTTAACGCTGACCGGATTGGCCGTTCCATCTTAAAACCTCCATCCTTTTATTGTTTTTGAAGCTGGGCTAAATGATTCTTCCTCATAAAGGGCAATGCCAGCCCCACTGCAATGGCGGTGAATGGAAAAGCACCATTGCTGAAGAGCCATTCGAATACTGTGACGGGCACAAAGATGCCATAAAAGAAAATCATCAAAACCAAATAAATTCGTTGCCATTTTTTCTGCTTGTTCATTAGAGTCCTCTATTCCAGGGAATACGTTCTCCCTTCCCATCCGGGGATTTTCTGCACAAATTTCACTTCGGGTCCTTTGGAAGACTTGTAAAGGTTTTTCTGAATGCCGGCGAAAAAGCCGTTATAGGCGATTGCCCCTGCTTCATGCGAGGACTCCACCACGATCTGCCCATCGTCGAACACGGTCATGACCGCTCCTTCAAGCTCCCCGCCGTTGGCCAAAATGGTATTCCGTGCACTTTCTTTCATCGATTTGATCCATGCAAACTCCAGTTCTTCACTCATTTTCTTTTTCAGGAGACCGTTGCCGAGGCCTTTGTCCAATTCTTTGGCCAAGATGCGGTCAATGGCTTCGTTACGGATTTCGTTGAGGGTGTAATCCGCCATCTCCCCGGAAAGTTTTTCGGTTTCTTCCTGGATCAATTCATCCAGCGTTTTTTCCTCTTTTTCCTTTTCCGGCGCTTCCCCATCCTCCGGCACTTCGGGTTCAGCCGGCTCTTCCGCATCTTTTGCCGCTTCCTCTTCTTCCAGGAACTCTTTCAAGTCTTTTTCATAGGAAAGGATGAAACCGGGAAGCTCTTCATAAAGCGTCGCCGTAGCCGCGAGCGCGGCTTGCTGCGACGTGGACATGGCCTGCTCCTTCACAACCAGTGCACCTGCCAGGTTCAGAATGAGCAAAAACAGGATGATCATAATGCTGATCAACCCCAACACGAACAGCGCCACGTTCCCTTGTTCATTTTCAAGGCGGTTACGGATCCTGCTCATTTGATCACCTTGCCCGATGTATCAGCGCTATAGGAAAATGACGGTTTGCCCCCGCCGAACATGCTGGCCGGCAGAAAGACGAAGTCGATGTTGACGTTGACGGCTGCTGTAAATTCGTTGGTGCCCGATATCGGGGCGCCGGCAAAGCTGATGTAAGTGCCTCCGGCGTCCACAATTTTCTGCGCTGCAGCAGTCGCTTCTCCCGCGTCCGCCGTCACCGAATAGACTTTGGCTGCCTCGCTTGCGGCAGATTCTGCAATCATCAAGCCATGGAAGCCGGCGATGAACTGCCAGGCAATCATCATGACCGTGAAAATCAATGGCACAACCCCTAAAAATTCAATTGTCGCTGAGCCTCGTTCGTTCATTAATTTTTTCATGGCCTCCACCTTTGCTGACAGACTCCCGCTTTTCCGGCTTATTTTGCAGGGGGATGCATAAATAAGCCGGAAAAAGGGGAGTCCCCTTTTTACTGTTGGTCTGCGTCATCCGGATACTTTTTATCGATTTCGGCGCGCATCTTTTCAAGCCCTTGCTCTTTTACCCGGTTCAGTTCAGTAACCAGTGTTTCCCTTGACTCTTTTGCCAGCTGCTCAATTTCTGCTGCTCTTGCAGTCAAAGCGTCGACTTGGTTGAAAGTCAGGTATCCTTTCTCCTGTAACAATCCGAAAACGCGGATCAGTCCTAAATGCTGCTGGTCCGTACTTGCATGCCAGCGATTTTCAAATTTTGAGATGGCCAGCCAACTGGCATTACTGGCTGCAAGCACATCCACTTCCGAATCCACTTTCCAGGCCTCCCATCGCGCCAGCACTTCCTTGGACCCTTCGAATTCCTCTGTCAATTCCGTGCCGCTAGTGACATTCGAGAAAATGCCGTTTGCAGCAGCCGCTACTTTTTTTAGCTGTTGCTGTGTTTCACTGTCTGCATTAAAGCCGATGACATTGATGATCGGCGATACATCGCTTTCGGAAAATGTTTTTGCTACAGCTACCGGGTCTCCGCCGCACGTTTCGATGCCGTCGCTGACCAGGTATACCAGGTTTGTATTGGTTTTTGCATCAAGCCCGGCAAAACTTTCTTTTGCCGATTCCAATGCTCCGGCTACCGGCGTCCATCCTGCCGGTTCAAAAGCATCCAATGCCTGATTGAATTTCGCCTCATCAAATGCTCCGCGTTTGTATACTTCATCGATTTTTTCGCACGAAGCGGCTTTTTGAGCTTCCGTACCGTCGCCTTCATGCCCATAAACCCGCAGCGAAACATTCGCTTCTTCCGGAACTTGGGTCATGAACTCACGGATGGCTCCTTTCGCCAAATCCATCCGGGTCTCCCCTTCGATAAGATTGGCCATCGAACCGCTTGAATCAAGGATAATTTCAACATTGTAATTTTCTTTAAAAGCAAAGCGCGGATCTGCTTCCGGTGTTCCGGACAATGCAAATTCCATTTGATCCAGGACGTCCTGAGGATCCTGGAAGTCATAGGCAACGAGCGAATAAATATAATTGAAATACAAATCCAGTTCTTCTTCAGAGGCATCTTCCGGCAATGTTGGAACTTCTCCGAATTCTTTCAAGAACGCTTCTTCGACTTGCTGACGCTCTTCTGCGTTTACGACATAGATATCATTGATTTTGCCTGAAGGCTGAGCGATCAAATCTTTTTCGTCTGCCGGGAGAGTCAGCATTTCTTTTTCTTCAAGAACCGCTGATACGTCTTCTCCATTTTCTTTTGGTGCTTCTTGAGAATCCTCTTGTGCTTTTGGCTCTTGTTGTCCACTGGCTTCCGCTTGTGGCTTTTCTGGCTGCGCTTGTTCCTGGCAGCCTGCCAGAAGAGCGGCAAGCAAGGCCACCAGCAAGTATCTTGTTTGCTTCATCGGATGCTCCTTTCTAAGCTGGCAATAATAAAACAGGAGGGATTAAGCCCCTCCTCCGATTTTGCTGATGAATCCTTCAAATTTTGAAACCAGTGTATCGCCAAACCCGCCCCCTGCGAACGCTTGGGAAACAACCCCCACGACAATAACGATGACCGCTGCAATGCCGATCCATTCCAATGTTTGTGATCCTCTTTCATTCGCTACTTTCGTTTGTACTGAAGACACCATCTGCAAGCTAAGGTCGTTTAATTTTTCTTTCATGTCAATTCCTCCTAAGTTTTAGTCCAAAATGTTGAATATGCTGTTTTCTCCATAAATCATGTTCAAAAGCATCAGTCCTGCAATCATCATGATCGAGACCGGTGCCACAACGAATGTCGTGACGAGCGTCACTTTCGGGGAGGCCTTGGCCGCCAGTTCCTTGACGCGTTCCTGCCGCAGCTGGCGCATGTCCTCTGCCTGGATCTTGAATGTCGTGGCAATCGGGACACCGAGCTTCATGCCCTGCAGGAGGGATTTGATGAGCTGCTGGAATTCCTCGTTGTCGTTTCGTTCCAGCAAGTTTCGATAAGCCGTTTCACGCTGCACGCCCAAGTCTATTTCTTGCATAAAGCGCATAAATTCCTCCCGGAGCGGACCGTCGAAAAAGCGAATCACCTCCCTTAATGCCTGATCCATGCTGACCCCCGCCTGGATACTGGTGCTGATCGTATCGAGGAAATCCGGAAGATCCCGGCTCAGTTTCTCCTGCCTCATTTTGGCTTGGCGCCTGACGATGTAGATCGGAGTGAAATAGCCGATCAGCGGCAGGAACACCAAGCCGTATTTAGAAAGCGGGAAGCCGATGATAAAAGCCAGCATCGCCGCGAAAAAACCGATGATGAACAAAAGGATTTTCAGCCCTTGGAAGCGGGCCAATGTGAGGTTGTAGGGATTTCCTGACTTTTTCAGCCAATCCGCCACTTCAATGTTCTCGCTGAAAAAATTGATGCGCTGGCCGAGGTCTGCAAATTCATCCGCATACCCCGTCAGCCGCTGGAACAGATTCGCTTTCTGTTTCCGCTTTTTCTTCTTTTTATCGAAAGCGTCCATGCTGGTCAGCTCGGAGACATGGACCAGCACTCCGCGTTTCTCTTGCACATACACCGACCAGTTCCGGATTCCCAGCACCACCATGAACCAAAAGACGATAACTGTAAAAATAATGAGCGCATCCATATCCTTCACCTACACTTTTATATTTGTAATTTGCCGTATCAGGAAAAACGATAAGATGATGCCAAGCCCGAATGCGATCATCATGATGATGCCGATCGGCGTCGTCAGCGGATCAGTAAAGCCTTCAATGATGTTGTTCATGAAGAGCAGGATGAATATCGGCATTGCCGGGACAATCAGGGAAATGTAACGCTGCTCAGATGTCATGGTCTGGATGGTCTGGTGCAGGATCTTGCGGTCTTCGAGCGTATTGGACATCGTCTCAAGCGTTGTCGCCAAGTTGCCGCCGGTCCGCTTCTGGATCAAAAGCGTTGCAATGAACAACTGGAAGTCCCGGGATTCATTCCGTTTCTGCACGGTGCGCAGTGCTGTTTCAAAAGGCACGCCGAGTTTCAATTCATTCGACAGGCGCTTGAACTCATCCCTTGCCGGTTCGTTGACTTCCCTGGCCACCAGATCGATTCCCTGCGTGATGGTCATGCCGGACCTTGCAGCATTCGCCAACAAGCGGCATACCTCGCTCAATTGGCTGTTTAAGCGCTCTTCGTATTTGTTTTTGCGAATATAGAACAAGAGAAAATGGCTGCCTGCCAGAATGCCCGCTGTCAGGATGATGCTCGGCAGCGGCGCCATATTGAAGATCATGTTGAAAACGACATAGAACATCAATACGCCAAGCGCATGCATGCCGATATACTCGGAAGCCAGAAGATTGACGTTCGCGCTCTTCAATTTTCTGGCGAGCCCGCTCGAAGCTTCCGATTCGTCGAAGCGGTCGCCCCAGACACTGATGGCGCTTTTGCGCTTTTCTTCCGGATACCAGGTCTTCAGCTTTTTCTTCCATTCCTGCTTGCTGCTCCGGTAGTCGAGGAATAGATAAGCGGCAAACAGCAGCGACAGTACAGCTGCTCCGTACAGAATCCCGATGCTTAAGTCCATTGCGCCACCTCCCGGCTGACATTGAACATCGACTCATCAAGCTCGATGCCGAACATCCGCAAATGCTCCATGCACTGCGGCACATAGCCGGTCGGCGTGAAATAGCCTAGCACTTCGCCGTTCTTCCCGGTTCCGGTCCGCTTGAAAATGAAGACATCGCGTATTTTGACGCCTTTGTCCTCATCCACATAGACTTCCGAGATATTGACGATTTTCCGCTGGCCATCGCCCAGGCGGTCGGCCTGGATAATAAAATCGAGTGCGCCGACAATGTATTCACGGATGATTTCACTTGGCAGATCCATTCCTGCCATGATGACCATCCCTTCCACACGGCTGATCGCATCAACCGGTGAATTCGAGTGCACCGTCGTCAGCGACCCTTCATGCCCGGTATTCATCGCCTGCAGCATATCGAACGCTTCAGCTCCCCGGACTTCCCCGACGATGATGCGGTCGGGCCGCATCCGTAGCGAGTTCCTCACCAACTGCCGGATGCTGACCTCACCGTTGCCTTCGACGTTCGCCGGGCGCGCCTCCATGCCGATGACGCTGCCCCGGTTGAGCCGCAATTCCGCCGAGTCTTCGATGGTGATGACCCGTTCACTGACCGGAATCGCTTTGGCTACTGCATTGAGCAGGGTCGTTTTCCCGCTCCCGGTTCCGCCCGAGATCAGGATGTTCAGCTTCGCCTTGACCAGCGCCTGGATAAACTGCGCCATCGGACCATCCAGCGAAGACATCCGCAAGAGGTCCTCCATTTCAAACGGCTCTTTGCGGAATTTCCGGATCGACAGGAGTGTGCCGTTCAGGCTGATCGGCGGAATGACCGCATTGACCCGGCTGCCGTCGGGAAGCCGGGCATCGACCATCGGCGAGCTTTCATCGATCCGCCTGCCCAGCGGCGCAATCACCCGGTCGACGATATGCCGCACATGTTCTTCGTTTTTGAACGTGATGTACGAAGCTTCGAGCCGGCCGTTCCGTTCCACATGGATTTCCTTTGGTCCGTTCACCAAAATTTCCGTGATGGTCGGGTCTTTCAACAATTGTTCAATCGGGCCGAACCCGACTGTTTCATCAATCAGCCGCGTCAATAATGTCTCGCGATCTGTTTTGGAAATGACGACTTTCTCTTCCAGCATGAACTGGCTGATAAGCCGCTCGATCGATAAGCGCCGCTCGGCTTCTTCAGCAGCGATAAGCGGCTCCAGATTGGTTTCCGCCAAAAGGCGTGCCTTGTAATGCTCAAGCAATTCTTCCAGATATGGGGTCAGGACTTGGGAAGTCTGCACAGAAACATGGTCGCTGACCGCTGCAGCGGTTTCGGTTCTTTTTCTTTGAAAGAGCGACATCGCTATCCTACCTCTCTAAAAACGGTTATTTTAACATCGAGACAACCCATTTGCGCATATCTTTTGCAGCCGGCGTCAATTTCTTTTCTTTCGGCATCTTCCGGAGCGTCTCGCCTTTATTGATCGCGGTCTGGACCCCTTTGATGTCGCGCCTGATTTCAGCAGCCACCGGATATTCGATAAACCGTTCGAAATCTTTTTTGCTTAATTCGTTTTCCCTGCCGACTTCATTCAATACGAGTTCAAGGCGGTCTGCTGTCGGGATTCCGAGCTTCTGGAACAATTCTTCCGTATGCTTGAAGACCCGGATCGATGGCGTATCGAGCAAAGTCGTATAATAGATTCGGTCCGCTTCCACAAGCGCGGTATATGTCCGCTCATCCATATTGACCGGCAAGTCGACGACGATGAAGTCGTAGGCGCGCCGGCAGACACGGAGAAGACGGGTGACAAAATCCTCTGTTATGTATTCCGCCAATTCTGCATCGCACGGGCTGATCAACAGCTCCATTTTCGAAAGCGGCTCTTTCTCGGTGACGTTCCGCAGATGCTGTTCCGTCATTTCTTTGATGACCGGTTCCAAATCCAAAATATTGCGCGCGGTCTCTACGCCGAGATAGGATTCGCCGCCGCCGTACTGCAGGTTCAGGTCAATGTAGAGAACCTGGGCGGTCGATTCAAACTTCAGCGTCTGGGCGAATGAAGTGCTCAATAAGGTTTTGCCGCTTCCGCCTTTTCCGCTGTAAAAAGCAAAGACCTGGCCGCTGCCCCGTTTGAAGCTCAATTGCTTCTCTTTTTCAGGAGCGATCTGAAGACGGGCGAGCAGGATGGAGATCTGGTTGTCGAGGCCATTCAAGTCCTCCGGGATGACGTAATAATCGATCGCCCCTGCCCGGACCAAATCGCGGAACAACTGGAAATCATGGCTCTCATGGACAAACACGATTGGTACGTTGTCGAGCTCCTGCTGCAAGTAAGCGAGCGTTTCCAGGTCCTTCCCCGGATTATGGAGCAGCAGGACAAGTGCAGGATCCATATTTTTCAGCTCGGACCGCAGATGGATTGGATCCAGCGAAGCGTAATCGAATTCACCTTCAAACTGCTGCATCAGCAAGGAATACATTTCGTTTTTCTGTCCGACAATCAATAGTTTGGATTGTTTCATCCCATATTCCTCCTTCAGCTTTTCGGCTTCGCAGTTTTCGGTTCTGCAGCGGCCGGCTTTTTTTCTGCCGGTTTAGTTTCAGCCGCCTTCTCTTCTGCCGGTTTTTCTTCTGCCGGCGGCGCCGGTGTTGCAGCGGCCGGGGCTTTTTCGGCCGGCGGTTCAGCTGCGGCTTCTGCTGGTGCTTCCCCGGCTTCCCCGTTGCCGACATTCGCTTTGATGATTCGTACACTGTCTGCATAATTCTGCATATGTATGAGTAGAGGCGCCTGATCCAACGCAATTTCGACTTGCACGCCGGCAAACTTCTTGGCTTCATTGGCTACGCGGGCCACTTTTACGTCTTTCATGAAAATTTCCGTCTTGTTGATGTCCTTGTCGCGCAGAGAGACGATAATATCCACCCGGTCGAGTGCTTCCAGCTGTTCGTCGAAAAAGACGCGTTCCGAAGCCATCAGTGTGATCAGCCTGTTGTTTTCTTCCATCACGGCAGATGCCTGCTTCAGCATATTTTTGGTGATCAGATCGCCGGATGACAAAGGAATGACCGATACTTTGTTCTCGAGATCGGTAGTGCTTGTAATGTGTTCATCTGTCACGAATTTCTTCGGAATCTTTTCTATCGTGACATCTTTCGGTGTTATGACGCTCCGCGAGGAGATATCCTGTCCGGCAGCGTAAACATCCACCATCGTGCCTAAATCATTGTTCAGTTCTTTCACTTTTTGCAGCGTCAAAAATCCGGCGGTTCCTGCCAAGATTGCAGCAAGCAGGAAAAAAATAATGGCTTTTCTCTTCGATTCGATCATTGCGGCACTCTCCCGGTTTTTTCTTCTTCAAATCCCTTGAAAACTATCGTGGAAAAACAACATGGTCCATCCCTTTTTCCGGAAGCTTTGCTGGCTTCAGCACCGACTTCCTTTAAACATGAATAAACTCTTCCTTACTTTATATCCTTACCACTTTCTCCTAAAGTTTGTCAAAATACTCCAAATAGACAAATGTCGTTTAATGGGTAAAAAGAACTTTAGGTCATTTTACCCAAAACGTTATTACTCTCCTTTTTTCATTCTATTACTCCGTTAATACAGATATTTAGTCCTACCATTCTGATACAAATCTATGGTTCCCCATTTTCAAAAATGTAAACATATTCCTTTATAATTATTTTTAACTATTTTTTCTTTTTTATTATCTTGATTTTAAGATGATTTAACTAGAGATATTTTCCTGCTTTAAAGTTCTGGAACCAATAAAAAAAGCCTATGCTATCGCACAGGCTGCAAATCGAGAATGTTATTCATTTTTTCCCGGATGTGGCCATCCCATTTTTCAAATTCGACCAGGAAACCGTCATGGCCGAATGCTGTTTCAATGAGAGCCCAGCTTGCTTTGGGCTGCTTATCGATCCATTCACTCATCCAGGGTCCGGGATATAGTAAATCATGTGTAAATGACAAGGAGTGCACCGCCACTTCCAGTCGGCTTTCTTCCACGTCATGGGTATTCATCGCCTTCAGCAATGTGACGTAGCTATTAGCATCAAAGCGCCCGGCCAGCTTTCTGCCCTGATAGGACAAATAGGACTCGACATCGAATCCTTTGCCGTTATGGCCGCGGCTGAACCGGTCATTGAAGAGCCCGCCGCTCCTGTACGTCACCATCCCCGCCATTCGAGCCGTTTCAAAACCTTTAATGAGAGAAGAATCCCTATAATTCCCGTTTTTGAATTCCGCATCGTTAACAATTGCGTGGATGCCGATCCAGTTGAACGCAATGCCGTAATCGCTGTAGGCTGGCGTCACTGCCAGCGGAAACACCGCTGAGACGAAACTGGGATATAGCCTCCCCCATTCCAGCGCTTTCATGCCTCCGAGCGAACCGCCGATGACAGCCGCGAGCCGGTCGATGCCCAGCTTCTGCAAAGCCGCATGCTCTGCCCGGACCATGTCGCGGATAGTGATTTCCGGAAAATCCGCGCGGTAGGGCTCGCCTGTTTTCGGGTTGACGGACAATGGACCGGTCGATCCGTTGCATCCTCCGAGCACATTGAAGGTGATGACTTGAAATTTCTCTGTATCCACGGCTTTGCCCGGCCCGGCCAACCCTGCCCACCACCCCGGATTCTCCGGAGTGCCGATCGAGAACTGGTCGCCTGTCAAAGCGTGGCATAGGAGAGCGACCGGAGCCCCTTCCTTGCCGCAGCGTTCATATGCGAGTTCGACACCTTCCAAGATTTCCGCCGATTCCAGCGCCAGCGAACCAATGGATACGTAAGCCATCTCATTCACCTCCTCTTATGCGTTTTCCAGAACGGCCGCTTTGATGGCCTGTTCGAGGTCGGCGATCAGGTCTTCCGGATTCTCCAGGCCGATCGACAAGCGGATCAATTCTTCCGTCACCCCTGAAGCTTTCAGTTCTTGAGCCGTCAATTGCTGGTGGGTCGTCGAAGCCGGGTGGATAATCAGCGATTTCGCATCACCGACATTCGCCACGTGGGACCATAAAGCGACACTGTCAATCACTTTCCGGCCTGCTTCACGGCCGCCCTTCACGCCGAAATTGACAATCGAACCATAGCCGTCCTTCAAATATTTTTGGGCCAATTGGTGCGACGGATGATCTTCAAAGCCGATATAGTTGACCCACTCCACTTGCGGATGATCCTTCAGGTATTGGGCGATGATGCGGGCATTGCTGTTGTGGCGCGGAATCCGCAGATGCAGCGTCTCGAGCCCCTGCAAAAAGGCATGTGCACTTTCCGCGCTGAGCGATGGTCCGAAATCACGCAGCAGCTGGACGCGGAGTTTGGTCGCAAATGCCGCTCCTGCCGCATCGATTCCATAGCGGATGCCGTGATAGCTTTCATCCGGTTCCGTGTAGTTGGGGAATCGCGGATTGTCGTAGTCGAATTTACCGCTGTCGACGACCACTCCGCCGATGGTCGTCCCGTGCCCGCCAATCCATTTCGTTGCCGAATGAATAACGACGTCCGCCCCGAACTCGATCGGGTTGCTGCCGTACGGCGAAGCGAATGTATTGTCGATCAATAATGGCAGGCCGTTTTCATGGGCAATCTCCGCCACTTTTTCAACATCAAAGACGTTCAGGCTTGGATTGCCGATGATCTCCCCGAAAATCGCTTTTGTCTTGTCTGTGATGGCGCCCCGGAAGTTTTCCGGGTCCGTGCCGTCGACAAATTTCACCGTGATGCCGTATCTCGGCAAGGTATTGGCGAACAAGCTGACTGTGCCTCCGTACAAATTGCTGTCTGCCACGATTTCGTCGCCGGCTTCCGCCAAGTTCATTACGGAGAATGCGATGGCCGCCATGCCGGAAGACAGGGCGACAGCTGCCGACCCGCCTTCAAGAAGAGCCACACGCTGTTCAAATACATCCACCGTAGGGTTCATGATGCGCGAATAGATATTTCCTGCTTCTTTCAAGCCGAACAAGTTCTGGGCATGTTCCGTATTCTTAAACACATAGGAAGTCGTTTTATGGATGGCGACCCCTCTCGCTCCGGTCACTGGGTCCGGCTGCTGTCCGCCGTGCAATAAAAGCGTTTCTGGTTTAAAATTTGTCATTTCTATTCCTCCTAAGGTTTTTTTGATGGAAACCGCGGGTTGAGGAGGGAACAGAAAAAGCCCTCTTCGGTTAAGAAGAGGGCCGTCACATACGGGTATGCCTCCTCTCATCTGCCAGATCCCGTCTTTCCGGATCTGTAGGATTTAGCACCTTTCCAAGCTGAGCTGCTTGTCGGTTGCCGGGCATCACAGGGCCTATTCCCTCCGCCTCTCTTGATAAGAGTATTCAGATTTAGTTTTCCATCATGTCCTGAAGTATATAAAATGGATGTGGGATTTGTCAAGCGGATAATTCTAAAAATTTTGAAACCTGCGCTCTTTTCAAACGTTAAATCTATAAGAGAAGGAGTGGAAAAGATGTTTTCATGGATAGTTATTGCTCTCATCATCGGTTATATTGTCGGCTGCATGCATGGTTCACTGGTCGCGCAGCTATTGACAGGCGTCAACATCAAAAAAGAAGGCGTCAAAAATTCAGGCGCTTCAAATGCAGCCATCGTGCTCGGCTGGAAATACGGAGCGCTGGTCGCTTTCCTGGATATTCTCAAAGGCGCAGCTGCCGTGTGGGTGTTCCGCTGGGCGCTGAATGCTTCTTCACTTTCAGAAGAAACCGTCTGGGCCCTGCTGTTCGTCGTCGGTGCCGGCGTCGTCATTGGACACAACTTCCCTTTCTATATGAGGTTCAACGGCGGAAAAGGAACAGCGGCCGTCATCGGCGTCATGGTGGCGCTCGACTGGAAGCTTGGCTTGGCCGGCCTGCTGCTTCTTGTCGGAGCAGCACTCGCCACCAATTACCTGGTCGCGGGCGTCTTGGTCCTGTATGCCACGTTCTTCGCCATTGCCTGGTGGCCCGCTGAAGGCGGACTGCCTTTGTTCATTGCGGCTGCGCTGTTCGCGATGGCTGTATTCAAGCACACGGAAAACATTTCCCGCATCGCAAACGGCACTGAAAATAAGGTTTCTTCCGTATTCCGGAAAAAGGCTGAAGGATCTTCCTGAAATTTTTTTAAAAGAAAAGGTTGACTTTTTCAACAATCCCCCATAAAGTAGTCCTTACAAATCAAATACGTACATCACTTTCTTATCCAGAGAAACCGAGGGACAGGCCCTATGACGTTTCGGCAGCGGATTCGCATCATGCGAAAACTGTGCTAACTCCTGCAAACGCATTTTTGCGTTTGGAAGATGAGAATGAGATGGTTTCATGCCGAAGCCTTCTTTTTTCTTGTGGATAAGAAAAAAGGGGGCTTTTTTTCGTTCAATTTCGGATAAAAAGCCCTCTGCGAAAAGATTTGCATTACTGGAACAGCTTGAGGAGGCTTACACTATGATTCAATTCGAGGAGGTAACAAAAACCTACCAGTCCGGCAAACAGTCGATCCACGCGCTGAACGGCATCGACCTGACTGTTGAAACTGGTGAAATATACGGCGTCATCGGCTTCAGCGGCGCCGGCAAAAGCTCGCTGATCCGGACAGTCAACCTGCTGGAGCGGCCAAGCAGCGGCCGCGTGCTGATTGACGGAAAAGACATCTCAACCTTGTCCGCAAAAGACATCCGCCAGACGCGGAAAGACATCGGAATGATCTTCCAGCACTTCAACTTGCTGAATTCCAAAACCGTTTTCCACAATGTCGCCATGCCGCTCATCCTTGCCAAAACGCCGAAAAACAAGATCAAGGAACAGGTGAAGGACCTGCTGGATTTTGTCGGTCTGGGCGATCAGGCAGAGAAATATCCCGACCAGCTTTCCGGCGGCCAGAAACAGCGCATTGGCATCGCCCGGGCGCTTGCCACCAATCCATCGGTTCTATTATGCGATGAAGCCACTTCGGCGCTGGATCCGCAGACCACCCAATCCATCCTGGAACTGCTGCGCCGCATCAATCGCGAATACAACATCACGATCCTGCTGATCACTCATGAAATGGGCGTCATCCGTGAAATCTGCGACAAAGTGGCAGTGCTTGAAGCAGGCAAAGTCATCGAACGGGGAACGGTGTTCGAAGTGTTCACCAATCCGCAGCACACGACGACCCAGCGGTTTGTCCGTTCCGTCATGAACGACGAACTGCCGGAATCGCTGCTGAAGCAGATCCAGGACCCGGACCGCAAGCACACCATCTACCGGATCCAGTTCACCGGCGCTTCTGTCGGACAGCCGCTCATGTCGCGGATATCCAGGGACTTCAACCTGGACCTGAATGTTTTGTTTGGCAATATCACCGAACTGCAGGGCGAACCATACGGCAATCTCATTGTCGAATTTACCGGCCCTGCCGCTGAAATCCAGCAGGCCTTAACATCCATACGCAGCAGCAATGTCAAAGTCGAGGAGGTGCGGAATTATGCTAGTTGATAACGAACAAATCCTGGAAGCCCTTTGGGAAACCATCTACATGACGGGCGCATCCTTCCTGTTCTCGCTGGTCATCGGCTTCCCGCTCGGCATTCTGCTGGTCGTTACCCGAAAAGGCCATTTATTGGCGAACGAACCGGTTTCAAAAGTACTGAATATCATCATCAATATTTTCCGGTCCGTGCCTTTCATCATTTTGATGGTCGCCATCATCCCGATCACCCGGCTGATTGTCGGCACATCCATCGGGACGGCCGCTGCCATCGTGCCGCTCGTCTTCTATGCCGGCCCTTATATCGCCCGGCTGATCGAAAACTCGCTGCTTGAAGTCGACCATGGTGTTATCGAAGCTGCCCAAGCCATGGGGGCATCGCCGTTCCAGATCATTTTCCGCTTTCTGATTCCTGAAGCGCTGAGCTCACTGGTTCTGGCCCTGACGATCGCGATCGTCGGGCTGATTGGCGCTTCTGCCATGGCAGGCGCCATCGGAGGCGGCGGACTCGGCGACTTGGCCATCACTTACGGCTATCAGCGGTTTGACACGCTTGTCATGGTCATTACCGTAGCCATCCTGGTCGTCCTTGTACAAGGCGTCCAGTCGGGCGGCAACTTGCTGTCCCGGCGGGTACGCAGAAGATAAATCCGTACTGCAAATTCAATCAAACTAATCTATTGGAGGAATACATCATGAAAAAACTTTCATCTCTTTTATTGCTGGCCATCCTGGCTTTGGTCTTAGCCGCCTGCGGAGGCGGAGACGACAGCGAAGGCGCTGACGGCAACCGCAAAATCACGCTTGGAATCAGCGGCTCGGATACAACCATCTGGGATTACATCGCGGACAAAGCCGAAAAAGAAGGCATCGACCTTGAAATCGTCACTTTCTCGGATTATGTAGCACCGAATATCGCACTTGCTGAAGGCGAACTCGATTTGAACGCTTTCCAGACCATCTCCTATTTTGATGAGTTTGTCGCCGAGCACAATATCGACATCGTTCCGATCGGCTCAACGGTCATTGCACCAATGGGCCTCTACTCCGAGAAATACGAATCCATCGAAGAACTTCCGGACGGTGCACAAATCGCGCTGCCGAACGAAGCGACAAACATGGGCCGCGGATTGCTTCTTCTCCAGGAAGCCGGTTTGATCAAATTGTCCGACGATGCAGGATTGACGGGCACTGCGGAAGATATCATTGAAAACCCGAAAAACATTGAACTTGTGCCGATGATTTCCGGCCAGACGCCGCGTGCAATGCCGGACGTTGCAGCATCCATCATCAATAACGGCATTGCGGTCGACGCCGGCCTAAATCCGACGGAAGATCCGATTGCCCGTGAAAGCGATACGGCAAAACCTTATATCAACCTGATCGCCGCCAGCGCTGAAAATGCCGACGATCCGGATTACCAGAAAATCGTAGAACTTTACCAGCAGGAAGACACAGCCGACTTTATCGTTGAGCATACGAAAGGCGCCCAGATTCCGACATTCGTTCCTGTCGAGGAGCTGGTCGACTACCAATAAACCGCAAGGAGGAATTTCAATGACATCAATCAAAGAAGCAGCCTTGACCATTTCACAGTCCATCGACGCCAAACGAAGCGAGTATATCGCAACAAGCCAGGCCATCCATGCCAAGCCGGAAATCGGCAACGAAGAGGTTTTTGCCAGCGCCACACTCGTCGAATTGCTTGAAGACGCGGGATTCGCCGTTGAGACCGGCGTCGCCGGACACGAAACAGCGTTTTATGCCAGCAAGGAAAGTTCGCTGCCGGGTCCGACAATCGCTTATCTTGCCGAATACGATGCGCTGCCGGGACTTGGCCATGCTTGCGGCCACAATATCATCGGCACGACCAGCGTCGCTGCTGCGATTGCCCTGTCTGAAACGTTCTCCACGACCGGCGGACGGGTAATCGTGCTCGGTACGCCCGCTGAAGAAGGCGGACCGAACGGCAGCGCGAAAGGAAGTTTCGTCAAGCATGGCCTGCTCGAAGGCATCGATGCCGCATTGATGATCCACCCTTCCGGCCGCTCCGCCGTCACAACTCCCTCACTGGCAGTGGATCCGCTGGAATTCCATTTCTACGGCAAGCCGGCGCATGCGGCAGGATCGCCTGAAGAAGGCATCAACGCGCTTGATGCGGTGCTTCAGCTTTTCAACAGCATCAATGCTCTCCGCCAGCAATTGCCTTCCGATGCCCGAGTTCATGGCATCATTACCCACGGTGGCGATGCACCGAACATCATCCCGGAATATGCATCGGCACGTTTCTATATCCGCGGCGATTCGTGGAAAAAAGCGTCCGACACTTCCGCTAAAATCCGCAACATCGCGGAAGGCGCTGCACTGGCGACCGGCACGACCGTGAAAATCGTCCGCTTCCAGAACGAAGTGCAGGACCTGGTGGTCACGCCGGCTCTGGATGCCATCGTCCGCAGCGAACTCGAAGCCGTCGGCGAGGAAGTGGCGGATTCGCGCAACACCGGAATCGGCTCGACGGACGCAGGCAACATCAGCTACGTGGTCCCGACCGCCCATCCATACATCAAAATCGGGCCGGACGATCTGGTAGGCCATACCGCCGAGTTCCGGGAATCCGCAAAATCCGAACGCGGCAATGAAGCCTTGATCCGCGGCGCAAAAGCGCTTGCGAACACCGGCTACCGGCTGTTGACTGAAGCGGCTTTGCTCGAAGAAGTGAAAGCGGCCCACGCACAGTCGCTGGCTGCGAAAATCTAATCTAAACGAATGAAAGGCAGCCAATTGTGGCTGCCTTTTTTGTGTGGAATCGTATTTCCGGGTTCGTTGTGCATATTTTAACTTTTGCTGAGCATATTTTAACTTTCGCTGTGCGTATTTTAACCTTCATTGAGCGTATTTCTTTCTCCATCGTCTCCTGCCCCAACTTGGCGCTGTCGAATTGCCAAAATTCCCGCTTTTCGTGCTAAAATGAAACGAATACATATTCCAGGAGGTCCATACATGATTGAAACATTGATCGAGCGCTTGGTGCGCTATGCAAAAATCGATACACAATCCGATTCTGAAAGCACTGAAACCCCTTCTACGCCCGGACAATGGGATCTTTTGAAGGAACTTGAAAAAGAAATGAATGCCATCGGGCTTGAAGACGTCGGCATGGATGCCCACGGATACCTTTTCGGCACACTGCCTGCCAATACCGATAAGCAAGTCCCGGTTGTCGGCTTCCTTGCCCACGTTGATACTGCTACAGATTTCACCGGCAAAAACGTCAACCCGCAGCGCATCGACAATTATGACGGCAATGACATTGAATTGAACGAATTGGTTTCCATGAAAACCGTTGATTTCCCGGATCTGAAAAATTACGTCGGCCACACTCTGATTACGACTGACGGCACGACATTGCTCGGCGCTGACAATAAAGCCGGCATCGCCGAAATCATGACCGCTATGGAATACCTGATGCAGCATCCCGAAATCAAGCATGGCAAGATCCGTGTAGCATTTACGCCGGATGAGGAAATCGGCCGCGGCCCGCATAAATTCGATGTAGAGCGCTTCGGTGCCGACTTTGCTTACACGATGGACGGCGGCCCGCTCGGCGAACTGCAGTATGAAAGCTTCAACGCGGCGAGCGGCAAACTGACGGTCCAAGGGACAAGCGTCCATCCCGGATCTGCAAAAGACAAAATGGTCAATGCCCAGACTGTAGCCATCCGCTTCCAGGAAGAGATGCCGAAAAATGAAGTGCCTGAACGGACCGAAGGCTATGAAGGGTTTATTCACCTCAATAGTTTCAAAGGCGATGTTGAAGGAGCGGTGCTTTCGTACATCATCCGCGATTTCGACAAAGACGCTTTCGAGTCGAAAAAGCAGCTGATGCGCGATACTGCCGCCAAACTTCAGGCACAGTACGGAGAGGATGCCGTTCAACTGGAGCTTGAAGACCAATATTACAATATGCGCGAAAAGATCGAACCGGTCATGGAAATCGTCGATGCTGCTGAAACGGCGATGAAAACACTCGGCATCCAGCCGAATATTGTGCCCGTGCGCGGCGGTACGGACGGTTCGCAATTATCGTATATGGGATTGCCGACGCCGAACATCTTTACCGGCGGCGAAAACTATCACGGCAAATACGAATTCATCTCCGTCGAAAACATGGAAAAAGCCACACAAGTCATTGTAGAAATCGTCAAATCGATGGAACAAAAATAAGCGCCCGCAGGCGCTTTAAACTGTAGACAAATTCTAATTTGAATGAATAGAGAGGCATAAGCCCGACCGGGCTGGCCACTTCGCTTTCCATGGGCTCGGCTTCAGTCTCCTCGTCACTGCGTTCCTGCGGGGCCTTCAGCTCGAGTCGCTTCGCTGCTCCCACAGGAGTCTCGTGGCCAGACCGGTCGGGAGCTTCACCTGTATCTAATAGATGAGATAAGAATACTAATCCTGCTGGGAACAAGCCGCTGGCTTCAGGATCCGCAACGGAAGGCGGCGTCTCCTGCGGGATAGCGAAGTGCCGAAATCCACTCGGACGCCAGTCCGAGTTAGTTCGGCGCGAGCCCGCGGAAAGCGTCCGCCTGAAGTGGAGGATTCAACACAGCTTCCATTAGTTTTATTCATCTAATTGAAAAATTATTCTTCTGTCTACAAGCTCTAAGAGTGCCCGCGGGCGCTTTATTTTTTTGCCTAGACGATTGTCCGCCCATTTTGCGCGAGTGCATAATGGATGCCGTGCTGCAGCGTCTGGAAGCATTCGAACTTTGAGAGGTTCAGGCCGGTCTCCGAAATGACCATGCTCATCTGCGGGGAAATGCCGACAAGGACTGTCTTGCTGCCGATGAGGGATGCAGTAGAGCCAAGCTTGTCAATCAGGCTTGCCGCATGATGGGTGAATTTCGCGTTCAATCCGGTCAGGTCCAGGATGAGATAGGTCGCTTTGTATTTCGGCAGGTTCTGCAAGGTTTTCACGAGCAGTTCTTCTGCACGGGCTTCATCGTATGTTCCAAGAAGCGGCACGACCACGATGTCATTCAGGACAGGAATAATCGGTGATGAGATTTCGCGGATCAGTTCATTCAGTTCCGCAGTTTTCCCTTCGACCAGCTGTTCAAGCCGGCTGATCTGCTCCGCTTCCTTGGTGCGAGCCAGCCGGTGAATGTTTTCTTGAATGTTTTCTTCTGACGGGAAATATTCGATGACCGACTCTTCGAAGCCTTCGATTTGATGGTGTACCACCTTGAACCAGATGTTGCGTCCGAAAAGCTCGGTGAATATTCCCGCATAATGCGCCGGCAGGAAACAGCCGCCGGTCTTCTTGCCCTGCGCCACATTGATCTTATGCTCCCAGCTGTCTTTCAAATGGACTTTCAGCGTCATCGCTTCTTCATCCATTTCCACGATGCGGGCAAGGCCCCATCCAGCTGATGCATATGTATTGGTAATCAGTCCTGATGCTTCACTGATGCTGACGTTCTTCATGCCGGAAAAGTATTGCCCGACTACCAGCCCCTGACGGAAACCTGTCGATTCCATCACCACATTCGCTGCATCTTGCCCTGATATTTCTTCTATTGTGTCAAAAAACATTTTCATCGCAGTGCCTGTCCAGAACAGGACGGCATCCTCCCCTTCAAACAGGAACCTGCCTTTTTCCATTTCCCATTCGAAGCTTAAGCCTCCTACGTTCACTGAAGGTTTTGTTTGCATTGTAAAACTCCTCTCGTCCATTGGTTCTATTTTATCATAAAGTTCGGCACTGCTTCCATTTCAGCGCTTCCCTTCCCTCCAAATCACATATATGTGCAACGGAAATCTCTTATTCATGTTTAAATCCGGCCAATAGAGGAATAAATAAATAACACATCAACAGAAAGAGGTGCTCACTATGCCGGACAAAAAACGGTTGGATGAAGAACGCGAAAAACGGACAGGAGTCCCGATGGACAATCCTGAACAGATAAAGACAGACGACAAGACGATGCACGAAATGTTCAAAGAGGAACAGACAGTCGATGCCATTCCGTTAGAGGATCAGAAGCAGAACATGAAAGACGAAGAAAACAAGCGCGCCACAAAGGATAGTTCCGGCAGCGAAGAAATCTATCCCGATTAATGGGCAGAATACATCCATTTTTCTGAAGAACAGCATGGCGGCCGCCATGCTGTTTTTTTATGATATGATTCTCCTTGGAATAGGAGTTGCTCGAAAATGAAAAATTGGATCTACCCGGTCATGGTCGTCGTAGCGGCAAGCAGTTACGGAATTCTCTCCACCATCATCAAAGTGGCGATGGGAAACGGATTCACTGCAGCCGAAGCGGTCACCAGCCAATATTTTGTAGGGTTTGCACTCGCTGCCCTCTTGCTCATCATCACCCAACGGAAAATCCCCCGCCTGCACGGCTGGAAAACCTTGGTGCTGTCCGGTTGTTTTACGGCAGCGACCGGAACAGTCTACGGCCAATCGCTTGAATACCTCCCCGCTTCCTTAGCGGTCGTCTTGCTGTTCCAATTCACTTGGATCGGCATGTTCCTTGATTGCATCGTCCGCCGCAGATGGCTTAAACGCACGGAAGGAATTTCTCTGATTCTATTGTTCGGCGGGACCTTGCTTGCCGCCGGAGTCATCGACGCCGATCTGAGCAGCATCGCATGGCAAGGTTGGGCTTGGGGAATCGGAGCGGCATTCTGCTTCTCCGCCTTCATGTTCGTCAATGGCAAGAAAGTTGAAGGGATGGATACCTCAACCCGGCTCTTTTATGTTTCTCTTTTTGCCGCCATCGCCGTCGGTCTGGTCCAGACGCCTGAAATCGTCTGGAATGGCCAATTATTCTCCGAAGGCTTATGGATTTATGGACTGCTGCTCGGCATATTCGGAATCGTCCTGCCGATCTATTTCTTCTCAATCGCGGTGCCCCATACCGGTTCAGGGCTCGCTTCCATATTGAGCGCCATGGAATTGCCGGTCGCCATACTCGCGTCAGTCCTGATTCTGGGTGAAGCGCTGACGCCGCTTCAAATCGTCGGAATCGGCGTCATTTTGTTCGGCATGGTCTTGCCAAGCGCGTTCGACCGCACCCCGAAAGCTGTTAAAACTGTTTGACCAGCCCGCGCTTCGCGGGCTTTTTTATGTTTAGCATAGGGCGAAAAAGGAATAACAGGACTAATACAACTTTTAAAGGAGTGGAAAAAATGAATCAATCTGAATTGAAGCAGCAAGCATTGAACATTTTAGATAACAGCCTGGTGGGAGTATTGTCGACTATCAAGGACAACAAGCCGCACTCCCGCTATATGACGTTTTTCAACGATGAATTCACTTTATATACGCCTACGAGCAAAAAGACGCAAAAAGTCGATGAGCTCCAAAACAATCCGAATGCCCATATTCTCCTTGGCTACGAAGGAGAAGGCGTTGGGGATGCGTTCCTGGAAATCGAAGGCCGGATGGGCGTCCATGAGGAACAAGGCATGATCGATAAAGTATGGAACGACCGTCTGAAAGGCTGGTTCACTGGTCCGGACGATCCGAACCTGGTCATTCTTGCTATCAAACCGGATCGGGTGCGCTTGATCAATAAAAAAGGCGAAGAGCCACAGTCGATTGAACTGTAAAAGAAAAAACGGCTCGAGGAATCGGGCCGTTTTTACGTATTCAATATTTCGCGAAGGCCTTCCCGGTTGAACAGCAGGTCCTCCAATGTATATTCGTCCAGCACAGCCAGGTAGGCATGGAGCGCCTTGCCCAACACGCCGCGCAGCCCGCAAACTGGGGCAATCGGACAGCGGTTATGTTCCTGGTCAAAGCACTCGACGAGATGGAAATCGTCCTCCATGCGGCGGACAACGGTCCCGACGTTGATGTTCTGCGGCAGATCGGCGAGGCGGATGCCGCCGCCGCGGCCGCGCACGGTATGGATGAACCCTGCCTTACCGAGCTCGAAGGTCACTTTCATCAAATGGTTTTTGGAAATGTTATAGGAATCGGAAATCTCCTGAATCGTGGACAGCTTTCCGTCTTGTTTGGCTCCCAAGTACAGCAATACACGCAGCGAATAGTCGGTATACATGGTCAATCTCACTTTTTTCACCTTCCTGTCCCTTCATTATACCGGGTAATGGAATTGCATAAAAGGAATTGGCGCTGAAGCGCCCGCAACCAGCTGAAAAGAAGAGGATCCAGATGTTGTCAGAAGAAACACGGACCATCATCAAATCCACTGCCCCCGTCCTTGAAGAGCATGGCGTCGTAATCATTATCCGTTTTTACAGCCGCATGTTCGAGGAACATCCCGAACTGCTGAACATTTTCAACCATGCCAACCAAGCCCAGGGCCGCCAGCAGACGGCATTGGCGAAAACCGTCTACGCGGCCGCCGTCCACATTGATAACTTGGAAGAAATCATGCCCGCTGTTGTCCAAATTGCACATAAGCACGTCAGTTTGGGCGTAAAGCCCGAGCATTATCCGATTGTCGGCGCTCACCTGCTGCTGGCAATGAAAGAAGTGCTGGGCGATGCGGCGACGGATGAAATCATCCAAGCCTGGTCCGACGCTTACGGCGTCATTGCAGATGCGTTCATCAGGGTTGAAAAGAGCATGTACCAGAGCACCGCAAACCAGGAGAACGGCTGGAATTACTTCAAGGACTTTGTCATCGCCCGCAAAGTGAAAGAAAGCGACGTCATCACTTCTTTTTACTTGAAACCGGCAGACGGGGCCAATGTGCCGACCTATATTCCCGGCCACTATATTTCCGTCCGCTTTTACATTCCGGGCGACTCTTATACGTTTATCCGCCAGTACAGCCTTTCCTAGCATCCAGACCGGATGAATTCCGGATTTCGGTCTAGCGGGAAGCGGACAATGACCCGAACGGCGTCGTTTCAATCTACCTGCATGAAAAGGTGAAAGAAGGTGAACGCCTCGAAGTGAGTGCGCCTGCCGGCGTATTTGTCTTGGATGCTTCTAAAACATCCCCTGTCGCCTTTCTCAGCGGCGGCGGCATTACGCCAATGATGAGCATGTTCGAAACTGTGGCTACTTCTACACCGGAGCGTCCGACTGCGTTCCTTCCCGGAGCACGGAACCGCGGCCAGCATGCTTTCGATGAAGATGTCCTCAGCCTTGTTGAAAAAATGGAGAACGCTTCATACAAAACCGTCTATTCCGATGAAGAGAACGGATTTATCACCCGGGACATGCTGGAACAATACGTTGATCCGCAAGGAGAAGCCTATGTCTGCGGCCCTGTGCCTTTCATGGTCGCCATACGCGAACTGCGCAATATCGGCATGGACAACAGCCAGATCCATTATGAATTCTTCGGTCCCGCAATGGAAATCCCGAACAATTGATGAATCCTTTTCACTCGCGATAAAACTTTTATGGCAAAGCCGGATGTGTTTTACTCCATCTTATCTTTGCCCGATTCCCTTGCCAGACCCAGGCTTACAGCGCCTGGGTCTTTTTTATGTGACTTTTCTGTGAAGACAAATGTGTACAAAATATTAAAGAAGTATTTTATATATATCTTTAAAACTTCAACGGGTTTATAGTCGAACTATAGAAAATAAAAGGAGAGATTGACTATGTTATCACAAGAAACAAGATCAATTATCAAATCCACTGTACCCGTTTTAGCAGAACACGGAACGGCCATCACTACTGTCTTTTACAAGAATATGTTTGAAGCGCATCCTGAACTTTTAAATATCTTTAATCATGCAAACCAGAAAAAAGGGCGCCAGCAGGCAGCACTTGCTAATACGGTCTATGCAGCGGCAGTCCATATCGATAACCTGGAAGCCATCTTGCCGGCAGTTGTCCAGATTGCCAATAAACACGTAAGCCTTGGCGTCAAAGCCGAACATTACCCGATTGTCGGTGAGTTTCTTTTGAGAGCGATCAAAGAAGTTCTCGGCGATTCAGCGACGGATGAGATCATCAACGCTTGGGCCGAAGCTTACGGCGTCATTGCCGATGCGTTTATCGGTGTAGAAAACAACATGTACGAACAAGCGGAAAACCAGGAAAACGGCTGGAAATTCTTCAAGGATTTTGTGGTTGCCCGCAAAGTCAAAGAAAGCCAAAACATCACTTCGTTCTATTTGAAACCGGCTGACGGATCCAATGTTCCAACTTACCAGCCTGGCCAGTACATCTCCGTGCGCTTGTCCATTCCAGGAGAGAAATACTTGTTCAACCGCCAGTACAGCTTGTCACAGGCTGCAAAAGCCGACGAGTTCCGCATCTCGGTGAAACGGGAAGCCGACAACGATCCGAACGGGCGTGTATCCGTCTACCTTCACGAAGAAGTCAATGAAGGCGACAAGATCGAAGTGAGTGCACCAGCAGGCGAATTCGTTCTTGATGCTGTTAAGACTTCACCGGTGGCATTTGTCAGCGGCGGCGTCGGCATCACACCGATGATGAGCATGTTCGAAACGGTTGCAACCCTTACTCCTCAACGCCCGACTGCTTTCTTGCACGCAGCGCGGAATGAATTGTTCCACGCTTTCGACCAGGATATCCAGAAGTACACAGCGTCGATGGAAAATGCAGCTTATAAAACTTTGTATTCCGATCAGCCAAACGGCTATATTACCCGTGAAGTGCTCCAGGAAATGGTCGATGTGACCGGCGACGTCTATGTCTGCGGACCGGTGCCGTTCATGGAAGCGATGATCCAGGAATTACGCGCACTCGGCATGACAGAAGAACAGATTCATTTCGAATTCTTCGGCCCAGCTGTCGCTCTTCAAACTGTTTAATTGAATTAGAAAGGCTGTCCGCTAAAAAATGCAGACAGCCTTTTTAGCTTGTTGAAAAAGCTATAAAATACTTGTCTCTTAATCGATATTCCGCAAAACAGCTTCGTAAAACCCCTGTGCTCCTGCGTGCTATGCGCTCGTCGCAAAGAGATGGCTCTAACTTCCTTAGAGCCATCTCTTTGCCGCGGGCGAGCGCCAAGCCTCCTCAGTCGCTTCGCTCCCTGCGGGGTCTCGGCTGTCTCGCTTTCCCGCAGGCAAGTACCGGCCAAACAGCATTTGGCCGGTACTTTGCGACGAAGCGCTTAGCGCTGCAAAGTTTTTTCATGTCCCGAAGCTAGCGCAGCGATGCAGGGACAGGAGCAGTACGGTTTTCTCCTCTGTTTTGCTCCATATCTCAGATAGCACTGTTAAAACGGATAGAGTTATCAGCTTTTTTAGAACGAAACCAGCGCCGGCGCGTCAATGGGCTAGGCGAAGCTATGAGACGGGTGTCTTTTTCCGGCTCATGGCGAAAGCCAAAGAGGTGCACAAAAGTTTTTGGGCACCTCTTTTGCGACGAGCTTGCGCAGGAGCAATCGTCTTTGCCCTTCCCAAAGCGGCCGAAGCGAGGTGAAAAATTCATTTTTTATTAACTTGTCTAAAGAAGGCTTCTCGACAGCCTTTTCTGTTTTTCATTTACTTGCGGCATTTTAAGTTTACTTGCAGTATCTAGCCGGTTACTTGCAGTAAACGCCGTTTTACTTGCAGTATTCGGGATTTACTTGCAGCAAATCCATACCCGTTCTATAGGAGTTGCCTCACCTTCCAGAGAACCCTTCCTTCAAAAACTCCAGCCGATTGCCGAACGGATCCGAGACGAAAAAGCGGGAACTGCCCAGGATGCTGGTATCGTTCTTCACTTCAATGCCGCGCGCTCCAAGCGCTTCTTGAAGCTCGTCAAATCCTTTGACGACAAATGCCGGATGCGCTTTCCGGGCAGCCGCGAACGGTTCCTCCACCCCGATATGAAGCTGGGAATTGCCGAATTCGAACCATACGCCCCCTCTGCCTCTCAGTGGCTCCGGCTTCTCCACTTCCGCCAATCCGAGAACCTCTCCGTAAAAGCGGCGCGCCTCTTCTTCGCACCCTTTCGGCGCGGCTACTTGCACATGATCTAATTTTTCGATTCTAAATCCCATTTCGTTTCCCCCTGCTGCTAAATTTTCCCTCTTTGTATTTGTTCTCTATTGCGCTTTGCAAATCCTTTTCCGTTCCCGTAGCATATTAGAAAAGGAGTGACCCCAATGACGTTTCCACAGCAATTGAAATATGCACTCGCTTCCCAGTCCGTTGCAGTCGACCGGCCCCCTGAACAACCGCTGACCCTTAAAATGAATAAAATGATCGAAGAGCTCAAAGACTGGGCCGGCACCGGCAATCCCGGCGTCGCAGTTTCGTATTTCTTCCGGCAGTATGCCCTTTTCGTCTCTGCCCAGTTTGATTTGATTATGCGTCAGAACGCTTATTTCGCCTGCTCTTGGCAAGAGCTGAGATTTGAACGGGTACATAATTACGGCTTTAATTTGCTTCAAACTCATGTTGAATCCCGTACTTTCACGCAGTTCCAACCCCATGAGCGTTTTGCAGCCATGCACTTCGTCCTCATCGACCAAACAGAAAACCTGATTCAGGAATTCCGGAAACAAGTTAAAATTTCGCCCATCACCTTGTGGGAGAATGTGCTGGGCTCACTCCTGTGGTTTTATGCCAACCTGGAGCGCAGCAATCCCCGCAGAGCTGCTGAAGACATGGAATGGCTTCTGGATCCGGCAAACTGGCAGCCGGCAAGGACTTCTTATCTCCACAAACTGCTCGGAGATGCTTCTTTGTCCCACGCAGTTTCCGGCCCGCTCCGCAAAACCTGCTGCCTGTACAAGGAACTGCCAGGCTTCGCTACCTGTACATTCTGCCCCAATCCAAATTAAAAGCTCCGGCGCGATTCGCGCCGGAGCTTTCTCAATTTAAACTTCAAACACTTCATGGAGGATTTTTCCTGGATCATTATTGATCAAGTTCTTGTATACGCAATTCTTCGGTTTATCCTGCAGCGACTTGCAGAACGATTTGGCATGCTCCGCATCTCCGACTACATGAACTTCTTCCCATTTGCGCTCTTTTTTCAATTTCTCAATTTTGCCGCCCATGCTCTTATAGAAACGCTCCAGATTCTCTTTCAACCGGTGATCCAGCTCATCTGTCGGGCTGCCGCCGAACGTGCCGCCGATTACCGGACTGTTCCCCCCAGCACCGCCGCCGCCAACGGAACCTGCTCCAGGGCCGGATGTCCGGCCTTGCACACGCCCAGAGTTGCGCACGCCTTTTTGTTCCGTCCAAACCTCCAGGCCAGCATCGAATTCATAGAAAAGCTCCTCATTAATGATGCCCATCGATGTATCCAGCACACGGATCCCTTTCAGGCTCGGCATCACAATGCCGGCGTATGGATAAGCTTTATACATATACCGCAACTGGTCCAATTGCGGTGTTTCTTCCCAATAGAAGTTGTTCTTTACGGATATCTGTACATATCTGACCCACCAGAGGTTCTCAGTTGGGGAAGCAAATATGACGACCCCTTTTTGCAATTCACTTTGATGGTCGATAATTTCGCGCTCAACCTTCTTCTTCAATTCCCGGTAAGCATTGAGCTCTTTTTCGTTTTTCGAAGCAGTGAGGTATTCATCCAGCCGCTTCAAGCCGTTCTTTAAGTGGATTTTCCAAGCCCCGTTCTGGGCTTCTGAATCTGCAGGATTGGTATTCAGATATACGCTTAGTACACAGCGGTCTTCACATCGAAATGCTTTTAACTTCTGGATCTCATCGTATAGTATCATAAAATTCTCATCCTCCTTAAAATCCATGCTAGTGTATCCGTTCCCTTAAGACTTCTACGTTAAACTGTGCAATCCTTCTTTTTTAAGAATTCAGACGTTTAAAACTCGGTGAGTGAGGTAAACAAAGAATGCAATGAAAAATAAAGGAGAGTGTTAAAAGTGGAAAACGTAGACAAAAAAGTAGAAGATAAACTGAAGAATTTTGATGACGAGAAAAAAGAGGATATTCTGGCGAATTTCGAGAAATTCAAAAGCTATCTAGGTTCCAAAGTCGAAATCGGCGAAAAAATGGGCTTGAGCGAAGAACGTTTGGCTCAGATCACAGAAAAAGTTGCAGGCTACCTGGCGAAAAACGAAGATCCGAAAAACCGCGAGGAATATGTGCTGCAGGAATTATGGAAAGTCGGCGACAAAGAAGAACAGCACATGCTGGCTCACATGCTTCTAAAAATGGTCCGAAAAGATTCATAAACCAAAAACGCCTTCCCTTAATGGGAAGGCGTTTTTTCAAACAGCTCAAACATCCAATAATAGATCAAGCCGCTCACTGCCGCGAGAATTGCGAGTATTGTGAACGTCCATCCAAACCCGAACCATGCCGTCATCGGGATTGACATCGGTGCAATCATCCGGCCGATCGTGTAGCGCATGCTGGCTGCAGCAAAATACTGGCCACGCATTTCCTCGGGAGCCAATTTTGAAATGAAACTCTGCTGGACACCAACGACCATCAATTCAGCAAAAGTGAAAACCGCCATGGCTAAAACGAACATCCAGAACCAGTCGGTAATCGGAAAGAGCAGCATGGAAACGCCATACAGCATCGCTGACATGAAAAAGACCCATTTTTCACGAAATCTCGTCATCCATCTGGTAATGATGACAGTGAACAATGCTACCAGCAAACCGTTCTCTGATAACAGCACCCCAAAAGACGTCTCCCCTGTCACATTCCATTCATTTCCGAAAACAGAAGCCACGGTCTGCACGTCAATCGTTTCTTTCAAATAGACGGGAATCAAAAGATCCAGCTGCATGAAGGTTTGCGCCCCCAATATCCCTGCGATAACAAACAGCAGGAATAGCTTATCCTTGAATATCACGCCGTATTCCTTAACCTGTTTGGCGACCGCACCGGCGAAACCGGTGGAAACTTCCGCTTCCCATTTCTCTTTTACGCTCTCCGGCAAGGTTTCATTGGTGTAAAGCCGCAGCACCAATCCGAGCACCATCGAGATGACGGCTACAATGAGCAGCAGCTCGAACCGATAGGAGAAAAACAGTACGGCTCCGAAAAGCGGTCCGACTACAACAGCAATATTCAATGTCGTATAGAAAATGGCAAAAACATCGCTCCGGTATTTTTCCGGAATGACGTCGGCAATCATCGCCTGGCTTGCCGGCCAGTACAGCGACCCGCCCATCCCGGCAATTGTGAAGGCGATAAAGCCGAGCATCGGCGACTCAAGCCACGGCGAATTTGCGTAAGCGAACAGCAAGAACGCCAGGCCCTGGCCGAACGATGCAAAGACGAGCATTGTCCGCCGCCCGAACCTGTCAGCACAATAGCCGCCGACTAAGTTCGCCGCTACCGAGAATACTTGCGACACGACCAGCAGCAATCCGGCCGTGCTTTTTCCGAACTCCTCAGCAAAGTAAATTGCCAGGAACGGAAAGACCATCCAGTAACTTGTGTTCATGAAAAATTCGCCGATCAGGCGAACTTTTAAATTTCTATTCCAATCTCTAATTCTCATGTCCATTTCCCCGCGTTCTGTAAACTTCCCATTCCTTTTGCCGGCTATCCGATCACTTCCAGCAATTTATAGCTGAGGCATATGTCGATCATCAGCTCTTTTCGCTCTTTTACAAATTGGATGACAATGCGCTCATGGTCCCGTTCGATGATCTCTCCGGCTCCGAACACTCGGTGGCGGACTTTCGCGCCTTCCACCAGTTCATCGTCCGCCTGGACCGCATTCGGATTGTCCGGCACTTTCACTTTGATCGGTGTCTGTACTGCTGCCCGCTTCGGTTTCGGCTGGGTTCCAGCCGGCAGGATGATATCCCGGACTTCATCGACAAAACGGGAACCGCTGTCAAAGCTGATGAGCTCCAAGTGCTTTTTCGCCCGTGTCATGCCGACATAGAACAGCCGGCGGGCTTCTTCAAGCAAGTCTGGCTGCTCTGTGTCTTCTTCTGTCGGAATGACGCCTTCCACTAAATCGATCATGTAAACACGGTCAAATTCAAGCCCTTTCGAACTGTGGAATGTCGACAAGGTCAGCATGTCGTCCGTTTTTTCAGCTTTGGCATTTTGCGTGACTTGTTCGAGCTCCTTGAGCCGTTTTGCAAATGCCACCATATTATCAAGCGGTGCCGCAATCTGTTCAAGCGTTATAAGAATCTGTTCCAGGTATTGCAGGCGCATGCCAAACTTCTCCGCACGGCTGGCAAGCATCTGATCGTACCCTAAGTCCGCCCGGATCGTGCGGATCACTTTCAGCGGCTTCATATTGTTCAATGCACTGAACCATTTTTTCTGTTCTCCGAGAATTTTGATCTGGTAATCTTTCAAGGTCACGTTGAGATTGATTTCATCAAACGCATTTTTTTCTGTCGGCTTCATTCGGCTTAAACTTTTCAATTGGCTGCCGGACCAATAAGCATTGGTCTTCGATGCAATTTTCGCATAGATATCTACCCGCTCCGGCTTCAAGCTGAAGCGCATAAAGTTCAGCATATCTTCGACAATCCAATGCTGGAAAAAGCGGTTGTCGCCGTCTTTCATGTAAAAAGGAATGCCCAGGCGGTCCAATTCGCTCATCAGCAGCGTCGAAGAAGAATTATTGCGGTACAAAATCGCCACTTCCCCGAAATTGTCCAGTTTTTTCAATTCCTTCATGACGTATTGGAGCTGTGCGTCTTCTGAAACCAATCGCTTGATGACAATCGGGCTTCCTGCCGGCTCCTTGGTGAACATATTTTTGTCATGGCGTTTTTTATTCGCTTTGATGAAGATGTTGGCGGCGTCAACGATATTTTTCGTCGAGCGGTAATTGCGTTCCATCTTCATGACATAAGCATCGGGATAAACCGTCTTGAATTTCAAGAGATAGGTCGGTTCCGCCGCACGCCACGTGTAGATGGACTGGTCATCGTCCGCAACGACACAGAGGTTGTTGTGGCGCGCCACCAGCTTCTCGACGATGGCATGCTGGACCATGGAGGTATCCTGGCTTTCATCGGTCATCACGTAATCCCATCGCTGCTGGTATTTGGCAAGCAACTCCGGGTTTTTCTCCAATGCTTCGTTTGCCAATGACAGCATATCGTCGAAATCCACTAACCTGACGTCATAGTTCTCTTTGAATGCTTCATAGGTTTTCGCGATTTCAACTGCTCCGTCAAAAGGAGCGGCCAGCTTATGCCATCCTTCCCTCGGCGCCATTTTGTTTTTGATGAAGCTTATGAATGATGTCAATTCATCCAGCTGGTCATCGGTGATCGGCTCGCCGACTTCGGTTTCAAACATTTCACGGAGCAGGCGCTTTTTATGAAGCCCGTGGCTTTCGCTGCCTTCGATCATGACGTACCGGGAATCCGCGAAATATTCACGCGTAATCTGAAAAGCCAAGCTGTGGATGGTAGAGAAATCAACTGGTGCAAGTTTCGGAAAAAAACGCTTGTAGCGCTCCTGCATATCCAGGGCTGAGGCCTTGCTGAACGTGATTGCCTTGATGCGGCGCGGATCAACTTTCTTCTCTTCGATCAAATAGCCGATGCGCATGATCATCGTTGTCGTTTTGCCCGATCCCGGACAAGCCAGCAGGAGAAGGGGTCCTTCAGTGCGCTCGACTGCTTTGCGCTGTATTTTATTCAGCTCGACCCCAAGCTGTTTTTGTTTCCGCTCAAAAAAATTGCTCATACGACACGGCTCCTTCGCATTTTCAGTCCTTTTATTTTACCACAGAAATGCGAAGGATTCGCCGGCTTATGCCCCCGAGAATCTGGGCGCTGGAGACTGGACACTTAGAAAAGCGCAAGCGCCCCGGTAGATTCGACGGGCATAAGACGGA
>NZ_JBQJJG010000012.1:0-108246 GCF_052078085.1 Planococcus sp. FY231025
CCGGCGAAGCGGCGCTTTTTGCCGCACAGCCGGGTTGGCTTATGACCCCGAGAATCTGGGCGCCGGAGACTGGACACTTAGAAAAGCGCAAGCGCCCCGGTAGATTCGACGGGCATAAGACGGACCGGCGAAGCGGCGCTTTTTGCCGCACAGCCGGGTTGGCTTATGACCCCGAGAATCTGGGCGCCGGAGACTGGACACAAAGAAAAGGCTCCACTAGGTGAGCCTTTTCAACAATCTCATATCCGCTCTTTATTTATCGCTTAGAATTTCACACACGCGCCCAACTTGCCCGTCTTGAAGACGGACTTTGATGCCGTGCGGATGCGTCGGCGAATTGGTCAATAAATCTTTAACAATTCCGCGGGTTTTCTTGCCGCTCCGCTGGTCCTGTTTCAAGATGACGTTGACCTCGAGACCGGGTTTGACATCGCTTCTTTTCTTGCCATCCATTGCAACTCCTCCAGACTTCCTCTTCTATTATACGCCAGATGCAGAAAAAAAGACGGGGAGATTTCCCCCGTCCCGGTCCTGCTATTACTTATTACAAACGGCCTTTACGGTTGCGGTCCAAATCGTCTAGGTCGTCATCGCGTTTGTTGAAGGTCGTGCCTTCGTCGATATCCGCTTCTTCTTTGCGGACCGTTTCACGCACTGTTTCCGTATCTTGGACTTTTTTCTTGCCGACAACGATTTCTTCGCTGACAACGTCAGTTTTAGAAACTTCCACACGCTCTTCCGTCAATGGAATGTGGATTGTATCGCCTTCCTGATAAGCCGCAGCGTCCGTTCCGCTCACTTCTTCATCAACCGGGCGCCGTTCAACATACACTTCTTCACGTTCTACCGGCACATCAATCGATTGCTCACTTTCTACAACGTGTTTGCCGACGTTCACTTCGCCTGTCTGGACACGGTCCTTGTTGACATGCAGACGCTCTTCATGAAGGCGCAGACGCTCTTCTTCCGTTGCATCACGGTCCAAGTCATTGTCCCGGAAATCATTGTCTCTGAATTCATTGGTTGTACGATCGTCTCTTCTATTCAAACGATCACTCTCCAAGTCATTATCCCGGAAATCATTGTCTCTAAATTCATTTGTTGCATGATCGTCTCTTCTATTCAAACGATCACTCTCCAATTCATTGGTTGCACTAAAGTCATTCACGTCGCGATCACTTCTTCCATCTACAGAAGCACCTGGCCCTAAGCCAAATCCTGTTCCTGTATCACGCCCTACCCCAGCCGTCTCATCCTCGTCCAGACGACGTGATGCCGCTACATCGTCTGAATCGATCATTCCACGGTCGCGGTGGTAGTTGATGTCATTCGATTCGTTTGTGTCCACTGTCAAGCCATCGCGGGCCACTGTTCCCGAATCGCCATAGCTGCGCGGTTCGCCTGAATCGGCTGCACCGACATATCCTGCAGCTCCAGTAGTGTTGTTCAACGGGTCGCCGTAAACTGAGCTGCCCCGCTGCGTATTGTTGTTCGAGTACGTATCGCCGATTTCCTGGTCGACAAACAAGAGGATCTTGCCATTTTGCACATCTTGGTAATAGCGGTCCGCCTCCTGGTCATCTACACCCATGCCGGAGAATGCTTCACGCACGGGTTCATTTCCGGAAAGGAAGCCCATGAACTTGTCCATCCAGCCGCCTTCTGCAGATTTATAATCCACATCCGTCCGGCCGCGGACCATTGAGAGCTGATCCTTGTCGTGCGCCATAACGTACATATGGTCTTCCGAAATCCCTTGCCCTTTTAAGTCTTCGATTTTTCGCAATACTTCGGTTTCGCTGTCAAACGTCCCCATAAACTTATTGTTGGCCATTTTCGATTCCTCCAATTTTTTATGTGTATCGTTGAAAAACCTTGCTACCTTGAAGATACCCGGACCAAAATTCCTTAAACATTTTATTGATTTTTCAGGACTAATGTATTATAATGCATGAACTTGTCATCTCCATGCAACATTTCTTCATTTCCAATAAAAAAACGGCCTGCAATTGCTGGTTGCAGGCCGTCTTCTAAAATATGCTCAAATCCCATTCCTTGGAAATCTGCCGCAGCATCATGGTGCCCGCCGCGCTATTCCCTTGTACATCGATTGCCGGCCCGTAGACGCCGATCCCGGCACCGGCACGAAATTCATTTGTTTGCGAATGAAGCTTCGGTGGCACGGCCGCCATGATTCCACCCGACACTCCGCTCTTTGCCGGAATGCCGACATGCGCCGCGAAATTGCCGGACGAATTGTACATGCCGCACGTCACCATCAAGACTTTTGCCACTTGGGCAATTTCTTCGGAGAAGTGTTTTTCTTTGGTGATCGGATTGAACCCGTCATAGGCGATAATCAGGCCGATCAAAGCCAGATCTTTGACGCTGATTCGGATGGAACATTGCCGGATGTAGATATCCAGCGCCTCTTCGACTTCGATATCGAGAAACTTCGCTTCTTTCAGGTAATAGGCCAGCGCCCGATTGCGGTGGGAGGTCTTCCATTCAGAATCGTAGACTTCCTTGTCCATTTCGAGCGGATGCCCGACCAGGCTTTCCAGAAACTTCAGCAGGTATTCGTATTTCTTCTGGCTTGTGGGCCCCGGCAGCAACGCGGACACCGTAATGGCTCCGGCATTGATGAATGGATTGAACGGCTTGTTCGGCCGATGGATTTCAAATGGGATGATCGAATTGAATGCTTCCCCGGTCGGTTCGACATCGACACGTTCCAAAACAAATTCCAATCCGTAATGGCAGCTGAGGGCAATGAATGTCAGCGCTTTTGAAATGCTCTGCAGCGTGAATTCCTTGTCTGTATCCCCTGCACAGTAATAATGGCCATCTTCGTCCACCATGCAGATGCCGAGAAGGCTCGGGTCCACTTTGCCAAGCGCCGGAATATACTGCGCAGTTGTCCCAAGCACCGCATGACCTTTGTTTTCCTTGACCCACGCTTCCAATTGTTGTTGGATATGCACATTCTCCTGCATCTTATCCCTCCTCTGAAAAGTTGAAAGGCCCCTCTAACAGAAGGGGCCTTTAATTTTTATAGATTACTGTCATACCAGCGTTTTGCCGCTTCCACTTCCGGCATCGTCAATTGATGGCCGTAGTTTTCCCAATGAAGGTCCACTTTCGCTCCTGCTGTTGCCAGAAGCTGCTGCAGGTCCGTGGATTCCTCCGCCGGACAGATCGGATCATTGGTTCCAGCTGCGATAAACACAGGAGTCCCCCCTAAATCGGGCAGTTGTGCTTCGCGGTTTGGCACCATCGGATGGTGAAGAATCGCGCCTTTCAAGGCATCCTCATGGGTGAACAGGAGATTGGCTGCAATATTCGCACCATTGGAATAGCCGACCGCTACAACGTTTCTACGGTCAAATCCATGCTCTTCTGCCGCTTTCCCGATGAAGTCATACAGCTCTTTTGTCCGGAACTTCAGGTCTTCCATGTCGAATACGCCTTCAGCCAGCCGCTTGAAAAAGCGCGGCATGCCGTTTTCAGAGACATTGCCCCGCACGCTCAGTACCGAAGCTTCGGGATCGATATGGGCTGCGAGCGGCAGCAGATCCTGCTCGTTCCCTCCGGTGCCGTGCAGCACCAAAAAGACCGGTTTTTCTTTATTTGAACCTTGTTTGAATAAATGCTTCATTTTGTTACCTCCCACGTAATCAGGTCGCCCTGTTGGTTACTTTCCCTTTTTGGACTAAGATAAACTTATCTTGAATTCGAGATAATAATAGCATATCGCCTCCCAAATTCCAACCCATCCGCATTCTTAGACAAACAAAAAATCACCTCCGCAGCAGCGGAGGCGCCCTTTAAATGATGGTTTCTTCAAGCATGTCTTCAAGGTTTTCTTTCGTAAACAAGTACTTTTCATTGCAGAAATGGCATTGGGCTTCGGCTTGGCCGTCTGTCACGATCATGTCCTGGATTTCTTCCGATCCGAGGCCGACAATGGCGTTGGAAATCCGGTCTCGCGAGCATTGGCATTGGAAGTTCACAGGCATGGTTTCCAGGAATTTGACGTTCCCCGAGCCTAGCACTTCTTCCAGGATTTCTTCCGGCGTCAAGTCGTCGCGGACCATATTCGAAATCGTCGGGATTTCCGACAGGCGTTTTTCAATACCTGAAATCACTTCTTCGGATGTACCCGGCATCAACTGGATAATAAAGCCGCCAGATGCCTGGATGGTGTTGTCGGGGTTGACAATTACGCCGACACCGACAGAAGAAGGCACCTGCTCTGAAGTAACGATGTAATGGGTGAAGTCTTCGCCCAGTTCGCCGGAGACAAGCGGCACTTGGCCGACAAACGGCTGAAGCAGCCCGATGTCTTTTGAAACCGATAGCGTGCCTTCGGTTCCTACCGCTCTTCTTACATCCAATTTCCCTTTTTCATTCAAATCGAAATGGGTCTGCGGATTGGAAACATAGCCGCGGACTTCCCCTTTGGCATTAGCATCTACCAGAATTGTTCCCAGCGGACCGTTGCCGTTGATCTTGATCGTCAATTTCTCTTCGCCTTTCATCATGGCACCGAGCATGACGCTGGCCGTCATGGAACGCCCGAGTGCTGCTGATGCTGTAGGCCATGTATAATGGCGGCGTTGGGCTTCGCCCACTGCAAGAGTTGTCCGGGTTGCATAAGCACGGATTTGGCCGTCATAAGCCAAAGCTTTTACTAAGTAGTCATTTTTCATTTATTTTCACGTTCTTTCTATTAGAGTGTAGGATTTTGCATTCTTTACGTTTTTAGCTTTTTTAGGAGTTACGTCTTTGCCGAGCGGATCGATGACAGTCATGTTCGTGACCGTGCTTTCGACCTGCCCGCGGATCTCCCGCAAATAATCCTCGCGAAGCACTTGCTGCTCCACTTTTTCCGCATTGGTCAATCCGGTTTCTTTCGCTTTTTTCGAAAGTTCATTTATTCTGGCCAAACTGGCGATCATCTCTTTCCGCCCCTTTCTTTAACATACCATTTTATCTTTCAGCCATTGCTCAAGCATTTCAGTCTGCTGGAGGAACCGCTGTTCCTTCATCTTTTCCGCAAGCAAGGCAATGGTTTCACGCTGCATGACCTTAGTCCAGGCCGTTTCTGCCTCTTCCATCAAACCGGCTAACAGGCAGCTATCCTCTTTTGTTTCCAGATTCAGCATATCGCCCAGAATCCCGCTTGGCGAGTAAAGCGATTGCTGACCTTCCACTGCAAGGTAGACGTCATATACACAGATCTCTTCGGGCCGCTTCTGCAGCTTGAATCCGCCTTTGGCGCCCGGCACTGATGCGATGAGGCCGGCGCTTACCAGCTTTCTCAATAGTTTCTGGAAATAAGTCGGCGATGCATTCAATTGCTGGCTGATGGCTTCGCCCGGCAGCACGGCTTTGCTTGGCAGCATATTCAGCAGAAGAATCGCATATACCGATTGTTCCACTCCCGTTTTCATGTGCAATAGTTCCACCTCAATCCCATGCTAACGCGGATACTGTTTGTCCGCTTTGGATATCATAATTTATCTCGAAACAATAGTAAAATAATCTGCTCAACATAAAAACCACCTGCAGGATACAGGTGGTTCTGCTCATTATATGAGCCCGGAAATGCCTCCGTAAGCGAGGGCGAGCAGTATGACGAATGCCGGATGGATTTTCCGGATTTCGAGCATCCAGTAACTGACGGCTATGAGCACGATGGTCTGCACACTTCCTGAAGTTTCATAGGAAGCCAGGAAGAACTGGAGCGTCATTGCGCCCAGCAGCACAGCGATGATCGGCCGGATCATTTTGGTGATGTTTTTGACTTTCGGTGAATCTTTATACTTCATCAATGTCATCATCAGGCCGATCATAAGGATCAAAGACGGTGCCACGGAAGCGAACAAACCGATCATTGACCCGAGAATGCCGCCTTCCATATAACCGATGTATCCCGCCATTTTAGTGGCAATCGGGCCAGGCAGCGCATTGCCGAGCGCCAGCACTTCCCCGAATTCCTGTGTCGTCATCCAGCCATAGCGGTCGACGACTTCTTTTTCCACCAACGGGATCGATGCCGGTCCGCCCCCATACCCCAGAATGCCCGGAATGAAAAAAGCGAGAAAAATGGACCAATAAATCATTTGGCTGCGCCTCCCTTCCTGAATCCGATCAACACAAGGAGAAGCACGCCGACAATCAGAATGACCGGATGGACGTGCAGTACTTCCATCAGAAGAACGGATACAGCGAGCAGGAACAACGCCCTTGGCCAGCCGAGCGACTGGCCGGATTTTTTGATGAAGTCCCAGGTCATGACCGCGAGCATGACGCCGACAACAGGCACCACTGCTGCAGACATACTGTTCACCCATTCAACGCCTTTGAATTGCTGCAAAGCGCCCAAGAGCAAGATCATCAATAATACAGTCGGCACGGCGACGGCAACCAAGGCGATGATGCAGCCGATGATTCCGCCGACCCGGTAGCCGATATAGCCTGCCATCTTGGTGGCAATCGGTCCGGGCATGGTATTTCCCAGCGCCAGCGTGTCCCCGAATTCGTCTTCCGACATCCATTTATACTTCTTGACCGCTTCTGCATGGAAAAGGGGAATGGCCGAGGGCCCGCCTCCGAAACCCAGCATACCGACACGGAAAAAGGCGGCGAACAAGTCGGTATTCGTTTTCAGTCCAGCGCCCATGCCCGGTTTCACCCGGTTTTTCCCTTCGGTTACCAAACAGCCACTGCTCCGTCCGTACGAGATTCTGTGCCGCCTGCCAGAATGCCCGTTTCAGGATTTCGCCAAATGATCTGGCCGCGGCCGAATGCGCCGCCGTCGGTAGCTACTTGAATCGCATGGCCTTTGCGGGCAAGGGCCTGCGCCAAGTAATTCGGGAAGTTTGGTTCCACCAAAATCGTCTTGTCCCCCATCCATTGCCATCTCGGCATATCAAGCGCTGCCTGCGGATTCAATAAATAGTCGATCGTATTGGTGACCACCTGGAAATGCCCTTGCGGCTGCATATAGCCGCCCATGACACCAAACGGGCCGACTGCTTTCCCGTCTTTTGTCAGGAATCCTGGAATAATCGTGTGGTAAGTACGTTTCCCACCTTTTAAAACATTTGGGTGCTGTTCTTCAAGCGAGAAATCAGCGCCCCGGTTCTGAAGGCCGATGCCTGTTCCAGGGATGACGATTCCAGAACCGAAGCCCATATAATTGCTCTGGATATAGGAGATCATATTGCCTTCTTCATCAGCAGCCGACAAATACACCGTTCCGCCTTTCGGCAATTCGTAAGGAACCGGCTGTGCCGCTTCTTCCCCGATAGTTCCCGCACGCTCTTTCGCATATTCTTCCGACAGCAAATGCTCCACACTAACCGGCATCGCTTCCGGCTCTGTGATAAATTCTTTGCCGTCTGTAAAGGCGAGTTTCATCGCTTCAATCTGCTCATGGTATGTCTCGGCATTTTGCCATTTCGGCTCACTGAGGTTTTTAAAGATGTTCAGGGCCATCAACGCTACCATCCCTTGCCCATTCGGCGGGATTTCCCAAACGTCATAGCCGCGGTAATTGGCTGACACCGGCTCAACCCATTCCGGCTTGAACGCAGCTAGATCCTCTTTTGCCAAGAAGCCATGATGCTGTTTCATGAAAGCATCGATCTTGTCGGCAAGCGGTCCTTCATAAAAGGATCGGCCATCGGTTTCGCCAATCTCACGCAGCGTAGAAGCATGGCCAGGCGATGACCAGACCTCCCCGATTTCCGGCGCCTTCCCATTCGGCGCAAACGTATCGAACCAAGCTTGGTATTCTTCCGTTGTGAATGAGGTCTTGAACTTCTCATAAGCAGCTTTCCAGTATTTCCCGAGAATCGGCGTCAATGGATATCCTTCTTCTGCGTATCGGATTGCCGGTTTCAAAGCTTCTGACAACGGAAGCTTCCCGAACTTGCTCGATAATTCCGCCCAGGCCGCTGGAACACCAGGAACCGTTACAGGAACCACGCCATGTACGGGCATCTTATCATGGCCTAGCGATTTCACCGCTTCTACTGAAATGCCTCCAGGTGCAGGTCCTGAACTATTCAATCCATGAAGCTTGTCCTTCACCCAAACCAAGGCAAATGCATCGCCCCCAATTCCATTGGATGTCGGTTCTACGACTGTCAATGCTGCCGCTGTGGCAATTGCCGCGTCGATTGCATTGCCTCCGTTTTGCAGGATTTCAATGCCGGCTTGAGCTGCAAGCGGCTGTGAAGTTGCTACCATGCCTTTTTTAGAGAATACCGTATGCCTTTTTGATTCGAAAGGGTGCTGTAAATAGTCCATTGAAATTCCTCCAGTTTCAGAATAAAAGCCAGCTGCCAGGGGTTTTCCCCAGCACCCGGCTCATAGTTTGCCTGCGAAATGGCATGCTGCAAAATGACCTTCTTCATGTTCCACAAAAGCCGGTTTGTCCACCCGGCAAACTTCCTGCGCAATCGGGCAGCGTGTATGGAAAGGGCAGCCCGAAGGCGGATTTGCCGGGTTCGGCATATCTCCGACCAGGCGGATGCGCTCCCGTTTGGCGTTGACTGTCGGCCTTGGAATCGCGGACAGCAGCGCTACAGTATAGGGGTGAAGCGGGTTATTGAATATCTTTGATACATCGCTCATTTCCACGGTATTCCCCAGGTACATGACCAGCACCCGGTCACAGAAGTAGCGGACGACGCCCAAATCATGGGAAATGAACATATACGATAGATTATACTTTTCCTGTATCGTTTTCAGCAACTTCAAGACTTGCGCTTGCACCGAAACGTCCAGCGCTGACACCGCTTCATCACAAATGATGAAGGAGGGATTCAAGGCAATCGCCCTTGCAATCCCGATGCGCTGGCGCTGCCCGCCGCTGAATTCATGCGGGTAGCGGTCGTAATGCTCCGGCTTCAGCCCCACTTCCCTTAACAGGCTCAGGACGGCATCTTTGCGCTCTCCTGCTGACATATCCGTATGCATCTTGAACACTTCATCAAGTGCATGGCCGATCCGCTGGCGCGGATTGAGTGAGGCGTACGGATCCTGGAAAATCATCTGCATTTCCTTGACGAACTTCTTCTTTTCTTTTCGGCTCAGATCTTGGATTTCCTGATGATCGAAACTGATTTTGCCATCTGTCAGCTCTTCAAGCCCCAAGATTGTACGGCCGAGCGTCGATTTACCGCAGCCGGATTCACCGACGACACCCAAGCTTTCGCCCTTATACAATTGGAGGGAAACAGATTCAACAGCTTTGACGTTTCCTACCACGCGTTTCAGCACGCCGCCTTTGATCGGAAAATACTTTTTGACGTTTTCCAATTCCAGCAGGACTTCAGGCTTCGACGGCAACTCTTCCACTGTTTTCATCTTTTTCACCCTCCTTTTCGTTCAGCCAACATTTTGCCGAATGGCCTTTGGATATTTCGAAATCAGGTGGTGACACCACCTTGCATTTGTCCATTGCAAATTTGCAGCGCGGATGGAACCGGCATCCTGAAATCTGTTCATTCAAGCCAGGCATATTGCCTGGGATCGGTTCAAGTTCGAATTCCGGATCGTCGACATTCGGAACAGAATTCAGCAAGCCGATTGTGTACGGATGGCTCGGATTGTTGAAAATCTCTTCTACCGGCCCTTCTTCAATCTTTTTGCCGGCATACATGACCATTACACGGTCCGCAACTTCCGCCACGACGCCCATGTCATGTGTGATCATCAGAACGCCCATGTCCAATTTTTCTTTCAAATCGTTAATCAAATCGAGAATCTGCGCCTGGATCGTCACATCGAGAGCCGTTGTCGGCTCGTCTGCGATCAGCAGGGTCGGATGGCAAGCGAGGGCCATGGCAATCATGACCCGCTGGCGCATGCCTCCGCTCAACTCATGGGGGTATTGGTTCAAGCGCTTTTCTGCATTCGGAATGCCGACTTGCTTCAGCAATTCGATGCTTTGTTTCGACGCCTGGGATTTTGAAACTTTATGGTGCAGCATCAGCGGCTCCCGCAATTGGTAGCCGATTGTCAGCACCGGATTCAGGGCCGTCATCGGCTCCTGAAAAATCATAGACATTTTATTTCCGCGGATTTTCCGCATTTGTTCATTAGAGAGATTCTGGAGAGGTTCGTTGTTCAACAGAATCTCTCCGCTTTCAATTGAACCGTTCGAAGGCAACAAGCGCATCACAGATAACGAAGTAATACTTTTTCCGCATCCGGACTCTCCGACGATGCAAAGCGTCTCCCCTTTATCCACATGGAAAGAAACATCTCTGACCGCTTGCAATGTGCCTTCGGAAGTGCGGAACGACGTCACCAGATTATTTACTTCAAGCAGTCTCTGTGCCATATTCTTCCCTACTCTCTTGTTACGTCTTTCAAGCTCCATTGGCCGTTCGGATCCACTTTCAAGCCTTTGATCGATTTGTCTGTCGCAGATGTCACCAATCCGTGGTACATCACTACAGCTACGTCATTGTTGAGCATGTACATATTCGCATCGTGCAAATGTTTTTCGCGTTCTGCCTGATCAACTGTTGTACGGGATGCTTCCACCAATTTATCGAATTCAGCATCGCTGTATTGTGCACGGTTCGAGTTGCCGACGTTGTCGGAATGGAAGTTCGGGTACAGCATTTCAGAACCGTCGCTTGTTACGTTCGACCAGCTAAGGAATGTCAGGTCATACTGTCCTCCGCGGGCTGTATCAAGGAATGTCGCCCATTCCATCATTTCGATTTCAACGTTGAAGCCGGCTTCTGTCAATTGCGATTGAACAATCTCAGCCATCAAGACAAAGTTGTCGCGGTTTGCAGCAAGCAATTTGATCGGCTCATCGCCGAATCCGTTTTCTTCAACCAGTTGCTTCGCCAATTCCGGATCGTATGGTGTACCTGCTTTGTCTGCCTCTTCGTTATAGCCGAATACTTTCGGTCCAAGGACGCTGTCGCTTCTTACGCCCAAGCCGTTCAATTTTTCAACGAATGCATCACGGTCGATTGCACTCGCAACCGCTTTGCGGAAATCAGGGTTCTGGTTGCGCTCTTGTGAATGGTTGAACGTCAAGTAGTAGACTGGCGTTCCTTCCTGCTTTGTCACTTCTACGTTTTCAAGGCCTTCAATGCGTGAAATCTGTTCCGGCGGCAATGCATCAAGGAAAGAAACTTCCCCTGTCTGGAGCATTGAAATCGCGGTTGAAATTTCAGGGACGATTTTGAATGTCACTTTATCCAAGCCGACTTCGCCATCCCAGTAATCTGCATTCTTTTCAAGTACGATCTGGTTTCCTTGTTCCCAGCTTACGAATTTGAATGGGCCTGTTCCTACCGGGTTCTGCATCAAATCCTGCTTTTCGTCAGCTGTCGGGCTGATGATCGCTGCGTTCGAGTGGGAAAGGGCTGCAAGCAATGGTCCGTACGGGTATTTCGTTTTGATTTCTACTGTTGTTTCATCAACTGCCGTAACCGTATCCACCGGCTCTAAAAGAGAAGCACGCGGTGCGCCGGTTGCCGGGTCCCGCAATTTATCGAATGAGTATTTTACCGCTTCAGCATTGAAAGGAGTGCCATCCTGGAATTTGATGCCTTCTTTCAATTTGATGACCCATGTCAGTTCATCCGTGTTTTCATAGGATTCTGCGAGTTTAGGCTCCAATTCCATTGTTTCAGGATTGCGCTCAAACAGGTTTTCATAAATCTGCGTCATAACGTTCGAAGAAACGGAATCGTTCGTCATCGTCGGAGATAATCCGACTGCATCCGATGTGGAGGCATAAATGATTTCATTTTCTCCGCTGCTTGCAGAAGGTTCAGCATTTGAATCCGAACCTTGCTCGCCTTCCGGAATCGTGCTTCCGCCGGAACATGCGCTTAAAATCAGTACGCCGATCAATGTCAATAAAAGCAGCCAGTGTTTTTTCATTTAAATTCCCCCAATAGTTTATTGTTGTAAATCCATGTTCGGGTCTAGCGCGTCGCGCAAGCCATCACCAAGGACGTTGAATGCAAAAACCGTCAGCATGATGGCAATACCAGGGACGATCGTCAAATGCGGAGACGACCACATGAAATCTTGCCCCTGGGAAATCATTGCGCCCCACTCCGGCGTCGGCGGCTGTGCGCCAAGCCCAAGATAGCTGAGTGAAGCTGTCGAAAGAATGGCGGTCGCCATCCGCATTGTCGCAAAAACAATGATGGGTGCAGTGGCATTCGGCAGAATATGGCGTGCCATGATCCGCAGGTCGGATGCCCCCATCGAGCGCATCGCCATGATGTACTCCTTTTCCTTGATCGAGAGGACCGAGCCCCTGACAATGCGGGCACAGGTCGGAATCGACCATATGCTGATGGCGATCGCCACGTTCACCAAGCTAGTTCCAAGGATTGCAATGATCAGCATTGCAAGCAGAATGCCCGGGAACGAGAACAGCAAATCAACGATGCGCATGATGACGGCATCCAGTTTCGGATAGAACCCTGCAAGCATTCCGAGAACCACTCCGCCTATCAGGCCCAGCGAAACTGCTACAATCCCTACGACTAGTGAAATCCGGGCGCCGTATACGATGCGGCTCCAAACGTCCCGCCCGTAATTGTCAGTTCCGAGCCAATGCCCTTCGCTGAAGACCGGCAGCTCGCTGTTGGCCAAGTTCTGCTTGATCGGATCGTGTATCGTGATCATCGGCGCGAATATCGCCATCAGTATTTGCAGGATGACGATGATCAGCCCGGCTACTGCCAGCTTATTTTTGAACAAGCGCCGAATCGTCGTGACATAATATTTCTCGCGCTTTTTTTCTTTTACTGTAACTGTTTCAGCGGTTGCCATTGGGTTCCCCCCTTTTTAATCGTATTTGATCCGCGGATCAATATAGGTGTAGATGATGTCGACCAGCAAGTTGACGACCACGAATAAAGTCGCGACGAGCAGGACCGACCCTTGGACCATCGGGAAGTCGCGTGCTGCAATCGCATCGATCATCAAACGGCCTACGCCGTTGATCGCAAACACTTTTTCCGTGATGATCGTGCCGCCGAGAAGAAAGCCGAAGTTCAAACCGATTACAGTGATGATCGGGATCATCGCATTTTTCAATGTATGGATCCAGATTACATCTCTTTCTTTAACGCCTTTGGCGCGTGCAGTCCGTACATAATCAGCGCGGATGACTTCAAGCATCGAGGAGCGGGTCATCCGGGCAATCATGGCAGCTGAACCGGTCCCGAGTGTGATTGCAGGCAAAATCAATTGCTTGATTCCCTCAATTGTATAGAAGGGACTCGAAAGGCCGCCGACCGGCAGCCATTGAAGATTGACCGCGAAAATCAGGATCAGCAATGCTCCTAGCCAGAAGTTCGGGATGGAAATGCCGGCTAAGGCGAATGTCGTAGCCGAAGCATCCAGCCAGGAATTCTGCCGCAGTGCGGATATCAGCCCGGTAATGATTCCTATGATGACGGCGACCACCATGCTTGCAATGGCCAGCTTCAATGTATTTGGAAACCGCACTGCGATAGCTTCAGCTACCGGCTGGGATGTCTGGTACGAATAGCCGAAATCTCCCTGTACGGCATTGGAGACATAGCGGACATACTGTGTAAGAAACGGATCGTCCAAGCCCAAATTCGCTTCGATTGCTGCGATGTCGGATGCAGTTGCCGTGGGCCCTCCGATTATAGCTGCCGGATTTCCGGGCGCTATATACATCGAAGAGAAAACCAGAAACGATATTCCGAATAGCAGAAAAGCCAATTGGAAGATCCGGCGGATAATTAAAGCAACCATTTTTCCTCCCCCTTTATCATTTGTTAAGAGAAAACTTTAAATCGATTAACAAATGCAAACTTTTTAATAAATCTGATTATAGAACATCTAATTCCAAAAAGCTACATGAATTTTCAAAAAAGTACTATTTTCTTAGTTTAGCGATACAAAAAACTAGAAAACAGGGACTTCCTCTTTCTTTTTGTCTATTTTTAAATGTATAAGCGTTCTTTTCGAAACCCTTGGTTCTTCCAATTACCAATATTTCGGAAGACAAAAAGAAAAGCCCGCAGCGTCATGCTGCAAGCTTTAGATTATTGGAAAGATATAAAACACTTGTTTCTTAAACGATATTCCGCAAAACAGCTGCAAAGCTATTGTCTTTGTTCTGCCCAAAGCGCCGAAGCAAAATAAGAAGTTTAATTTGTTTATTAACTTATCTTTAGACATTTTCTCAACAACCTGAAAAGCCTGCAGCGTCATGCTGCAGGCTTTCAAAGCTTCAGTCCCGCACGGCTCTTGAAGCGCCGCAATAGGATATGGCTCTCTACCCGGGTAATCCCTTCAAGGGCATATAATTCTTCATTGATGAACTTTTCCAAATCGGTGAAGTCATCCACCAAAACATGCATATGGAGCGTCGACGGCCCTGTCATCTGATAGCAGCTCGCCACACTTGGGTTGTCCGCTAATGCTTCCGCCACTTCTACCAAGGATGACGGTTCGCAATCCACTTCAAAAAATCCGGATACTTTCTTTCCTACTTTTTCGCTGTTGATCACTACAGTGAACTTTTCGATCACGCCGGCTTCTGTCAGCTGATGGACCCGTTCTCGGACGGCCACACGCGAAAGATTCAACTCTTTGCCGATGTCGACATAGGACAGCCGCCCGTTGACCGTCAGCAGCTCCAATATCCTTTTATCTGTTTCATCCATTTTCATTCCAACACCTCGAAACTATATTTTTGATTATGATTATATGACTTTTGATTACGTTTTGAAAGTAAAAATTTATAAAATACGCCATATCGGAATCAAATGATTCTTATTATCTACTTTTCATAAACTCCGTACACCATATCCCCGGTTCCGGTTCGAATACCCGCAGCTCTTCAAATCCGTATTTCCGGTACAGTTTTTTCGCAGGTTCATTTGCCGAACCGGTACTCACTAAAAAATCCCGCCCCTCAAATTGCCGGAAAAGGCCTTCCAATAAATCTGAAGCGATGCCTTGCCGGAAGTACTCCGGTGCGACAGCCAGCCGGTGGATGTCAATCAAGTGGCCAACTTCTTTATAGGAAAGGAATCCTTTTAGCGGATTTCCGGTGTGGCCAAGGAAGGTTTCGTCCGCGTTCTGAATTTCCAGCACCGACTCTTTCAATTGCGGTATTCCTTCAAACCCCATCAATTCCGCTTCGATCCGGTAAGCAGATTGCTGGATTTTCCGGATTTCTTTCGCGTTTTTTTCCAGGCGGTGATTCAAAGCAATGATCATATGCATGCACCTCAATCAAATAGTAGCATAATTCCATCTATTGCAGGCGCCAAGCTTTGTCCAAAATAAAAAGAAACTGCCGGCATTCGGCAGTTTCTTCTGAATGTTCAGCTATCATTTTTCGATAAATCGCCGAATATCGTCCATCTTCAAATCTACGTCCTGATAGCCCTGGTTATAGAGCTGCGTAAGCTTTTTGGGATCCCGCTCCATACCGTTCACTTTGAAATGTACGGAAGGCTGGATCACCAGCACTTTCCCTTCCGCTTCCAGCCCTTCGATCATTTCCATCGTCTCGTTATAGCGGTCCGCCCAATTCTCCAGGCTCGCAATAATTCCGGGAAATTGCCGGTAAAAGGCTGGCACGATCCGGGCGAAGGAATTTCGTTTTTTGCGGTACCCTTTTTCCTTCGTCAAGATGATGATCGGTTTGGTCACCCCGTCCGAGAGCGCTTTTCGGATCGGCAAGGGATCTGCCAGCCCGCCGTCCATCAGCAGGCGCCCATGATATTCTACGGGCTGAGCCATCAGCGGAATGGAACTGGACGCACGGACGATGGTCAAAAAGTTTTCTGTATGGCCATGTTTTTCAAAATACACGGCTTCCCCGGTCATGCAATCTGTCGTGCCGACGAAAAATTCTTCAGTGGCGTGATGAAAATTCGAATAATCGAACGGCTCCAGCAAGTTCGGTATCTCATCAAAAATCAAGTTCATGCCGAAGAGCTCGCGCTTCAGCAAAAGGTTCTTTACCGAAATATAATCTGGATGATGGACATAGCCGATGGTCACTTTGTGGTTCCGCCCATTCTGCCGCGATACGTATGAAGAAGCATTGCACGCCCCTGCAGACACCCCGACGATATAATCGACAAACAGTTTTTCTTCGAGCAGCTTTTCAAGTACGCCGCCGGTGTAGACGCCGCGCATGCCTCCCCCTTCCAAGACCAAGCCGCTTTTCATCTGGAATCCCCCCTGTCATCCCACTTTCTTGATCAGTTCCGGTCCATTATGCTTTGGCGAATTGACAGCATCCGATACTTCATAAGCTTCCATTTCAGTGGAATCAAACGGTTTCAGCAACTTCCCAAGAACTTCAGGGTCCTCGATCCGAGGGTCCAGCCATATCTTTTCTCCTTCTTTTGATAAGACCACGGGCATCCGGTCATGGATTGTCCCCATCAATTCGTTCGCTCCGGTCGTCAAAATCGTGCAAGTGTTGACCGTTTTTCCATCCGGCGACTTCCAGGATTCCCACAGCCCCGCAAAAGCGAACGGTTCCCCCGATTTCAGTTTGACGAGCATGGGGATTTTCCCTTCATCTGTCCTCTGCCATTCATAAAAGGAATCCGCCAGAATAATGCAGCGTTTTTTCTTGAAGGCGTGGCGGAAGCTCGGTTTTTCCGCTGCGGTTTCCGCCCTTGCATTGATCATCTTATAGCCGATTTTTTCATCTTTGGCCCATGGCGGGACCAGCCCCCATTTCAGAAAGCCAAGCCTGTTTTTCGTTCCATCGTTCACGACTGCCAGCACTTCCTGGGAAGGCGCTATATTATAGCTGGCTGTGTAATCCGTTTCTTCGATTGAACTTTCCTCGATGCCGAAGCGGTCGAGTAGCGTCCGGTAATCCGTATATAACGAATATCTGCCGCACATATCGGTCACCTCCTCTATAAAGCTCCTTACATATAATATAACAGAATTTTCGAACTATGGTCTGTTATTTGCCCAGCGCTTTTTCCATGGCAGCCAAGGCGTGGATAGCTGTCGTATCAAAGAGCAGGGCGTCCGTATCTTCCGATTTGACCAGCAAGCCGATTTCCGTACAGCCGAGGATTACACCTTCTGCCCCTCTCTTTTCCAAATTGCTGATGGCTTTTAAATAGTACGCTTTCGATGTCTCCCTGATTTCGCCCAGGCATAATTCTTCGAAGATGATCCGGTTGATTTCCTGCCTTTCGCCTTCTTCCGGGATTATAGCTTCCAGACCGTGCGCCTCGAGCCGCGACTTATAGAAATCCATCTCCATGGTATAACGGGTGCCCAAAAGCCCGATTTTGCGGATGCCTGCGCCTTTCACTTTCACAGCGGTGGCGTCTCCAATATGCAAAAGGGGAATTCCGACATTCTGTTCAATGGTTCCCGCTGCTTTGTGCATCGTATTCGTACAGATGACAATGAATTCAGCCCCCGCCCGTTCGAGCGACTCCGCAGCTGCGCCCAGCACCTCTCCGGCTTCCTGCCATTTCCCCTGAACCTGCAGGGCTTCAATCTCTTCAAAATCCAGGCTGTACAAGATGCACTTGGCTGAATGCAAGCCGCCCAGCTGCCGCTTTGCTTCCTCGTTCAAGATCCGGTAATACTCGGCGGACGATTCCCAGCTCATGCCGCCGATCAAGCCGATTGTTTTCATAAATGCCCCTCCCTTCATTTTATCTTTCCTTCCTTCTTACGGCCCTTTGGCCCCCTGGGCCGCCATTCCCCCATTTTTGCGGAAAGAATGGTATACTTAAAGGACAACGAGCTTTACAAGGAGGAATTACATGGCTACTGCACGAGAAATGAGTCTGGTTAACAAGGATTTCCTGGTAGATGAATTAGGTCTGAAACAGCAAGGCAACTCTTCGGTATTCACGAGTGAAGATTGTTTTGTCCTGTCTCCATCAGTCCAACGGTATGAAAAAGGTTTCGATATCAGTGAATTCAGTTTGGCGAAATTCGACCCGGAGCGTCAGCAAGGCTTTTTGATCGTACGGTATATGGATACCTTTTTGATGGCCAAACTCGAAAGTTTCAAAGAAAAAATGATGCCGCCTGAACTTCAGATCAAAAAGAAAAACACCAAGCCGCATTGGAAGTTCACGGTTGCCGAAAATCCGGCTTACCATCTGGTGAACACGCAGAACAAAGAACTGCGTTACCGGCTTCAAGAACCATCCAAAAAACAGATCATTTCTTTTTTCAATAAAATATAGAACGGGCCCGCAATGGATTGATTGCGGGTTTTTTTCACGCTTTTTTCTTTCGGCATTCCAGCCTGGAGACGTTTTTTCCAGTTTAGTGGTAGACTATTGGTAATAAAATGAGAACGGAAGTGATCCCTTGGAGCCGAGACCCTATACTTCCAAAGACCGTGCGTTTTGGAAGATCATCTTCAGTTTGCTGCTTGCTTCGCTTTTTATATTTTCCAATCTGTATGCCGTCCAGCCGCTGCTGCCGTTGTTCGTCTCTGAATTCGGGGTGTCCGTTTCGGAGTCGAGCCTGTCGCTGTCGCTGGCGATTATCGGGCTGATCATCGGCCTGGTCGTCCTGGGCTTTTTTTCCGACCGCAACGGCAGAAGATCCTACATCATCTATTCTCTGCTCGGCTCGGCACTTCCTTTTTTTCTGATTCCGCTTTTCGAATCGTTCACGTGGCTGTTGGTGCTGCGTTTTATCCAAGGGTTTGCCCTTGCCGGAGTTCCGGCAGCTGCGCTCGCCTACATCAGCGAAGAAATCGACCGAAAAAACATCGGCTTTGCCACCGCTCTCTACATATCCAGCAATGCGCTCGGCGGAATGGCCGGCCGGGTGCTCTCCGGCTATTTGACGGACCATTTTTCCTGGCAGGTTACGTTTATCGTATTCGGTGCAGCCGGCTTGCTGTTGTTCGGCGCCGTTTACATGCTGCTCCCAAAATCCCGCCGTTTCGAGCCGTCGAATGCCAGTTTCCAAAAAGACCTCACCGGCTTCTTCTATCACTTGAAAAACCCGGCATTACTTGTGGTCTTCGGCCTCGGCGCCATTCTCCAGATTTCCTTCACAGGCGTCTGGACCTATTTGCCGTTCCACCTCGAGGCGCCGCCGTATTCGCTGCGGCTCCAGACGATTTCCTATTTCTTCTTCGCCTACGGCATCGGCATTATCGGCTCGCCGCTTGCCGGACGTGCAGCTGAAAGATTCGGCCTGCGCCCGGTCCGGCGGGCAGGCGTGTTCATCCTGTCGGCTGGCATCCTGCTGACGTTAAGTTCTTCTGTTTGGCTGATCGCCGCCGGGCTCTGCACAGCCTGTCTCGGATTTTTTATTGCCCACTCGCTGACTGCGGCTTCTGTCAGCCAGCAGGCGGAGCACCATAAAGGCAGCGCCTCCAGCCTCTATCTGGTCGCCTATTATATCGGAGTCGCCGCCGGCAGCTCGCTGCTCAGCCCGCTGTGGGGCGCCGGCGGTTGGACAGGGTTGGTGCTCACGACCGCCCTCCTCCCGGTCCTCTACTTGGCGGGATTGTCCATTTACCGGAAAAATGCCGCCTCGGCTTCTCGCTGAGGCGGCATTTTTTTGGCTGTCGAGAAACTTTCTAGAAAGTGAGTTCATAAAAGAAATGAACTGTTTACACCGCTTCGGTCGCTTGGGGCATGGCTTCCGCCATGAGCCGAGAAAGGCACTCGTCTCATAGCTTCGCCCAGCCCACGGACGCGCCGGCGCTGGATAAACTCTCTAGAAGAGAGAGGTACTTAATATCCTCTTGGTTCATTAGCTTCTCTTAGATATGGAGCAAAACAGCGGAGACACCTTCGGGAGCAGCGTAGCGACGAAGTGACGAGATCCACTCGGGCTGATAGCCCGAGTTAGCTCGGCGCGAGCCCGCGGTAAGCGTAGCTGTTTTGCGGAATATCGGCTTTTCATTTTAAAAGAAATAAAATTAATACTTTTCTCAACAAGTTGAAAAATGCCGCCTCGGCTTCTCGCTGAGGCGGCATTCTTTTAATTATTCTTCTTCTTTTTCCCTAATCGTATTCTGTTCATCGCCGATGCCCAAATTGCTGTGGGCGCTGTCATGTTCCATCTCGATTCCGTCTTCCTGCGACTCCTGCTGGATGCTCTCGAACTCTTCCCGCTCCCTGCGGTTTTGCTGCGGGGAAGAATTCCGGCGATTAGAAAAATCATCTTTTCCCATCGTTTTCGCCTCCTTAAAAGACTCTATGTGGAAGCTATTCCCCACTCTGCAGAAACAAAACACGGAATTGCCTTTAAAAATAGATGGAGAAGGCGCTGTAGCCATAATAGACCGCCAGCACAGAAAGCGCGGCAAAGACGGCGTGTTCCGATAAACCGCCTGTTGTGGCAGTCACGGGAAACCGTACAGTCACCCGCAGCGGGAAAAACAATTTGATGCCATTTTTGGTCGCCATATCCAAGATCAAATGGCTTGCCATCCCGACCAGAATGCCTGCAGCTGCTGCTTCGTTTATAGAAAGGGCATTCAGCAGGACGCCGGCCAGCAAAAGGAACAGCAGGCTATGGGTGAATGTCCGGTGGCCGAACAGCGTATTGATGATTTTGGACAACGCCGGGAACGACCTGCCTATTTTGCTTCCTCCATGGCAGATATCCGGCAGCAATGCGCCGATTGTCCCTGCGCACAGCAAGATGACCGGGTCATAGTTGGTGATCTGGGCAAATGCAAGGCTTGCTGCAATGCCGCCTGTGATGTGAGTTTTTCCAGTCATGATACGAGTTCTCCTTTTTTCGTGGTTCGCCTTTAATTATACGCAAAAATGGGTATGATGAGGGTAGAGAAATATAATTAAAGGAGTCGAGGGATTTGGGAATACATAAATTTTTCACCTCATTGAATGATTTGGAGCGGATCATCCGTGCTCCAGGCAGATTTAAATTCGAGGAACACAATGTCGCTGCCCATTCATGGAAGGTCAGCCAGTACGCCATGTTCTTTGCAACGATCGAAGAGAGAGCGGGCAAGAAAGTGGACTGGAAATCACTATATGAGAAAACCATTAATCATGATTTCGCGGAGGTTTTCATCGGCGACATCAAAACGCCGGTCAAACATTCCTCCCCTGAATTGAAAGAGATGATCGCCCGCGTCGAAGAAGGGATGATGGAGAAATTCATCTACCGGGAAATTCCCGAGGAATTCCAGGAAGTCTTTTTCGACCGGATGAAAGAAGGCAAAGATGCCACGACGGAAGGACGGCTGCTCGAAATGGCTGATAAGCTCGACCAGTTCTATGAGTCCTTTGCCGAATTGAAGCGGGGCAATTCCGATAAGGAATTTGTCGCTATGTACCGCATTGCACTGAAGAAGCTGCTTGCCATTCCACTCAAGGCAAGCGTCACCTATTTCCGCGATGAAATCCTCGAAGACGTCATGAACGAAGATTCAATCACCGATATCCGGAAAATCACCCGGCAGGTGCTCGCCGACTGACGAGAGCTTGTTATATGTTTTAGGCATAATTTATGGTAAATTTATAATAATACCAAAAAAACCCGGAGGTGAATCCCTTATTTAAGGGAATTTATTGGACCCCATACTCTTATTGAATTTAGCTTTACTCATCTTATTAATCGCGTTGACCGCTTTTTTTGTCGGCGCAGAATTCGCCGTTGTCAAAGTGCGCATGTCACGCATCGACCAATTGATCGAAGAAGGCAATAAAAAAGCCGTCCTGGTCAAAAAAGTGGTCGGCGACCTGGATTATTACCTGTCCGCCTGCCAACTCGGCATCACAGTCACTGCGCTCGGCCTCGGCTGGCTCGGTGAACCAACAGTCGAGCGGCTCTTGCATCCTTTGTTCGACACGCTTGGCGTTCCGTCTTCCGCGTCTTCGATCATTTCGTTCGTCCTTGCCTTTTCCCTTGTGACGTTCCTTCATGTAGTCGTAGGTGAAATGGCGCCGAAATCACTGGCGCTTCAGTTTGCCGAACGCATGACGCTCCTTTTGACGCCGCCCCTCTACTGGTTCGGCAAGATCATGGCGCCGTTTATCTACACCCTGAACGGGTCCGCCCGCATCATCCTGCGCATTTTCGGCGTGCAGCCGGCTTCAGAAGAGCAGGCGCATTCGGAGGATGAATTGAAGATCATCATGGCCCAAAGTTTCCAAAGCGGCGAAATCAATCAAACCGAATTGTCGTTCATGCAGAACATCTTTGCATTCGATGAACGGAGCGCCAAGGACGTCATGGTGCCGCGCACCCAGATCATCGCTTTCCCTCAGGACCTGAGCAGCGACGATTTGCTGGGAGAACTCCGCGAACACCGCTATACGCGCTATCCGATTGCCAATAATGGCGACAAGGATGATTTGATCGGCTTTATCAACGCCAAGGAAGTGCTGACCCATTATGCCATGGAAGGCGATGTGCAGATGCGTGACTTGATCCACGACTTGCCTTACTTCCATGAGACGACCCCGCTCCAGACGGCGCTCATGAAGATGCAGAAAGACCGCACCCACATCGCTCTGGTGATTGATGAATACGGCGGGACTTCCGGCATCATTACGATGGAGGATATCTTGGAGGAGATCGTCGGCGAGATCCGCGATGAATTTGATGATGAAGAAGAAGCTGAAATTATAAAAGAAAGCGATGACCACTACATCCTCAACGGCCGTGTGCTGTTGAAGGATCTGGAAGAACGCTTTAATTTGGAGTTCGAAGACAGCGACGACATCGATACGATTGCCGGCTGGGTCCAGCATCAGCTGATCGAAGCGGAAACGGGCGATATCGTCGCGAAAGAAGGACATCGCTGGACCATACTCGAAATGGAGAATCACCATATCGTCAAAGTGGCACTGGAGATCATCCGCTAATAAGGGAAATAGGCTTATCCAATTGCAGTTGGATGGGCCTATTTTTTTGTTGCTGCGCTTTAATTTTTCCGATTCGATTTGACCAATCTCCTTCTCTTCTATAAAATGAGAACAAATGTTCTTATAAATAAAATTTGAAGGGGAGGGATTTGCAGTGAAACTGAACAAATACTTGAAAGCAAAAGGGCAAATCAAGGACAGGGGGCGCATCAAATGGACAGCGATGATGCTGCCGGAGCATGTGCAGATGCTCCGGGAATGGCAGCAGGAAGACCGCTATAACGTGAAGCCGGATCTGGATGAATTCGATCTGGAGGCGGTGCATGAAGAAATCGGGCTGGCATATAAGCGACAATGTTCGGTGGAAGTCCGGATCTGGCAAGATGGAATCCGGAGCTTTTCAGGGATTGTAGCGGCTATCGACCTGCAGCATGGGCTGCTCCGCCTTGATACCGGCTCCGGCATTGAAACGCTCTTTTTCAAGGACATCGTAGGAGCAAAAACATTGGAATAACGCATCGAAAAGAGGGGCTGTTCTATGAGAATGGCCCCCTCTTTTCGATTTTTAAGGTTAAACAACCTTTATTTTGGGGATATAAAGAATAACCAAGTCTAACTATGGAGGTTGAGTATATGAGCAAAGCTGTATCATACGCCAAGGAAGTTGTTGGCGAAATCAAAAAAGACAGTGCAACGACACTTGCTGCTGCACAAGCTTATTATTATCTGCTGGCGATTGTTCCTTTACTGATTTTGTTATTATCAATCCTGCCTTATTTGCAGATCGACCCGCAGCGTGCTGTCGATTTTATCGGCACCATCCTTCCGGGAGAAGTCGCGAGCACTTTCGAGGAAACGATTGTCAGCGTGGTTACGACACCATCAGGCGGCCTATTGACATTCGGTATTCTCGGGACGCTTTGGTCCGCTTCAAATGCGATGAGCGCATTTATCGAAGCGACCAACCAGGCATACGACGTAGAAGAGACACGTTCGTTCTTCGTCAAGAAAGGGATGGCGATCGTCCTGACGCTATTCATGCTGGTAGCCGTCATCGTCGCGTTGGTACTGCCGATATTCGGCGGCGCCATCATCGATACCATCAGTTCGTTCCTGAACCTCCCGCAGCAGACGGAAATCATCTTCCAGGTACTGCGCTGGGTCATTTCAATCGCGGTTATGAGCATTGTCTTGGCGTTCCTTTACAAGTTTGCGCCGAACAAGAGTTTCCCGTTCAAAGAAGTTATCATCGGCGCATTGATCGCCACTGTCTTGTGGCAGCTCGTTTCCCTCGGCTTCTCGTTCTATGTGGCGAATTTCGGAAGCTATTCCGCTACGTACGGTAGCCTGGGCGGATTGATCGTCCTGATGCTCTGGTTCTTCCTAACAGGTCTGATCCTTGTGATAGGCGCCGAAATCAATGCAGTCTTGCACAAGCGGAAACACACTAAAAATGCACCAGCTCAAGTTTACGAAGAATAAGACAACACACGAAAGCACCGGACCGATCCCAAGGATCAGCCCGGTGCTTTATTTTTCGTATAACGCCATCCATTCATCAATCACAAAGCTTTCGATATGCCCGTCATGCGTTTTCAATTGGAAATACGCCGCAGTGCTTTCGTCCGCGTCTAAAAGATGCTGTTCCACCTTGACCTTCTGCGCTTCGCTTTCTGCGGTGCGCGCTACCCAGGATGGGAATTGGAACGTCTTTTTGCGGTCCAGTGCAGCCAGCTCTGAAAGGCCGTTCTCCTTGAAAAGAGCTTGCCATTCGCTTTTCGGCAGGCAGCGCGCATGGCTTGTGTCCCGCAACTTTTCCGTCGTGTTCATGAACCGGCCAAGCTCCGGGTCTTCCGGCGCTACGTTGTCGATGAGCACAAATTTGCCGCCCGGCTTCAACACACGGGCCGCTTCTGCCACGAAAGCTTCCGGATGCGGGAAATGGTGAGGCGCAATCCGGCATACTGCTGCATCAAACGTGCCGGCTAAAAACGGTAGGTCTTCCGCATCCGCAATGACATAGAGGATATTGTTGTGCTCGGGCTTCAAGTGCCTTGCGGTGTTCTCGAGCATTTCTTCGGTTAAATCGGTGGAAATAACGGTGCCGGCATGCGGCGCGAGCGCCTTTGACACATGCCCGCCGCCGGTCGCAATATCGAGCACCAGCCAGCCCTCTTCCGGCTTGAGCCAGTCGACCAGCAGCGGAAGGTCATCGCCTTTTGCGTGGATCGGGCTGCTGACATACTCCTCCGCATTTTTCCCGAATACTTCTTTCACTTTCTCCTTCAGATTCTCTTCCATGGAATTCCTCCTTATTTCCGCATGCCAGGACGGTGGTTTAGGAAGTTCCGGTATGCGAAGCCTTCGACTTCCTCTTCCGAGAACTGCTTTTGGAGTTCATTAATCAAGTTCTGGAACTTCGAAGCATTTTCCAGGTTTTTGATGTGCGCGGAAATTCCGTCGAAATCCGAACCGATCCCGATTTGCTTGACGCCGCCGAGGCTGCAGAAATGATCGATGTGCCTGATCAGGTCTGGAATGACAACTTCTTTCGGATCCGCTTTGATAAAGTCCAGGCAGAACACCACATCGATCATGCCTCCCTTTCGGAACATCGCTTTCGCCTGGCCGTCATCCAGGTTTCTCGGATGCTCGCGCAGCGCCCGGGCGTTCGAATGGCTGGCAATGGGATAATCGGCAAGTTCCATGACGTCCCAGAAGCCTTTCACCGACAAATGGGAAACGTCCGTGAACACCCGGTGTTCGTTGTTGAGCCGCACCACGTCCTTGCCGAGCAGCGTCAGCCCTCCGCCTCTCGGTTCCCCGGCGCCATCTGCGCAGAGATTGGCATTGTTCCATGTCAGGCCGATGGACAGGACGCCCAGCCGGTACAATTGGCGAAGTTTCATCAAATCGTTGCCGAATGCATCCGCCCCTTCCAGCGTCAAGACTGCACCGATCTCACCTTCCTTCAGTGCATCGATGTCTTCCCACCGTTTGATGTGCTTCATTGCCGGATTTTTGCCGATGATTTCGGTATAGAACAAATCCACCTGTTCCAGGGCATGCTGCCATTTTTCATCAGACGGCAAGTCCGGATAGAGGAAAACCGCAAAAAACTGCACTTTTACACCGCCGGCCTGCAGCCGGGCGAAATTCGTTTCGATTTCTTCAGCGCTGGAGAAATCGAGCGGCTCCTGCTTGTAGAAAGCGCCTCTTTTGGCCAATTGCAGTTTCAACAGCGCGTCGCAATGCGTATCGATGATCTGCATTTATTCATCCCCTTCTTCCGTGCACGCTTCGATAAACCCTTTGAAAATGCCGAGGGAAGGTTCGTCTCCGGCAATCGCCATGTTTTCCGGATGCCATTGCACGCCGAGAACAAATTGGTGGCTCTTGCTTTCGATCGCTTCAATCACGCCGTCGCTTGCAGTCCCGCACACCAGGTAGGTTTCCGGCACATGGCGGTTGGCCTGATGGTGGCGGCTGTTGACCCGCAGCTTCATGGTTCCTGTCAGGCGGTGCAGCAGCGAACCTTCCGGAATATGCACAAAATGCGATCCGTGGGATTTAGGGGCTTGCTGCTTATGCTGCAATAACGGCCCTTCCATTTGTGTATTGATGTCCTGGTACATATCTCCGCCTATAGCAATGTTCAGAATCTGTGCGCCGCGGCAAACAGCCAGAATCGGCTTGCCGAGTTCCAGGACTTTCCGGATCAGTGCAAGCTCGAACGCGTCGCGCGAAGGAATGATAACGCCCAGGTTCGGATGCGGCTCTTCACCGAACAATGTCGGATCGATATCGTACCCACCCGCTGCAAACAGCCCGTCAATCCGATTGGCGATTTGGTCGATATCCTTGTCTTCCAGCAAATGCGGCAGCATAATCGGCAAACCGCCAGCTTGCAGGATAGCTTCCGTATCCGCCATTTCAATTGCATATTCTTCCCGCCCCAGTTCTTTGGATGCAGTGATTCCGATAATAGGTTTCATAATCATTTCCCCCAGTTCTCTATTTTTTACTGAATACATTAAACATACAGAATTGAACGTGAAATTGCCAGGACCCTTTTTCAACTTTGCAGACGCCATCCAGCCAAGAAAAATTCCGGCAAGCGCAGCGGCCACCGGAACTAAGGGATTATTCTTTTTCGTATTCCGCAATTGCCGTGGCAATCGCATCTTCCACAGGCGTCACGGTAGCCAAGTCATTGTTGATGACGATTGAGAAAATCAGTTTTTCCCCGTCGCCTGTCTCCGCATAGCCGGACAATGAAGAGACGCCCGTCAACGAGCCGGTCTTTGCCGTCACATTGCCCGCAGCCGCACTGTTTTTCATGCGGTTCCGGAGGGTGCCGCCGACAAAGCGCTCAGGCGCGCCAGCAACAGGAAGCGAATTGACGAAAGCGCCGTGCCATTCCTCCTCTTGTCCGCCATACAGCAGCGCTGAAATTTCATTTGCCGGAACCATATTGACGTGCGACATGCCGGAGCCGTCGCGGAGCAAAATTGTGCCCGTATTCACACCAAGGTCGGCCGCCAACTCCTCGACTACTTCGAGCCCTGCTTCCCAGCTGCCTTCATCTGAAACCACACGCCCCATCTCTTTGACAAGAACTTCTGCGTGGCCGTTGTTGCTGAGCTTCATGAACGGGATGTAAAGCTCCCGCAGCGGCATGGACTGGCGTTCTGCAAGCAGCGTGGTGCCTTCAGGCGCAGCGCCCATCTTCAGCTCTGAATCGCCGATCAATTGAATGCCTTCGGCAATCAATGCGTTCTCGAAAAGATCGAGTGCATAACCCGATGGCTCCGTCACTGCAATCCACTCCCGAGACCGCGATCCGCCAAGCGGCATTTCCCCTTCAATGATGATGTCGTTCGAACCGTGTGCGCGGATGATGGAAACGGTCTTCTTGCTTCCTGCTGCCACTGTTGTCGTATTGTTGATGACATTGACATAATCCGTATGCGGTGCAAGTGTCACTTTCGTCTCCGCACCTGCCGCGTCGCCCGGGTTCACTTCGACGATGACGGAGCCGGCATCGTAATCTTCGTTCGGCGACGCCGTCAATGCTGAAACTTCCGCCCCGTAATAATAGCGCTCGTCTTTCCAGGTGATGTCTTCTGACAGGCGTTCATCGTCGTACCAGGTATCATCGCCGACCAGGTCGCCCTTCACTTTATGGATTCCCTGGTTCTTCAGCTCGGCTGCGAATGCTTCGAAGTCCTTTTGGAGAAGCGTCGGATCGCCTTTGCCTTTCAAATAGAGGTTCCCTTGCAGCACTTCACCGTTGATGCGGCCATCCGTATGTACTTCGGTGCTGAAGCGGTAGTCTTCGCCCAATGTATCGAGTGCTGCCATGCCGCTGAACAGCTTCATATTGGAAGCCGGCGTCAGGCGAGAATCCCCAAAATGGTCATAGATCAATTCCCCCGTATCCGCTTTCCGGATGCTTACGCCTGTGGTAGCGCCTTTAATGCGCTCATCCTGTAAAATCTTGTTGATGTCATTTGCCAGGGCTGCGTATTCGCCGTCCGCTCCCGCCGACTGTCCGGCATCATTCAATTGCACCGGTGATATTACGAGTGCAGCTGCCAGCAGCAAAGGTACCCCCCACTTGATCGACTGTTTCTTTTCCACTTTCCCATCACCCTTTTCCTTTAGATGAAAAAAGCATAGCATAGCGGGAGAAAGAATTTTCTGATTTTTTAACAAATGATTCCAAAAGCATAGATTGATTTTCAATAATAGGAAATTTATCCATTAATTTTTTATTTAATTCTAGCGAAATCTCTGTTCTGCCATCCTAAAGCACCCATCTGCGTTCGTGAAGGGAGTCGACTTTTGGCGAACGCAAATAAATCTTTTTAAACGCAAATAAAATCTGCTAAACGCAAATAACATTCTCCATTTACCACAATACTCTTATTAAGGCTGTAAAAAAGAGGCTTTCCGTGAGCGGAAAGCCTCTGCTTTATTCTCTTAATATCCATTCCCCCGCAGCAGCTACATGTCCCATTGCAGGTCGGTCGAATACATCAGCTGCTCCCCGATGAAAATGCGGGCGCGGGTGTTCGGGCATCCCGGCGCGAGCGAAACTTTGATGTCTTCGAATTCGCCGTCATCGTTTTGCAGCTTGCCCAGCAGCCGTGAGCTCAGGTGGAAACCAACTTGTTCGTCCTGCAGCACCCCGTCGACATAAAGCTTATCGCTCATCCAGGAGTTCTCCACTTGTATGCTGTGCGATCCGTACTTCAGCTTCCAGACATTTCTCATTCCTTCGCCTCCGTTCCCTCGATTACCCAAAGTATAGCAGAAATCGGGAAAAGACCGGGAGCGGAACGTGCTGCCCTGCGAACCAAATGCTCTTGGCAGCTCCATCAAAAAACCGGCATCATAGAAGCGTGATGCCGGCCGTCCAAAATTATTGTTTGATCAATTCCAATTCAACCGGAATCGATGCTTCCACTTCTTCGCCTTCCAGCGACTTCACTGCTGTTTCGACTGCCATTTCACCGATCATTTCCGGCTTCTGTGCAACCGTTCCGGCCATGCGCCCTTCTTCTACCGCTTTGACGGCATCTTCCGTAGCGTCAAACCCGACTACCGTAATGTCTTTTCCGGCAGCTTCGATCGCTTCAAGCGCTCCAAGGGCCATTTCGTCGTTGTGTGCGAACACGCCTGTGATATCCGGATTGGATTGCAGGATGTTCTCCATGACAGTCAACCCTTCCCCACGGTTAAAGTTGGCTGTCTGTTTTGCAACGATGTCCAGTTGGCCTTCTGCCACGTTATTAAAACCTTCGCCGCGTTCATTGGCTGCGGAAGAACCAGGTACGCCTTCAAGCTCAGCCACTTTCGCGCCTTCACCAACCAATGATACTAGAAGCTCCCCTGCCATTTCACCGCCGGCCACGTTATCAGACGCGATGTGAGAAACCACTTCGCCGCCTGAAGCGCTGCGGTCAACTGTGATGACTGGAATGTTTGCTGCATTTGCTGATTCGACTGCCGCTGCAACCGCTTCAGAATCGACTGGATTGATCATGATCAAGTCAACGCCTTGCTGGATCAAATCTTCAACATCGCTTGCCTGTTTTGCTGCATCGTCCTGTGCATCTACTACAGAAACCGTAGCGCCGAGCTCTTCAGCTTTCGCTTCTGCCCCTTCGCTAAGCGTTACGAAGAACGGGTTGTTCAATGTGGAAATCGAAAAACCGATGGTGTAGTCGCCGCCTGCTTCGCCTCCGCTTTCAGCTTCCTCATCCCCTGAACCTGGTGCTTCCATTGAACATGCCGCCAAAATCATCATGGCCAACAATACCAACAACAATTGAATCTTCTTCATTTCTCAACACTCCCTATGCTGTTTTTTTACGGTCCAACAGAACCGCGAATAATATAACTGCACCTTTGACCACTTGCTGGAAAAAGGATGAAACCCCGATCAAATTCAAACCGTTGTTCAATACCCCGATGATCAACGCACCGATCAGCGTGCCGACAATCCATCCGCGTCCGCCGGTAAGGCTTGTCCCGCCTAGCACAACTGCCGCAATGGCATCGAGCTCGAACATTTCCCCGGCAGTCGGCTGGGCCGAGTTCAACCGGGAAGTCAGAATCAGCGACGCCAATCCTGCCAGCAAACCGACCAGTGAATAGACGTAGATTTTGATGCGGTCCGCATTGATCCCTGAGAGGATTGATGCTTCTTCATTGCCGCCCACCGCGTAGACACGGCGGCCGAATGTCGTCTTTTTCAGAATGAAATATAAAATGGCAAAGCTGATGATCATTGTTACGACCGGAACCGGAATCCCAAGGAAATATCCTTTTCCGAGCATCTGGAAAGCGACGCTGTCGCCTAAGCCCGAAATCGGCCGGCCTTCCGTATATACGAGCGTCAGCCCGCGGTAGATCGTCATCGTTGCAAGCGTCGCGATAAACGGCGCCACTTTCCCTTTCGCAATGATGACGCCGTTGATGGCACCGAGGATGGCGCCGAGCAGCAAGCCGACCAGCATTGCCAGGACCGGATCCATGCCGCCGGACATCAACCCTGCCGTAACGGCACCTGTCAGTGCCAAAATCGAACCGACCGATAAATCGATGCCTCCGGTCAGAATGACGAACGTCATTCCGAAGGCGATCAGCGCGTTAATGGAAACTTGGCGGAACACATTCAGCAAGTTATTTACCGATAGAAAACTCGGATTCAAAATCGTAATGATGACAACAATAGCAATCAAACCGATGAACGGCCCGATTTTTTGGAGCAGCGATTGGTTACTGGCCTTCAACTGCATGTTTTCCACCTCCTGTAGCAAAATGCATGATCTTTTCTTGTGTAAGTTCATTTTTCGGCAAGTCTGCCGTCAATTTCCCTTCGTGCATCACCAGCACACGGTCCGCCATGCCAATGACTTCCGGCAGCTCCGACGAAATCATCAGGATGGCCACGCCGCGGCTGGCAAGTTCGTTGATGATCGAGTAAATCTCTTTTTTCGCGCCGACATCCACGCCGCGGGTCGGCTCATCCAAAATAAGCAATTCCGGTTCAATTCCCAGCCATTTGGCGATGACCACTTTCTGCTGGTTGCCGCCGCTGAGCGATTTGGCGGTCTGGGTCGGCCCCGAGGTCCGGATGCCGAGCCGTTTGACCATGCGGTCATAAAGCGACCGCTCCTTATCCCGTGAAATCAACCCGTTCTTGGAGATCGACGAGAAATTGGTCATGCTGACGTTTTCTTCGACCGTAAAGTCGACAATCAGCCCTTCCGACTTTCGGTCTTCTGTGACATAGCCGATGCCAAGTTCTTTGGCCGCTTTCGGGCTGTCGATCTTCACCGGCCGGCCATCGACCTGGACCGTTCCGGCGTCCGCTTTCTTATAGCCGAACAGCGACTGGGCCACTTCGGTCCGCCCGGCGCCCATCAAGCCCGCAATGGCCAGCACTTCGCCTTTCCGGAGATCAAAGGATACATCTTCAAAGCAATCTTTCCGCGTAAGCCCTTTGACGGACAGCTTCACATCTCCAATTGCCGAACTGCGTACCGGGAAGCGTTCACCCAATTCGCGCCCGACCATCATCTGGACGATTTCCTCAAATGATGTTTCCGAAATCCGCTTATCGCCTACATATTCGCCGTCCCGCAGGATGGTGATGCGGTCGCACAGCGAGAAAATCTCTTCCATGCGGTGAGAGATGTAGATGAACGATACGCCGCGCGCCTGCAATTCGCGTATGGTGGCGAACAGCGTATCGATTTCACGGTCGGTCAGTGCCGCGGTCGGTTCGTCCATGACGATCACTTCCGCCTCCACCGCAAGCGCTTTCGCAATCTCGACAATCTGTTGCTGGCCGACAGAAAGCGAGCTTGCCGGTGCGGCAGGGTCGATGTCCAAGCCAAGATCCAGCAGCGCTTTTTTCGTCTTCTGCTCCATCTGTTTGGTCTTGATGATTCCTGTGCGCCCGAACGTCTCTTCGTTGCCTAAAAACATATTGTCCGTAATCGACAAATGGGGCAGGATGTTCAGTTCTTGGTGGATTACTGCAATTCCGGCCTCTTCCGCCTGCTTCGGCGAAGTGAAATGGACTTCCTTGCCTTTCACTTCCACCGTTCCGTTGTCGCGTGAATAAATGCCCGTCAGAATTTTCATCAATGTCGACTTGCCGGCTCCGTTTTCGCCCATCAATGCATGGATTTCTCCCCGTTCCAACGAAAACTGGACATTTTTCAATACCTGGTTGCCGCTGAACGACTTGGATATATTGGTCATTTTGATCATTGGGGTTCACCTGCCTTTTTAAAAGATCACTCCAGAACGGAGGACGATATTGGCGTATGGCGTCGCTTCACCCGTCCGGATGATCAGCTTCGCTTCTTTGCTCATTTTCTTCAGTTCGTCATGCGTTACGTAAGCGGCATTCACTTGTTCGAGGATACCTGCTTCGACTTCCGGGTTCTCTTCGGATATTTCCCGGGCAATAAACCCGGCTTCCGCCTGAAAATCTTCCAGAATTGCCTGAAGCACCGTTAGAAATGAAGGTTCGCCGATACGGTAGGATAAATCAATGCACTGGACCCCTTTTGGTACCGGCAAGCCGCAATCAGCGATGACGAGAAGATCCGTATGGCCGAATGCAGCCAACGCTGCCGCTATGTCACGGTTGATCATGCCATGCTTTTTCATTTTCCGTCATCTCCCATGCGCTGCAGCACTTCCTGCCGAGACGGCATTCCGCCCTGGGCGCCAAATTTCTCAACTGACAACGAAGCCGCCGCATTGGCAAAGCGCACCGCTTCTTCAAACGGCATCGCTTCTTCTAGCGCGACAGCGATTGCTCCGTTGAATGTATCGCCTGCGCCTGTCGTGTCCATCGCTTGCGTTTTAAACCCTTCCACTAAGACGTGCTTTTGGCCGTCGAAGTAGCGGGCCCCTTTGCTGCCGAGCGTCACAACGAGGCGGTTCGGGTATTTTTCAAGCATGTGTTCCCAATCAGGCCCGAACAGCTCTTCTGCTTCGGTTTCATTCGGCGTCATGTATGTAGCATAGGGGAGGAATTCTTCAATAAACCCGTCTGCCGGCGCCGGATTCAAAATTACCGGCACGCCGTGCTGATGGCAAATTTCCAACGTCCGCTGGACAACCGGGATCGGCATTTCCAATTGCATGACGACGATGCCGCTTTCCTTCAGCCCTTTCTCAAATGCAGCCATTTCCTCGGCTTTCAGGCTATGGTTGGCGCCGGGCACCACGATAATGCGGTTGTCTCCGTCCGACAAAAGGATGTTCGCGATTCCGCTTGTGCCTTCTGCCCGTTTAATAGAAGCTGTTCCGACGGATTCCGCCTCCAGATTCCGGAGCAGTTCGTCGCCGAATGCATCGGTTCCGACTGCGCCGATCATGTTTACTGAACCGCCAAGCCGGGCGGCCGCTACCGCCTGATTCGCACCTTTTCCGCCTGGCACTGTCGTATACAGGTCGCCGAGTGCTGTTTCCCCCTGCTTGGGAAAACGGGCGGTCCGTACAACAAGATCCATATTGATGCTGCCTACTACTGTTATCATTTTTCCACACTCCTTGTCGTTCCCCGAAGTTTCAGCTGCACCGGCACTTCGTAGAAATGCTGTTCAATTTCCTGGTGTTCAATCCGTTTGATGAGAACCCGGGTGGCGATCGCCCCCATTTTATATACGTCCTGGGCGATGGTCGTCAAGCCCGGAGACAGCATCTCGCCCATTGCGATGCCGTCAAACCCGACAATCTGCAATTCTTCTGGCACCTGGATGCCAAGGGTCACTGCCGCTTTTAACGCCCCTGCCGCCGAGACATCGCTGCTGGCAAAAATGCCGTCGATTTCTTTATGTTCTTTCAAAAATCCCTCGACAATCTTTTCCGAGTCCGCAAAGTGGAACGGACATGTCACGACGTGATAGTTTACGCCAGAATCCGTAATCGCTTCCATAAATCCTTCGAAGCGGTCATTGGCCGGGTTCAACTCTTCCGGCCCTCTTAGGAAGAGGATGTTCTTGCACCCTCTTTCCAATAGCGCCTGCGTTCCCATCACGGCCCCTTCGCGGTTATTGGAAGAAACCGTCGGGATCCTGTCATTGATCGCACGGTCCAAGGCGACAATCGGCAGCGCCATATTCGCATAATGCGGCGCGTCGAGCTGATTCGACGTTACGATAAAGCCGGCAATATATTTTTTCTTCAGCGTTTCCAGGTAATTTCTCTCTTTTTCCGGATTTTCATCCGAGTTGCACAGGATGACGGTATACCCGTAAGTCAATGCGACATCTTCCACGGCACGGGCAAGTTCCGGGAAGAACGGGTTGGTGATGTCCGGGACGATCAAGCCGATCAAATGCGATTGTTTCGTATTGAGCGACCGGGCCACCGGGTTCAGTTCGTACTTCAATTCATCCACGGCATCCGTTACAGCTTTGGCAGCGTCTGCACTCACGTAGCCGCTTCCGTTGAGGAAACGGGACACTGTCGCCACTGATACGCCTGCTTTTTTCGCTACATCTCTGATGGTGGTCATATAAGCAGCTCCGTTCTCGGTAAATGTGTAACCGGTTACACAAAATATACATGGCTGTTTCTTTGTTGTCAATGTGAAGATTTTCCAGAACGAAAAAAGAGGCCATCGCTACCCGACGGACTCTTCTCATACTATTAATTGCACGGGACGTGCATATCGCCATTGTCTTTTTCCACTAAGCTGTAGCTGACTACTTCAAAACCTTTTCTTTGCAAAAAGCGTGCGCCCAGATTTTTTTCCAATGCATCTGACGCCATCAGGTGGATCGGCTGATCCGGTATTTCCTTATAGTTCCGCATCAGGTAAGCATACGGCAGGTTCATAGCGCCAGACACTTCTTCGTTTGAAATATTGTAAGGACGGACGTCCAGAATTGTAATAGCTCCGGCATCCACGTGTTCGAGGCATCGTTTTTCCATGCCGTGCATCGGCATGAATCTTCGGTAGCTGCTGCCTGCAAGCAACAGCGCCAATAAAGTCATCGGTATTGCCATATTTATTCACCTGCTCCTTTTCATCTGAAAACTACCGGAACAAGATTCCGGCGGTTCATTGAAATGTGCGAGTTACGCTTTTACTTCAGTCGACCATTTTGAAAATCCGCCCGGCATGTTGACGATGTTATCGATCCCGTTCGCTTTCAGCAGGCTCGCAGCAATTGCTGAACGTGCGCCTCCTTGGCAATGGACGATGACCGTCTTGCTGGCATCGACTTCTTCGAGACGGTTTTTCAATGTCCCGACCATGATGTGGTCTGCATTTTCAATATGCCCTTCATCAAACTCGGTCTGGTTCCGGACGTCGAGTACGTTGGCTTCATCATTATTGATCATTTCTTTCGCTTCTTCTACCGTTACGTTATCGTATTTATCAAGCTTGTCTGCTTCGCCGATGATTGCCTCTGCATCCGCATAGCCAAGGACCTGGTCGATGCCGATTGAATGCAGAGCGGTGATCACTTCATCAAGCGAATCAGGATCTACAAGAATGTAAACCGGCTTTTTATAATCAACGACCCATCCTGCCCAGTTTGTGAAGGATTTATTGAACGGGATGTTGAGGGTTCCCGGGATAAAGCCTTGGCTGAATGCATCCGCCGGGCGCAAGTCGAGGACTTGTTCGCCAGTTTCCAGCAAGCTCTTAATATCAGCAAACCGATCGATTGGCTTGAGCTCCGGCAAATTGGCAATCAGTTCCGGACCGATTTTATTGACGGATTTCATGACTGCGAAATAATAAGGCGGTTCCGGCTGCCCTGCAAGCAGCTCGTCCATGAACGATTTTTCATCTTTGAACTGCATTGCCCAGTTGAACAGCTTTTCATATCCGACAGTCGTTGACGGCACTGCACCCAACGATTTTCCGCATACGCTTCCCGCGCCGTGCGCCGGCCAGACCTGCAAATAATCCGGAAGTTCTTTGAAGCGTTCGATCGATTGGAACATCGCTTTCGCTCCGGATTCCGAAGTTCCCTGGATGCCCGCCGCTTTTTCAAGCAAGTCCGGACGGCCGACATCACCCACAAAGACAAAGTCGCCTGTGAAGATGCCAAGCGGCAGATCGGCCGCTTTTGTATCCGTCAAGATGAACGAGATGCTCTCAGGTGTGTGGCCAGGTGTATGCACCACTTCGAAGATCAAATTGCCGATATTGAATTTGTCGCCTTCTTTCAGCAACTGGTGGCTGACATTCTCCAGGTTCTGGTATTTCCAATCTTTATCGCCTTCATCTGAAAGATACAGCTTTGTTCCGAAACGTTCAGCCAGTTCGCGTGAACCGGAGACGAAATCAGCATGGATATGGGTTTCAAGCGCCCCTACAATTTTCAAGTTTTCTTTTTTAGCAAGTTCAACGTACGGGAGAATATTGCGCATCGGGTCTACCACTACCGCTTCCCCGGTAGCCTGGCAGCCTACGACGTAAGATGCGTGCGCCAATTTATCATCATAGAAATATCGTAATAACATAGAATGATTCCCCTTTTCGTGTGGTTTGTTGTTGTTGTTAACCACAATATACCCTAAGGGGTATAAAAAGTAAACTAATCTGCTTCATTTTTTTCTATTCCTTTTATCTTTCGTTCTGATATGAAAAAACCCCGCTTTTTCCTGGCCGGGCCGGCAAGGAAAAAGCGGGGTTTTACTATTGATCATTACGCTTCTTGTTCTTGTAATGCTTCGGTGCGATTTTTCTCGGTTTCCGCTACATATACCGCACAAGCGGCATCGCCGGAAATATTGATGGCTGTCCGTGTCATATCAAGCAAACGATCGATTCCGAGCACAAGCCCGATTCCTGCTACCGGCAGACTTACACTGCTAAGGACCATTGCCAGCATAATCAGGCCGACACCCGGTACGCCAGCAGTCCCGATGCTTGCAAGTACCGCCGTCAGGACGACCGTCATCAATTGCGTCATTGTAAGATCCACGCCGTATGCTTGAGCGATAAACATGGTTGCCACGCCCTGCATGATGGCGGTGCCGTCCATATTGATGGTGGCGCCAAGCGGCTGGACAAATGAGCTGATCGATTTCGGAACGCCCAGGTCTTTTTGTGCGACGTCCATCGATACAGGCAAGGTGGCTGTACTGCTTGATGTACTGAATGCCACACTCATGGCCGGTGCAAATTTCTTGAAGAACCAGACCGGATTTTTCTTAGCCAATAGCCCAATGGTTCCGCCATAAGTGAACGCGGCATGGATGAAGAGCGCCGCGACGACAACGACCATATACGCTCCCATCGCTTTGATTGCAGAGAGTCCTTGCGAGCCGATCGCAGTCGCAATCAACCCGAAAGTTCCGTACGGGGCGAATTTCATGACGATGCCGACCAGATACATCATGACTTCGTTCCCCTGCTCCACCAGGTTCAGAATGCCTTTCGTCTTTTCCCCCAAGGCAGTGAGCGCCAAGCCGATGAACACGGCAAACACGATGATCTGCAGCATATTGCCGCTCGTCAATGCTTCAAGCGGATTTTTCGGGATGATATTCAGCAGCGTTTCTGCAACTGACGGCGCTTCGTCCGCTTCGAAAGTTGCGCTTTCTAGATCAAAATCACCCGCCAGCCCCGGCTGGATGACAGCCGCCAAACTCAAACCGATGGCGATTGCTATCGTTGTGGTGATCAGGAAATATGAAATCGTTTTCAATCCGATCCGCCCCAATTTCGCCGGATCCCCCAGCCCTGCGGTTCCAAGAATGATGGACAGGAATACGAGCGGGACGACCAGCATGCTGATCAGACTTAAAAATAGTTGGCCAAGCGGCACAAATAAATATGTATTTATAGGATCAAATGCTTCCGGTGCCAGTAAATTGATGAGCAAGCCTACAACAGCACCCAGGAGAAGCCCGGTAATTACTTTCACAGTCAAACTTTTTTTCTTCATGTATCTCATCCTTTCATGTGACATAAACAATAGTTTAACTGAAAAGGCTGAAGATTTATAGCATTTAGTGAGCTGCACAGACACAGCCATTAAATATACTGAAATAGCATCAGAAGCTGCTTTAGGAAATTGGAATCAGTTTTTTCCCTTTTTATTCGGACGTGTAAACATCTAAAAACCGGCGCTCTCCTATTGAAAGGAGAGCGCCGGCAGAAAGCTCATGGAAGCAGCAGAACCTTTCCGAAACTCTTGCGGCTTTCAATATGGGCATGCGCTTTCGCTGCCGCAGCCAGCGGATACCGTTTCGAGATGACGATATTCAAGGATCCTTCGAGCATCAATTTGGTAATTTCCTCCGCTGCTTCGTGGAGGAATTCCGGACGGTGTTTGCGGTAGGTGCCAGTGCTGTAGCCGATGACTGAGCGGCAGCTCGAGTGGAGCTCGGTCGTTTTGACCCGGCCTGGTACTGAACCTTCATTGGCATGGCCAAAAGAGATGATCCGGCCGAAAGGAGCCAAGCAGTCCATGCTTTTTTCGAAATTCTCCCCACCTACCGTATCGAGGATGACATCGGCGCCTCTGCCATCCGTCAAATCGTTCACGATGGCCGCAAAATCCTGCGTCCGGTAATTGATGGCGTGGTCAGCGCCGAACTCTTTCGCCATGATCGTCTTTTCGCTACTCCCCGCAGTGCCGATAATTGTCCCTGCCCCGAAATACCGGGCGAGCTGAATGGCTGTAGACCCAACACCGCCGGCAGCAGCATGGATCAGGATCGTCTCACCGGGTTCAAGCTGCGCCATTTTGCGGATGACGTTATAAGCTGTGATTCCCACTGTCAGAGAGGCCGCCGCCGTTTCAATCGGCAATTCATTTGGTACCGGAAACGTCAACACTTCATCCGCTTTGACGAATTCTGCATACGATCCTTCTTTCGGAAATGCCATAACCCGCTGCCCTTTCCGGAAACGGGTGACTTCACTTCCAATTTCGGCGATTTCTCCGGCACAGTCAAGCCCTGGCGTAAATGCCTCTCCCGATACAGTGCCGTGGTACTGCCCCTGCCTCGACTTGATATCTGCAAAATTCACACTGATTGCCTGGACGCGGATCAATACTTGATGCGGTGCAATTTCAGGAACCGCAGTTTCCTGAAGCTTCAATACATCCGGAGCTCCTAGCTCGCTTACAATTATCGCTTTCATCGGCACGCCTCTTTTCTACTTGGAATGTGGTCCGTTTCCTGGGAGAACCGGTCAGCTGCTATTCTCCGATTCAGAACAACCACTTCCAAATCAGTATAGATTTTATTGTACCGCCAGACAAGCGAGTTGTCGGACTAATGAAAAATTTCGTCGGATGCGTTCTCATTGAAAAAATAAAAGCCTTCGCCAACCGGCAAAGGCTTCTCGTATCCATTTGTTTTATTCGCCTAGATCGACGTTGTGATAGACCTGCTGCACATCTTCCAAATCCTCGATTGCATCGATCATCTTCTCGAACTGCGCCTGCGCGTCTTCCGGCAGCTCCAATTCGTTCTGTGCGAGCATCGTCAATTCCGCTACAGTGAATTCCGTGATTCCGGCATTCTTGAATGCTTCCTGGACAACGTGGAACTGGTCCGGTTCTGCATAAACGATCACCGAATCTTCTTCTTCGGTTATGTCACGGACATCGACATCCTCTTCCATCAGCAATTCAAGCACTTCATCCGCTGTCTTGCCTTCGACCCCGAAAACAGCAGTGTGGTCGAACATATACGAAACCGATCCGCTGACGCCCATATTGCCGCCGTTTTTGCCGAAAGCTGCACGGACATCCGAAGCCGTCCGGTTGACGTTGTTCGTCAGCGTATCGACGATGACCATCGATCCGTTCGGCCCAAAGCCTTCATAGCGAAGCTCATCAAAGCTTTCTTCAGAACCGCCTTTTGCCTTGTCGATTGCCCGGTCGATGATAGCTCTTGGCACGCTGTATGTCTTCGCACGTTCAAGCACGACTTTCAGCGCCTGGTTCGACTCCGGATCCGGCTCGCCCTGCTTTGCCGCCACATAGATCTCCCGCCCGAATTTTGCATAGATCCGGCTTGTATTGGCATCTTTGGATGCTTTTTTTTCTTTGATATTATTCCACTTGCGTCCCATAGGGTTTCCCACTTTCTCTCAACTTTGAATGTGAAGAACGTTCACTATCTACTATTATATAATAACTTCCCCGTTTCTATCGACTGCCAGCCGGAAAAAATTCATATCCTGTCAGAAGCTAATATCTTTAATTCGAGATAAAAGAGGTGTATGCTTAAATTGTAGCAATAATTCCAAATAATCTTGAGGAGGAACTTAATATGGCAGAAAACAAAGCAATTATCATCACCGGCGGAGCGAGTGGGATTGGCCGGGAAGCGGCTTATCAATTGGCTGAGGCCGGCAATGCGATTGTTGTCGCTGATTTCAATGAAGAAGGCGCAAAAGAGACAGTCTCCGCCATCGAAGCAAAAGGAGGCAAAGCAGCAGCTTTCAAAGTCGATGTTTCCAAAGCCGAAGAAGTGGAAGCCATGGTCGATTTTGCAGTTGAGACCTTCGGAACTTTGAACGGCATTTTCAATAACGCAGGCATCGGACTCGTAAAACCGCTGCTTGAGATGGACCCGGCATCTTATCATAAAGTTATTGACGTCGATCAGCACAGCGTCTACTACGGCATCTATTACGGAGCCAAGAAAATGGTGGAGCTCGGCACTAAAGGAACTATCGTCAATACTGCTTCCATCTATGGTTCAATGGCTGCAAAAGGAAGCTTTAATTATAATGCGGCCAAAGCAGCTGTTGTGATGATGTCCAAGTCCGGCGCACTTGAGCTTGCTGACTACGGCATCCGCGTTGTCGGCGTTGCCCCAGGGTTTATCGACACGCCGATCCTTGGCAACGATCCGGAAATGAAAAAAGCGTTGTCCGCACTCCATATGCATAACCAATTGATCCAGCCTGAAAAAGTGGCCAGCGTCGTGAAATTCCTGTTCTCCGAAGAAGCTGCAGCCATCAACGGTTCAACGGTTGCAGTTGACGACGGTTTCCTAAGCTTTAAATAAATCCGAATAAAAGCCGCCTTCAGTCGAAGGCGGCTTTTTTTGGTCTCTGCTTATCCACACGGAAATATTCGGATAGTTGGACCACCCGCACATTCCGTGTATGGAGTTCATGGTAGATGCCTCTGCTGTCGGTGAACGAAATGTATTGATCCCGCTCACTGCGGACCAGCGCTTCCGCTTCTTCCTGCGACTCCACATGGATAAACCTGCGGATATAATGCTCCTCGTCAAAGAAATACGTGATTTTGAATTCTTTCATATCCATCCACCCCTTACGTAAGATAGGGAGCCTTCTGGTAAAAGTAATTCGGCTTCACCAGACTGTTATTATACGGTTTATGGAATATATGCGTCGTTGCCGGCGACAGCGGCGGAATGAGCCAGGCCCAATTGCCGGTGACAGCCCGGTCGGCCGCGGCTTCCTTTTTCTCGAAACTGCTGAACTGCTTGGCGGCGGTGTGGTGGTCGACAATCGTCACGCCTGCTTCCTGGAACGATTCCAAAACGGCGATGTTCAGTTCCACAAGCGCTTTGTCCTTCCACAGCGACCGGTTCGATGCCGTATTCAGCCCCATCATTTCCGCCACTTCCGGCAACAGGTTGTAGCGGTCTTCATCGGCCAGGTTGCGTGCCCCGATTTCCGTGCCCATATACCAGCCGTTAAAAGGCGCCAGCGGGTAGTGGATGCCTCCGATTTCCAGCTTCATCTCCGAAATGATCGGCACGGCATACCACTTCGCGCCCAAGTCCTTGAATTCCGGCCATTCCGGATGGCCAATTTCCACTTCCAGCGCCTCTTCTTTCGGCAATTCGAAAAAGCGCGGCGCCTCCCCTTTTACTTCAATGACAATCGGCAGCACATCGTAATGCGTGCCGGCCCCTTTCCAACCGAGCTTTTCACATGCCTTCGTGAATTGGAGCGAAGAAGAGTCCCCAATGACCTTCCCTTCCTGCTCATAGCCGGCATAACGCACCAATTGATGGTTCCATACCCGCACCGGTTCTGAACTTTCAAATGCAGGAGGGAATACCGTGATGGCTGGCCGGATCTTTCCGCCATTCGTCGCAAAGCGGATATGGTCCACCAGCCGTTCGAATACGCTCTCTGCTGTGGGCGTTTCCCGTTCATCAAAGACGGCAAGCGTATTCCAGAACAGGCGCCCGATGCAGCGGTTGTTGTTGCGCCAGGCCATCCTGGCACCATGTTCCAGTTCTTCGAATGTATGTGAATAACTGCCCGTTTCTTCTATCACCTGGGCAACGTCCATTAATCTTTTATTCAATTCCTGTTCACTTTTCCCCAATTCCTTGTAGCATTCCGTCAAAAACTCCGTGGCTTCCCTAAGCAAGGTGCTTGGCGCGCTGGCAGCATTCAATTTTTTCACTCCTCGTGAACATTCTAACACCGTCCGGCTGCTCCTTTCATGCGAAAAGCGGCTGGCTGCTATGCTTTTTGTGGCGATTCAAGTACACTTGGAAAAAGAGGATATTTAGGCATAAGGAGACGCGAAAAGATGGTAAAAGCGATTTTTTTCGATTTGGACGACACCCTGTTATGGGACAAGAAAAGTATAGCGACAGCTTTCCAAAAAACATGCGAATTGGCCGAACAGGCAAGCGGGAAAGATTGCAGCAGCCTTGAAGAAGCTGTACGCCTTGAAGCAACCGAACTTTATGCTTCCTACCCTACATTTCCGTTCACGCAAATGATCGGCATCAACCCGTTTGAAGGGTTATGGGGCACATTCGACGATGAAGGGCCGGATTTTCAGAAACTGAAGACCTTGGCTCCCTTGTACCGGCAGAAAGCATGGACTCAGGGCCTCCGGAGAATTGGCATCGACAATCCCGCACTCGGGCAGAAATTAGCGGACTTTTTTCCGGAGGCCCGCAAGCAGCATCCAATTCTCTATGACGAGACGCTGCGCGTTCTTGACCAATTGAAGGGCCGCTACGAACTGCTCTTATTGACGAATGGCTCGCCTGGCCTGCAGCGGAACAAGCTGGAGATTACGCCGGAAATCGCGCCTTACTTCGACCATATCGTCATTTCAGGCGATTTCGGAAAGGGCAAGCCGGATGCCGGCATCTTCGAGCACGCCCTGGCCCGTTTCGGCTACGGGCCGCAGGATGCGCTGATGGTCGGCGATAATCTCCTGACCGACATCCTCGGCGCGGAACGGGCAGGCATCCGCTCGGTCTGGATCAACCGCGAAGAAAAAGCGCCGCATGAATCCATCATTCCAACCTATGAAATCCAACACCTCGAAGAACTGCTGCAAATCCTGGAGCAGGAACAGCTTTAATGAAACAAACGGCGCACCGGATTCATCCCCGGTGCGCCGTTTGTTTTTCTTCTATATCAACAGAGTGGACCAAAACTCTTCCCCATGCCTTTTGTGCCTTACAAGCTGATGGCTTTCACCTTTTCGATTTCCGTAAGCTTTTCGAGCTGATCGAGGCTTCCCTGCTCTGCCGCTTTATCGATTGTCAGCAGCATGATGGCGTCTCCGCCGGCGTTTGAGCGCCCGACCTGCATTGTTGCGATGTTGACGTTTTCTTCTCCGAGCAATGTGCCGACCCGGCCGATAACACCCGGCCGGTCATTATGGCGGATAAAGAGGATATTGCCTTTCGGCGCCACATCGACCAGGTAATCGTCGACTTTGACGATGCGTGCGCCTTGGCCGTTCAACAGCGTCCCTGCCGCTTTCCGGACGCCCTTGGCTGTCTTGATTTCGACTGTGATCAGATTGGTGAATCCTTTGGTCGCAGTGGACTTGCTTTCAGTCACGGTGACGCCTTTCAGCTCTGCAAAATAAGCTGCGTTCACGTCATTGACGATTTCCCCGAGATAGCGTTTCAAAAGCCCTTTCAGCATATTGCGCGTCAGCGGACTGACTTCGATATTGGCAAGTTCCCCTGCATATTGGATGTTCACTTCTTCTGCGGTGCCGTCTGCCAGATCGGCCAGAAAAATGCCAAGCCGTTCGGCGAGATCGAAATACGGTTCGATCTTTGCCATGACCTCTTTCGGAACCGACGGCAAGTTGACCGAGTTTCGGACGGTACCGGTCGTGAAATAGCTGATGACGTCATTGCTGACATCCACTGCTACTATTTCCTGAGCCTCGACGGTGCTTGCCCCGAGATGTGGCGTGGCGACCACTTGCGGCAGGTCCAGCAGCCGGAAATCGACCATCGGCTCCTGCTCGAAAACATCGAGCGCCGCCCCTGCCACTTTCCCGGACTGGATGGCATCAAACAAGGCATTTTCATCGATGATGCCGCCCCGTGCGCAGTTGACGATCTGGACGCCCGGTTTCATCAGGCGGAAAGCTTCCGCGTTGATCAAATGCCGCGTCTCCTTCAGGAGTGGAGTATGGACCGTAATAAAATCAGCGGCCTTCACCACATCTTCGACACTTCCGAAATCCACACCCATCTTCTCCGCTTTTTCCGGTGTCAGGAACGGGTCATATGCGATGACGTTCATGCGCTGCCCTTTTGCACGCGCCGCAACTTCCGCCCCGATACGGCCAAGGCCGATGACGCCGAGCGTCTTGTTCTTCAGTTCCACGCCGACAAACGATTTGCGGTCCCAGTTCCGGTTGCGCAGCGCATAATATGCCTGCGGGATCTTCCGCGCCATCGACATCAGCATTGCCATGGTATGCTCGGCTGCCGAGTTCGTATTGCCGTCCGGCGCATTGACGACGATGATGCCGTGCTCAGTCGCCGCTTCAAGATCGATGTTGTCGACCCCCACACCGGCGCGGCCGATGATTTTCAAGTGCTTGGCCTTCTCGATGATTGCACGCGTCACCTGGGTCTGGCTTCTGACAAGCAGGGCGTCGAATTCGCCAATCCGCTCCCCCAGTTCATCCGGCGTCATTTTGGTTTCCATCGTAATTTCAAAGCCGTCTGCCTGGCGCAGCGGGTAGATGCCATCTTCGCTTAACGGGTCGCTGATGAGGATTTTATAAGTCATTCTGCGTCTCTCCTTCGCTTAAGTAGATTTTCTGAGCGGCTCCTACACCCTTGCCGAGTTCAATGTCTTTTCCGGATTTGATGATTCCGATTTCCATCGCAGCAATCGCCTGCAGCATATCCGCCGGCGAGCAATACCCCATGTGGCCGATGCGGAAAATCTTCTTTGCCAATTCCTGCTGGCCGCCGGCGAGTTCCATCGCGAATTCCTTTTTCATCACTTTCCGGAAAGCTTCCGGATTAAAATCATCCGGCCGGACAGCGGTGACAGTCGGCGACGCCGCAGCGTCCTCCGTCAATAGCGGAATTCCGTGCGCCTTGAACGCCGCACGCGTCATCTTCATCATCAAATTGTGGCGTGCGTATACATTTTCCAGCCCTTCTTCTTCCATCAGTGCGAGCACCTGCTGCAATCCGAATAAAATAGATAATGCCGGAGTGAACGGCGTGGTGTCTTTCTCGATGTTGTCCCGGTGCTTGATCAGATCCAGGTAGAAGCGCGGCTGCGGATTCGCTTCGATTTTCTTCCAAGCCCGTTCGCTTGCTGCGATAAATGCCAGTCCTGCCGGCAGCATGAACGCTTTTTGGGAACCGGTCACCATCACATCGATTCCCCAGTCGTCCATCCGCGTCTCTACCCCTGCCACACAGGATACGCCATCGACAATGATGAGCGCATCGGATACATTCCGCACAACCCGGGCCAGTTCTTCAACGGGGTTCAGGACGCCTGTCGACGTTTCGCAATACGTGGCAAATACGGCTTTGATGCTGCCATGCTCTTCCAGGAAAGCCTTCACCGCTTCCGGATCGAGCGCTTTGCCCCATTCCACGTCAAGCACATGAGTCTCCAGCCCGTAAGCTTTGCAGATTTTCACGAACCGGTCGCCGAACGCGCCGGTCACAACGACCGCCACTTCTTCACCCGGTGCTACCGTATTGACGACAGCTGTCTCCAGCCCTGCTGTTCCGCTTCCTGTCAGAATCATCACTTCCTGTTCAGTTCCGAACACTTTCTTCAATTTCGGCCGGATATCGGCGATCATATCCGAAGTGCTCTGGCCACGGTGGCCAATCATCGGCTGGCTCATGGCCCGCGCAACGCTCGGCGGTATCGGTGATGGTCCCGGAATCCTCAAAATTTGTTGGTCTGTCAGCATATCGTCATTCTCCTCTCTGAATTGGAAACAAATTAAAGCAAAGAAATGCAAAAAGGCCCTTCACTCCCTACATTAGAAATGTAAGGGGCGAAGAGCCTTCGATTCGCGGTACCACCCTAATTCGCTGTTTCGCAAAAAACAGCCTCATAGATCCACATGCGTAACGGACACGAACCGGATTGGCCTACTGGATTTCAGCCGCTCTATTCAGGAGTGCTGCCAACTGCCGGAACCGCTGATTTGCACCACCCATCAGCTCTCTGAAGATTCCTATGCCGTTCACTTGTCTCCGTCAAAATAGTTTGTCGAATTTTTAATTGAATTCATCATAACAAATCAAAAACAGTTGTCAATATAGAATAAATTTTCAAGTTAATTTGCAACCGTTTTCATTCTTCTAAAAGCCTTAAGCTTTGCGGCTCTAAGAAGGAGAAAAAATTTTTTATTATTTTTTCCGGTCTTTGCCTTTAGGGTATCGGCAAATAGCACCGCATTTTTTTGTTATAATGGATTTATTAATAGTGAAAGGGGCGAATTGCATGATTACAGCTTTTTCATTGAATGAATATTTGGCATCCAACCGAAACCGTTTCGAAGAGATCAGCAAGTTTATCTGGGAACATCCGGAAACCCGCTACCAGGAGTTTGAGTCCGCCCGTTTTTTGGCGGATGAACTTGAAAAGGAAGGCTTTCGGGTCGAGCGCGGCGTTGGCGGCATCGAAACCGCATTTACCGCTTCATTCGGCGAAGGAAAACCGGTCATCGGCTTTCTCGGGGAATTCGATGCCTTGTCCGGCCTGAGCCAGAAAGCGGACAGCACTGTGAAAGAACCTTTAGTTGCGGGCGGTACAGGCCATGGCTGCGGGCATAACCTGCTTGGCACCGGCGCGCTGGCGGCAGCCTATGCTGTTAAAGCTTATTTTGAGGAAAACGGCATAAAAGGAACAGTGAAATTTTTCGGCTGTCCGGCTGAAGAAGGCGGCTCCGGAAAGACATTCTTGGTGCGCGAAGGGGTATTTGACGGTCTAGATGCCGCATTCACCTGGCATCCTTCTTACGTCAATGCCATCATGGGCTTATCAAGCCTGGCGAATTACCAGGTCTACTTCCGCTTCCAGGGCATCGCTTCCCATGCGGCAAATTCGCCGCATCTCGGACGGAGTGCGCTTGATGCGGTGGAATTGATGAACGTCGGCGTCAACTACCTGCGGGAGCACGTCATTCCCGAAGCACGCATGCATTATGCCATAACCAACAGCGGCGGCATTTCGCCGAACGTCGTCCAGTCCGAAGCGGAGGTCCTGTACTTGATCCGGGCTCCGAAAGTGGCGCAAGTTGACGAAATCTACAAGCGCGTCGTGAAAATCGCCCAAGGTGCAGCATTGATGACTGAAACCGAGATGACCATTGTCTTTGATAAAGCCTGCTCGAATTATGAACCGAACCGCGTGCTTGAAAACCTGCTCTACAGCAAATTGCAGGAAGCCGGCCCGATCCAGCCGACGGCAGAAGAAAAGGCGTTTGCAGAAGGCATTTGGAACACCTTGTCCGAAGGCGAGAAAAAGAACTTTGTCGGCGGCATGGAAAGCTTCGGCTACAGCGGAGACGGCAGCGAATTTGAAGGGAAATTCCTGGCAGACATCATCGCCGCCTATGAGCCGTCCGATAAGATCATGCCGGGTTCAACCGACGTTTCGGATGTCAGCTGGGTTGTGCCGACCGCACAAGTGACCACTGCCACCAGCGCCATCGGCACTCCGCTCCACACTTGGCAGATGGTGACACAAGGCCTCAGCTCATACGCCCACAGCGGGATGCTGCTTGCGGCGCAATCGATGGCCGCTGCTGCCATCCACCTGTTTGAAAACGAAGAGGACCTGGCCGCTGCGAAAGCGGAGCATGAAAAGAAGCGAGCGAAAGAACCTTATTTCAATCCAATCCCGGAAGGCGTCAAACCTTCCGCAGTCAAATAACAAAAAAACCGGCCGCCCCCTTTTGGGATCTGCCGGTTTTTCTGTTTATTAATAAGAGCGCGGCATGCCGAGGACGTTCTGTCCGAGGAAAGCCAAAATCATGTTGTTGCTGACCGGGGCGACCTGGTACATCCTCGTCTCCCGGAATTTCCGCTCGATATCGTACTGGTCGACAAACCCATAGCCGCCGTAGGTGTCGAGGCAGACATTCGCCGCGAGCCAGCTGGCTTCGCTCGACAAGTATTTAGCGAGGTTGGCCTGTTCGCCGTACTTTTCGCCTTCGTCGTATTTCCGCGCGGCTTCATAGCGCATGAGGTCCGCGGCCTTTACAGCAGCGTAAGCTTTGGCGATCGGGAATTGGATGCCCTGGTTGGTTCCGATTTTCCGGTCGAACACGACCCGGCTGTTGGCGTATTCCGTCGCTTTATCGATGAAAAAATACCCGTCGCCGATTGCTTCCGCGGCAAGCAGCGTGCGTTCCGCGTTCATGCCGTCGAGAACATAGCGGAACCCTTTGCCTTCCTCGCCAATCAGGCAATCGAACGGGATTTTCATGTTTTTATACCAGACTTGGTTGGTTGCATAATTGAACATCGCACGGACCGGTTCTGTGACGAACGCTTCCGGCTGCTGTTCCCGGATTTCCCGCAAGTCGACGAGGAACAGGCTCAGGCCTTCGGTTTTCTTTTCCCCTACTTGTTCAGATGGCGTGGTGCGCGCCAAGAGCATCAGCAAATCCGACTGGAGCACGCGGCTCGTCCAGTTTTTATGCCCGTTGACGATATAGCCGTCCCCTGTCTTTTCAGCAAATGTCTTGATGGCCGTCGTGTTTGATCCCGCTGCTTCTTCTGTGACAGAAAATGCCTGGAAACGGATGCTGCCGTCCGCGATCCCCGGGAGGTATTTTTGCTTCTGCTCTTCGCTTCCGTGCTTAAGCAGCGCCCCCATTGTGTACATCTGCGCATGGCATCCGGCTGCATGGCCGCCTGACCGGTTGATCTCTTCAAGGACGATGGTCGCTTCTGTCATGCCGTAGCCTTTGCCGCCGTATTCTTCAGGAATCAGTGCAGACAAGTAGCCGCTTTTCGTCAACGCGTCTACAAATTCATACGGATATTCCCGTTCAAGGTCGAGCTTCCGCCAATATTCATTCGGAAAATCAGCACACAGCTTCCGTACTTCCGCACGCAATTGCTCTCGTTCCTGGACACCTAACTTCGCCATTCTCTTCTCCATCCTTTCGGTTATGCATTCTGGTTTTTTGCGGGCAGAAATCCATCGATGGGTCAGCCGCTGCCTGGTTCGGTGTAGGGCTTCAATTGGCTGTAATCAAATCCGAATTCCTTCAAGATCGCTTCAGTGTGCTCCCCTACTGCAGGAATCGGATTCATGACACTTCCGATTTGGTCTGATGTCACCGGCGGAATCAGCGCTCTGAGCTTCCCGGCCGGCGAATCTACTTCGGCCCAGCGGTTTCTCGCTTCGAGCTGTGGATGATTCCCCAACTCCCTCATCGTATTCAGCCGCGCATTGGCAATTTTCGCCTCTTCCAGGAGATCGATGATGTCCGAAGACTCCATTTCCTTGAAGACGTCCTCGATAATTGCTTTCAACGCTTCTTTATTGGCGACGCGCTTGGAATTGCTGTCGAACCGGACATCCGCTGCTAGGCCGGCATCTTTCAGCACTTCTTCACAGAACCGCGCCCATTCGCGTTCGTTCTGGATGCCCAGAAAGACCATTTTTTCGTCGCCTGCCTTGAACGGGCCATATGGATAGATTGTCGCATGGCTTGCGCCGGTCCGCTTCGGCTCCGCCTCTCCGTAGACGGAGTAATATAGCGGAAAACCCATCCACTCTGCGAGCGCTTCGAGCATGGATACTTCGATGATGGCGCCTTTTCCGGTCTTGTACCTTTGGATGATGGCTGTCAGGACGCCGGTATATGTGTACATGCCCGCTGCGATATCCGCAATCGAAATCCCCGCTTTTGACGGCGTGTCTTCGGTTCCGGTGACCGACACGAGCCCTGCTTCGCATTGGATCAGCAGGTCGTATGCTTTTTTATTGGTATAGGGACCGAATGTGCCGTAACCCGAAATCGAACAGATAATTAGCTGCGGGTATCGCTCATGGAGTTCGGCTGCACTGAAGCCGAGCCGGTCCACTGCGCCCGGTGCCAAGTTATGGATAAAGACATCCGCTTCAGACAAGAGCTTGTCCAGCACCTTCTTTGATTCCTCATGCTTCAGGTCAAGCGTGATCGATTCTTTCGAACGGTTCGTCCACACAAAGTGGCTCGACAAGCCCTTGACCGTTTCGTCATAGCCGCGGGCGAAATCCCCGGGTCCCGGCCTTTCCACTTTGATGACGCGGGCTCCTAAATCCGCGAGCTGTCTCGTGGCAAAAGGCGCGGCAACCGCCTGTTCCAAAGAAACCACGGTAATTCCTTCTAATGGCAACATATGAAAACCTCCTTTGAATATTTTTAGGTTCTAGACCAGCCCGATCCATTGCCACCAAGTGGCGGCGACAAGTATAGTGGCTGCCACTGAAATGAGGGTGGCGAAGAATCCCGGTTTCAGAAAATCTTTCTGCGTAATCATTCCGGTGCTATGTGCCAATAAATTCGGCATCGATTCCACGATGAGCATGAAGCCGAACAGGCAGGTGAGCCCTGTCGTAAAGCCGATCGCCAACGGATCGATGTTTCCTTTTTGCGCGACGCTGATGAGGATCGGCACCAGGATCACCACCGCTGTCGCCACATTCGAAATGAGCTTATGGAAAATCTGCGCCAACAGGATCACCATAATCACTGAAAGGAGCGGATTCCCGAGCATGCCCGCGAACCAGCCGGCGCTCAGGTAGTCGCTGATGGTCTCAGCGGCCCCTGTATCGGCGAAAGCATATCCCATCGATAAAGTGATGCTGATAACCAGCACCGTGTTGTAATTGATGCGAACGACCTTGTCCCATTCAGCGACGCCGATTTTCGGCAGCGTCATCAACACGACGCCAATCAGTGCCGGCAAGCTCGGATGCATGCCATGGACCGGTTCGCTGAGCCATAGGACCACGATGAACAGCAGGATCAGCAAGCTCCGGATTTCCGGTGCGCTGACCGGTCCGAGCGCCGCCATTTTCGATGCCATCTCCTGCTGGATTTCCGGGAAAAACCGGTGCTCTTCCGGCAGCGGGAAAACCTTCAGCAGCATCAGCCAGATGGAAGGCACCAGGATGATCCAAAGCGGCAGCGTATAATAAAACCATTGGAAATACGTAATCTGGATATCTGCAAAGCGGTCCAGCAATTCGACAGTGAGGATATTGCCAATTGCCGCTGTCATGACGGACGTGCCGCTGATGATGCCGCCGAACGCCACGCCCAGCATGATCATTTTCCGGAGATTGCTCCCCGGCCCCGCCTTCGTCGTCTCGATGATCATCGAGGAGACCGGCAGGATCAATGCCGAGCGGACAGCTGTTGAAGGGATGAAAAAAGCTTGGATCTGCTGGATGATGATGATGCTTCCGAGCAGCCCTTTTGCATGCCCGCCCCAGCGCTCGAGAATCCAATAGGTCATGCGCCTGATAAGGGCCGTTTCGTTGACCGCCGTTGCCAGCATCATGCCGGCCACGATCAAATATGTGGCAGGGGAAGCGAAGCCGCTGAAGACGACGGCTGCATCCCCTACTTTAAAAATGAGCATGGCGAGCAGGATGATCAATGCGGTTAGCCCGATCGGCACCGGCTCGAGCGCCCAAAGCACAACGCCTGCCACGATGATGCCGGTCATGAGCTTCGCCTGGTGGGAAAACGTATCCGGCAGCCCGTAAAAGAGAAGGAGAAACAAAGCGGCAGCCAGCGCAAAGAACGCCAGCTTTCTTACATCATCTTGCCGGTCCTTCATGTTTCCCACCACCTTCTCTTTTATTTGGCGTAGCAGAGCCAGCCGCCGAAATGGTTGGTCTTGAAAAACTTCGCAATCTTATGGAATCCTGCTTCCGCCAGCAGTTCCCTGACGGTTTCCTCAGGGACTGAAGCATCCACCAGCGTGCTTTTCATCAACGCCTCCACCTTTTCTTCCGGCAGATCGGTCATGTCGAGCCAGTAGTTTTTCCAAAGCCCGACAAGAGCTTGGAATTCTTCGTCTTCCGGATCCCCGTATTTGCTGACGAGCACAAAAGGCGCCCCCGTTTCCAGATGCGACCGCAGCTTTTTCAAGAGCGCCAGCTTGTCTGCGATTTCCGGAACGAAATGCAGCACCAGGATGCACGTCGCGCCGTCGAAGACCGCTCCTTCCGGCACATCCGCTACAGTCCCATGGATCAGCTCGACGCGGCTTTCCATCCCTTCGGCCCGGGCTTTCATCTGTGCGGCGCCGAGCATTGCCTTGGACGGGTCGACGGCAGTGAACGTCCAGCCGGGGTTTCTCGGCCCGAAAGCCTTCAATTCATTGCCGCCCCCTCCGCCTATCACAAGAACTGACGAGTTCTCGTCCAGATTCGACCGCAGAAACGTCTGGGCGAGCCGAAGCATCGGGTCATATGTAGGCAGCGTCCGCCTTACGCCTTTGTCGTATTCATTTGCAATATCGCTGTCAAACGCCATCTTGTCCGCCATTTTGCCGCTCCTTTGCATTTCTTATTTCCCGCTTCCTGACAAGGTGCGCAGCTGCCTTGCTCATGGAATATTTGAATAGCCGAAATAGTGGCAACGAGTTGAAACCGCTTACCTTTTTTCTTATGATTGGGCATTTACGGAAATAATTCCGTCACTCTATTTCGGATATTGGATACAATATTATTATTAACACCAATACTACTAAAAATTCCGACAATTGTAAACGAAGAAAAAACAGGAAATCGGAGAATGGATCTATCGCTTTTGCTGATAAATGAGTCTGCCGGTTTCCTGCTGCTTATGGTCATTTTGCGTGTTTCTGAATGGATGCAATAATGGCATCGGTCACTTCAGCCGTATTCGAACTGCCTCCGATATCGCCGGTCTTGATGCCGGACTCCAGCGTTTCTTCGATGGCGGCCAAAACGATTGCGCCCATCTCCATCTCGCCCAAGTGATCGAGCATCATTTTCGCCGTCCAGATTTGCCCAATCGGATTGGCAATGCCTTTGCCGTAAATATCCGGGGCAGAACCATGGACCGGTTCGAACATGGACGGAAATTTGCCGTTCAAGTTGATGTTTCCTGCAGGGGCGATCCCAATGCTGCCCATGATGGCCGCTCCGATATCGCTAAGGATGTCCCCGAACAGGTTGCTCGCCACAACCACGTCCAGTGTTTCCGGTTTGGTCACGAAAAACGCCGAAAGCGCGTCGATATGCTCACTTCTGGTCCGGATGTCCGGATAATTTTCAGCCATTTCCATGAACACTTCATCCCAGAACGGCATGGAATGGGCGATGCCGTTCGACTTTGTGGCGCTTGTCAGATGGCCGCCCCTTTTGCCGGCAATGTCAAAACCGTATTCCATGACACGGGAAACGCCTCTTTTCGTGAAGACGGCATTTTGGACGACAACTTCGTCCATTCCACTATGTACACGGCCGCCGATGCTGCTGTATTCACCTTCGCTGTTTTCCCGGACAATCATGATATCAAAGTCTTTCGGATCCCTGAGCGGGGAAACAAGCCCTTTGAGCATCTTTGCCGGCCGAACGTTGATCACTTGTTCAAACCCGCGGCGGATTTTCAGCAGCAATCCGCCAAGCGACACGTGATCGGGGACAAGTGTTGGGTCCCCGACCGCTCCGAGGAAAATCGCATCATAGGAGCTGAGTTGCTCAAGCCCGTCATCGGGCATCATTTTGCCGGTTTCGATATAGTACTCGCAGCTCCACGGGTAATGAGTGTAGTTGAATTTCAGTCCGCCATGCACCTGTTCGATTGCATCCAAAACGCGGAGCGCTTCAGGTACGACTTCTTTTCCAATGCCATCGCCTGGGATGACTGCAATATCCAATGTTTTCATGAATGTTTCCCCTTTTCCCTTAGCATTAATCGGCCGGCTCTTGGCCGCCTATTTTTCCGAAATCATCTGAATCAGGTTTTCCTTGGTGCGCAGAATATGCCGGATGGTCACTTCACGAAGTTTTTCCGCATCTTTTTCTTTGATAAACTGCAGCATCAGGCCATGCTCCCGGTGCGATTCCGATAAATGATTGGCAAGCAGGCTCGGCGTATACGGCGGAATCCCTTTCCAAAGCGTTTCTATGAACCCCTGGATCCTTCTCCACGGGCACCCTTCGCGGATGATCTGGTGAAAATCCGCATTCAGCTTCATGAACGTTTCCATATCATTCTCATCAGCATTCAGCTCGAGCATCTTTTTATGGATGCATTCCAGCTCCTCGATGTCTTCGCTTTCAAGGAACGGCAATGCACGGACCACTGCTTCGCCTTCAAGCATGGCCCGCAGCTGGTAGATTTCCTCGATATCGTCAACCGATACCGGCGTCACCACTGCGCCTCTTCTCGGCTCGATGCGCACCAAGCCTTCCACTTCCAGCTGACGCAGCGCTTCACGGAGCGGCATTCGGCTGACGCCGAGTTTCTGCGCCCATTCCTCCTGCATCAAGCGCTCTCCCATCTTGAATTCGCCTTTTAAGATCAATTCCCTTAATTTCGTAGTCACTTTGAATTGCAATGTCGCTCTGTCTTGTTCGGTCAATTTGAATTTCTCCATAATGGCACCCCTTAGATCTTTTCTCGTTAAAAGAAAGCATGAGGCAATTTTAGCATTTGTTCATGGTTCAGCGCATAAGGGGATTTTCAGCCTTTGATCTCAACATTGAACATTTCTTCGATGCTTTTGACGATGGCCGTATGGTCCTCGCCTCCGCGGCCTTCAGCCATCGCGCGCTTCCACAATTGGAACGAGGCACTTGAAATGAACATCGGTGCGCTTTCTTCCTCCGCCATGCTCATTGCGATTTTCAGATCCTTGACCATCAAATCGAGTGTGAAGCCCACTTCGAACTTTCTTGTCAGCACCTGGTTCGGGAATTTAAAATCGCTGGAAAAGCTGCGGCCGGTGCTCGTATTGATGACAGCCAGCATCTTCTCGGGCTCAAGCCCCAGCTTGACGCCGAGGGCCATCGCTTCGGCCGTGGCAGCAAGCGTCGTTGCCGAAATCATATTGTTCAAGGCTTTGATCGTATGGCCCGCACCTGCGTCCCCGACATGATTGATGTTTTGGCCAAGCATCGCAAGGAGCGGACGCGCTTCTTCGAAATCGCCTTCTTCCCCGCCGACCATGATCGACAACGTGCCGGCCTCCGCTCCTTTTACGCCGCCCGACACCGGGGCATCGATCATGCGGAAACCTTCCGCTTTGACCAATGCATTCAGTTCCTTGGTGACGGAAGGGATCGAAGTAGTCATCTCGATCAGCAGGCTGTCCGGCTTCATGCCTTTCAGCAGCCCTTGTTCGCCGACAAGCGTTTCTTTGACGATATAGACATTCGGCAGCACCGTAATGATGTACTGGAATTTCGAAGCCAAATCAGCGGGGCTGTCCGCCTTTTCTGCGCCCAATCCGACAAGTGCGTTCACTGCTTCTTCGTTCAAATCGTATAAGCCGACTTCCGCGCCTTGCCCAAGCAGCCGTTTCGCCATGCGGCCGCCCATATTCCCAAGTCCGATAATCCCAACTCTCATCTTTGTTCAACTCCTAGGATTCCCTGAATTTTTCAATGCCTTCCTGGTAAATATCGCCTCCGTACGCATCGTTGATCACGAATACGGGAAAATCCTCGATTTCCAATTTCCGGATTGCTTCCGGCCCTAAATCTTCATAGGCAATCACTTCAACCGATTTGATGGACCGTGAAATCAGCGCTGCCGCCCCGCCTACCGCACCGAAATAAACCGCTTTGTGCTTTTGGATGGCCTCTTTCACTTCTTCGTTCCGGTAGCCTTTGCCGATCATGCCTTTCAGCCCTTTTTCCAGAAGCCGCGGCGTGTACAGATCCATCCGGCCGCTTGTGGTCGGGCCTGCGGAGCCGATCACTTCCCCCGGCTTTGCGGGCGTCGGTCCGGTGTAATAAATGACCTGGCCGCTGACATCGACCGGAAACGGAATGCCTTCCTTCTCCTGTTCGGTCATGCGTTTATGGGCTGCATCCCGCGCTGTATAAACGGTGCCTGAAAGCAGGACCCGGTCACCCGCTTTTAATGACAGGATTGCCTCTTCCGTTAGCGGAAGCGTTATTTTCTTCTGCATCGTCGAGCCTCCTCACTTCATTACAACCGTCTGATGGCGGCTGGCGTGGCAGTTCAGGTTCACTGCTACCGGCAAAGCCGCAATATGGCAGGATTCTACTTCCACCTTCACATCAAGCGCTGTCGTACTGCCGCCCATTCCTTGAGGGCCGATTCCGAGGCGGTTGATTTCTCCGATGAGTTCTTCTTCAAGCTCCGCCACTTCCGGATCCGGATGGCGGGCGCCGACCGGCCGGAACAGCGATTTTTTCGCCAAATACGTACAGCGCTCAAAATTCCCGCCGATGCCGATGCCGACAATCAGCGGCGGACAGGCATTCGGCCCCGCCACTTTTACGACGGACAGGATGTATTCTTTGACGCCTTCCATCCCGTCGGACGGTTTGAGCATCTTCATCGCGCTCATGTTCTCGGCCCCTCCGCCTTTGGCCGTCATGTGGAGTGTCATTTCATCGCCTTCGACCAGTTCGAGATGGACAATGGCCGGGGTGTTGTTTCCGGTGTTTTTCCGGTTCAAGGGGTTGTAGATCATCGAATTCCTCAAATACCCTTCTCCATAGCCTTTCGCCACGCCTTCGTTGATGGCTTCGATCAAGCTGCCTCCGGTGATGTGGCAGTCCTGTCCAAGTTCGACGATAAAGACAGCCGTGCCGGTATCCTGGCACATCGGCACTTTTTCAGCTTTCGCAATATCAGCGTTCTCGATCAATTGCGTAAGCACTTCCTTGCCGGTTTCCGAGCGCTCTGCCGACAGAGCTTTCTTGAAAGCCGTATAGACGTCATCCCCAAGATCCGTATTGGCCCGCTGGCACATCCCTTTCACTTCTTCGACGATGTCCTGGTAATGGATTTCGCTCATTGGGTCTCCTCCTTTCTTGCTCCATGCCTGCCGGAAATGTAAAAAGTGCCCAACGCCTTTGCCACCAGCGTCCCTTTATCATCCACAACGGTGCATTCGCAGACGACGGTGCTCCGGCCTTGCCGCAAAATGACCGGCATTGCCACAAGCCGGCTGCCCTGCCCTTTTTCAATGAAGTTCACTTTCAATTCGAGCGTAAAAACTTTTTCTTCCTCCGTCAGGTTTTTCAGGATCTTGAATCCGATGGCGACATCCGCCAATGTATAGATGGCCCCGCCCTGTGCGACTCCGTATGTGTTTTCGTTCTGCAGGCCGAGCTCCATTTCTGCGGTGCCGTCCGCGTGCTGGGTGATTCCGAGGAACCTCCCTAAAAAGTGCATCGGCAGAGCGTCGGGATGCAGGGTGCGGGAGGATTCCCCGTACAGCGACAGCAAGTGTGCCACTTCGCCCAGTTCTTTTTCATTCAGCTTCGCCAATTGCTGCTGGATCACTTCCAGTTTCTCTTCATTTTTCTGTGCCATAGCTTCACCTTCATCATTTCCAGGCAGCTCTTAAAGCGCTGCCATTACTTGTCCGATTTCCGGCACCGTCTCCAATTGCAGGATGGCATCCGCCAGCTCTTCCCGCTTTTGGGCCGGGTATTTGAATGTCATGCCGATAAATTTTGCGCGAAGTTCTTCTGCAGTTACGGCATTTTCAGGGTCGCCTTTAGGAAAATCGGTTTCTTTGCGGACCGTTTCCCCATTTTTGAACACGACTTCCACTGCTGCTCCCCATTGTTTAGGATAACTGGCGTCAATGGCAGGCGCTGTGGCGACTTTTACTTTTTTCGTCAGCGCCCGGATGTCTTCGTTCCATAGTATCTCTTCATTGAAATCCGCAAGACCGGCACTGCCAGTCAATAACGCCAGCGCCGAGCAGAACTGAAGGCTGAACTTTGCCGCATATTCCGTCTGGGGATCGGAATCATCCGTGATGTTCAGCGCCACTTGATAGGATTCCACCGACACCGATTCGATGTCATCAAGCGATGGCCGGCGGTCTTTGAAGATTTCTGCCAGCAAATCGACCGCATGGTGGGTGTGCCGGCAGGAGGCGTGGATCTTGAAAGAGTTTTCCATGATTTTATACTTCCCCCCCAGCCCGTCGGTGATGCGGCTTTCGTCATACGCATCGCTCATCGCCTTGAAAAATCCGCGGTCGCCTTCCAGGATCTTTTGCGGTCCAGTAAATCCTTTTTGTGCCAGCAAAGCTGCCAGCACGCCATTCATCGACGCTTTTGCCGTATGCAATTGCTTGGTCATCGCACCGTCTTCGATGAATTCCCATAGCCCGGCAGCCTGCGTCCCCGCGTTTCCGAGGGCTGAAACCATCTGCTCTTCAGTGAGCCCGAGCAGTTTTCCTGCAGCGGCCGCCGACCCGAAAGTGCCGCAGGTCGCCGTGTTGTGCCAGAAATAATAATGCGACGGGGAAACGGCTTCGCCGATCCGGAAACAGACTTCATATCCTGCGACCACTGCCGCAATCAATTCTTTTCCGGAAAGCTCTTTCCATTCCGCGATTGCAAGCGCCGCGGGGATCACGACCGTCGCCGCATGGATGATCGATCCTTTATGGATATCATCGAGTTCCACAACATGGCTCGCGGCCCCGTTGACGAGCGCCGCATTCAGCACGGACGTTTTCCCTCCGGTCACCGCATGCGCCTGTTGGGCGCCACCCATTTCCTCCGCCAATTCAGCAATCATCCGCACCGGCACTTTCTCAGAACCGGCAATCGCCGAACCGAAATAATCCAGGATGCAAAGTTTCGTGAATTCCACCACTTCCGCCGGCAAGCTTTCGTACGTGAGTTCCAGGCTGTATTGTGCGAGCTGTTTGCTTAATCCTGCCGCTTTTTCTCCTTTTACCTGCTGCATTCCGGTCATCTCCCTTGCCAATTCGGCTTCCGTTTTTCATTGAACGACAAAATGCCTTCCTGACGGTCTTCCGAATTGGCGCATTTATAGTATTGATCCAATTCAATCACCAGCGCCGTGTTCAAATCCGTTTCAAGCCCTGTATTAATGGACTTTTTCAATGCTTTCAAGGAAAGCGGCGCATTTGCGGCGATTTCCTTGGCAATTTCGAGTGTGTCTTCCAGCAGATCCTCTTTTGCCGAGATGCCGTTCAGGATTCCGGCCTCCAGTGCTTTCGGCGCCGGAATCTTATTGCCCCGGAATAGAAATTCCTTGGCCAGGCCTACCGGTATCGCCCGCGGCAGCAACTGGGTTCCGCCGACGCCTGGGATGATGCCGAGCTTCACTTCGGGCAGCCCCATCTGGGCATGATCCGCAGCATAGCGCAAATCGCAGCTGAGGAGCATTTCCATTCCGCCGCCGAGCGCAAACCCGTTGACTGCGGCTATAGTCGGAAATGGGAAATTCCGCAGATGTTCATATGCTTCTTCGAAAATATCATGCTGCTTTTTCCATTGCTCGTTCGTCATGCCTTTGCGCTCTTTCAAGTCAGCGCCGGCGCAGAAACTTTTTTCGCCGGATCCGGTCAAGATTAACACCCGCAAATCCGGTTTTTCCTGAATTTCTTTCAAGCACTCGATCAAATCGATGCCCATCTGCGTGTTGAGGGAATTCATCGCCTCCGGACGGTTCAATTCCAGAATATAGACATTGTCGGAAGCAAAATCCTCTTTCAATAAAATCGTCTGCCAATCAGCCATGGATCCATCCTCCAGATTCTCTTGTTTTTGCGTTTAAAAACTGCAATTTATCACTTCTTATTTGTTCGGCACCGGGTATTTCCGGTCGGAAGGCCCTGCCTTCAGAAGGTAGCTCGGCGTCGGGTGGCCGACAACTGTTTCCAGCGTCCGGGATGCTGTCAGCAGTCCTTCCAGGGAAATGCCTGTTTCGATTCCCATATTGTGCAGCATATGCACCACATCTTCGGTGCAGACATTGCCTGTTGCGCCGGGTGCGAACGGGCAGCCGCCCAATCCGCCGAGCGAGGTGTCGAAGCTGTCGATGCCTGCGTCAAGCCCGGCGAGGATATTGGCGAGCCCCATCCCTCTCGTATTATGGAAATGGAGGTTGAACTTCTGCTGGGGATAAGCATTCTTCAGGCCGCTCAGCAAATCGGACACTTGCCGGGGATTTGCCATTCCCGTCGTATCGGCTAGCGTAATGATGCCGATCTGCATCCTCACCAGTGTGCCCGTTAATTCATGGATGCGCGCCGGCGGTACTTCCCCTTCAAACGGACAGCCGAATGAAGTCGCAATCGAAACGTCCAGGACCATCCCGTTTTTTTCGCAGAATTCCTGGATTGCCTTCAATTCCTCGACCGACTGGGCTGTTTTCTTGTTTACGTTTTGTTCATTGTGCGTATCGCTTGCCGAAAAAACGAAATTTACCCGCTCCACTCCCCGCGAACTTGCGAGCTCCGCCCCTTTTAAATTCGGGATCAAGGCTATCATCGCCGATCCAGCGGGATCAGTGGAAATCGCCTCATACAAATCGCCGCTGTTCGCCATCTGGGGCACGGCTTTGGGGTGGACGAACGAACCGAATTCCACCGTTTGTACGCCGGCCTCCACCAATTGCCGGAAAAGCGTCTCTTTTTCTTCCAGGGAGGCAATTTTTGCTTCAAGCTGCAGCCCGTCCCGCAGCACTACTTCATTGATCTGGACACGCTCCGGAAATTCCATCATCTGCTGTCCTCCTCGCTTTAAGGTATACTTCCTCGTTCTCTCTTGCTGTGCCAATAAAAAATCCCCGCTTTATTCCGGATACATCTGCGATACAGTGAGCGTGTAATTGCAGATCCAAGAAAAGATGTTCTTTTGATATCCTTGACGCTTTTCGCGCTTCTTTTCTCCAACTGTATTTTGTATCCAAAATAATTGCAAAAATTTTTGTCTTTCTATCGGCTGCTATAGGGCTGCTTCATGCAATGGGTGCCGGCTGCCTGAACCAAATGTCCGGGCGGCCGCCCTTGCCCCTTGCTTTTGACACGCTGTTCCCTTTATTCCTTGTCCATTTCGTCAAAAACTTCTTTGGCTGACCGGAAGCTGTCGATTGCAGCCGGAACCCCGCAATAAATAGCGGTCTGCAAAAACACTTCCTTGATTTCATCACGCGTCAAGCCGTTGTTGATAGCCCCTCTTACATGGAGCTTCAATTCGTGCGGGCGGTTCAGCGCTGTAATCATCGCCAAGTTGATGATGCTCCGTGTCTTTCTTTCCAATCCTGGACGGCCCCAAACTTCGCCCCAGCAATACTCCGTCACCAATTCCTGCATCGGCATGTTGAAATCGGTGGCATTGTTGATCGAGTTTTCGACATATTCCGCTCCGAGCACGCTTTTTCTGATTTCCAACCCTTTTTCAAACATTTCTTTGTTCACTGTCATTCTCCTGTCTGTAAAGTTATTTGGATGGCCTGCAATAAACTGAAAAAGTTGGCTATGAACACAGCCAACTTTTTCAATTCCACTCATAGGGACATGAAATGCTTATTGCCCGGCAGCTTCGCGTGCTGCTTCGTATACGTCAGCGCCGATTTCCTCTTCGAACTCATCATAGATTGGCTGAAGTTCCGTACGGAATACTTCAACTTGCTCCGGAGTCAATTCGATGATTTCCACTTCGCCGCGCTCTTTCAGAAGTTCGTACGCTTTTTCGTTCAACGAAATCGCTTCTTCGCGCGCAACTTTTGTTCCTTCTTCCACGCCGGCTTCAACGATCGCTCTAGTTTCTTCGTTTAAACCTTCCCAGAAATCCGTGTTTGTGAAGATCGCATAGTCAACGCGTGTGTGGTTCATGACTGTCATATGCTTTTGGACTTCATCGAACTTTTTGGATTCGATGTTGCTGAATGTGTTTTCCTGGCCGTCTACTACCCCTTGGTCAAGTGCAGTGTAAAGTTCCCCGAACGGAATGGATTCCGAACCTGCGCCAAGAGTCGAATAGATTGCTTCAAGAACTTGTCCGCCTTGTGTACGGAATTTCAATCCGTCAAAATCATCCGGCGAATCGATCGGTCGTTCGTTGTTCGTTACATGCTTACCGCCGTTCGGCCACATTTTCAAACCGAGGACGCCGTCGCCTTCAAGGCTGCTCAAAATCTCCTGGCCTTTTTCGCCATCCCAGAAAGCGATTGCTTCTTCATCATTGTCGAACATGAACGGCAATGATGGGACGTTGAACTGAGGGTTGTTCCCAACGAATTTCGATAAATCCGGTGCGATAAACTGTACGTTATTGGAAACCAAGTTCTGGTATTCATCCTGATCGCCGAAAAGGGAACTGTTCGGGTAAATTTCAACTGTGATTTTACCGTCCGACTCTTTCTCGATATATTCCTTCATCGCCAAAGCCCCTTGGTGCTTCGGTGTATTCTCAGCAACTACGTGCGAGAACTTGATGGTCGTTTCCTGGACGCCTGATTCGGCTTCGCCGCCGGATCCGCTTGTTGTCTCTTCGCCGCCGCCGCATGCTGCCAGGATAAAACCGAAACTTAGTAGAAATAAAGCTAAAGCAAACTTCTTCATGTGCAATTCCCCCTTATTATTATTTGATCCCGTGCTTCCTCACAGCCTGCCAAGTTTCTTGAAAGGGTTTTCATTTCTTATAGCACTCCTCCCGTTTCACTCCACTTTTCTTGCTGTTCGCGAGTCGATTCCTGACGCTTTGATTATTGGATACAACTCACCCCAAAATTATCATAGGAAAAACACAATGTAAAGAAAAATTTTAATTTTCTAACTCTTAGGAAGAAAAATCTTCCTATTTTAATTCATATGATATACCAAAGTTTTTCTGTTTATTTTTTGAATCATTTATAATCTTTATAATTATTTAACTATTTCGTCTTGTTATTGCCTACCAATTATATTATGATTTGTCATAACATCTCGTATCCAAAATACATTAAAGCGAGATAAGGAGGAATTAAAAAATGAAAATCTTTGATTTGATTGAAAGCGCTTTCTCCGCAATTTTGTTCTTGGCGGGCATCGGCGTCAGCCTCTACTCAGTTTTCATGCGCTACGTCATGGGGTCTTCACAGAGTTGGGCGACTGAAATCTTCACGATGCTTCTCGTGTGGGCAATCTTTATCGGTTTTTCTTCCGCTTTGAAAGAAGACAAACATATCGCGATCGATATCATTTACGACCGTGCCGGACCGACTTTCCGGAAAGTTTCGCAAACGGTTACGCTTTTGATCGGCATCGCTTTCAGCGTATTCATCATCTGGAGCGGCTATGACATGGTCATGACAGCTTATGCCCAGCAGATCAAAACGATCGACCTTGGGTTCCCGATCTGGATCAATTACCTGATTATGCCGATTGCAGGGATTTTGCTGCTGATCCGGTTCATCGAAAAAGCATACCGGTTCTTCATTAAGAAAGAGGACGTTACTCACGGGGAGGATATTCTATGGAAGCAGTAATTGTAATTGGCCTGTTATTCCTTTTAGCCCTGCTGCGTGTGCCGATTGCCATCAGCTTGGCAGTTTCAAGCATCATCGGCCTTTATCTTGTCGACTTTTCGTTGGATACGGTCATCCAGCGGATGTTCACCGGCGTCAATAGCACCACACTGATGGCGATTCCCGGATTCGTCTTCGCCGGCCTCATCATGGCGCAAGGCGGGATTTCGAAATACTTGATCGAAGCGATTCGTTCTTGGGTCGGCCATACAAAAGGCGGCTTGTCGGTCGTTACCGTACTAACGTGTATGATCTTCGCTGCAATTTCCGGTTCCAGCCCTGCAACGGCTGCTGCAATCGGAGCCATCATGATTCCGATGATGGTGAAAGCCGGATACGATAAGAAATATTCGATGGGCCTTGTCGCTTCGGCTGGAACGCTCGGGATCCTGATTCCGCCATCCATCCCGCTGATCCTGTACGGCTCGGTTTCTGAACAATCGACCGGCCGCCTGTTCTCAGCCGGTATCATTCCCGGCTTGGTCCTTGGACTGGCTCTGATCATTTATGCCGTAATTGTCGCACATAAAAAAGGCTACGGCGGCCTTCCAAAAGTTCCAATGAAAGACAGATGGGCTCCTACACTCCGCTCCATCTGGGGCTTGTTGATGCCGGTCTTCATCCTAGGCGGCATTTACGCAGGTGTCGTAACGCCTACGGAAGCGTCGTTCCTGGCTGTACTGTATGCACTCATCATTTCATTTCTTGTATACCGCGAATTGGATTTGCGCAAATTCCGCAGCATCCTTGCGGAATCCATCAATACAACCGCGATGATTTTCCTCATCATCGCAGCTGCACTTGTCCTCGGTACGTTCCTGACCACCGAGCAGATTCCGCAGAGCTTTGCCCAGTGGGTCAGCGACAGCGGTTTCAACAAGTGGACATTCCTGTTGATTGTCAGCCTTTTGTTCTTCGTTCTCGGCATGTTCCTGGAGCCGACAGCCATTATTTTAATCACACTGCCGATTCTCTTGCCGATTATTGCAACGCTTGAAATCGACGTCATCCATTTTGCCATCATCATGGTGGTCAATATGGAACTCGGAATGATCACCCCGCCGGTCGGGCTGAATCTCTTCGTCGTCAGCGGGATAACCGGAGAGAAAGTGGAAAGTGTCATCAAGGGCGTCGTCCCGTTCTTCGCCATCTTCATTATCGTTCTGATTATCATCATCATCTTCCCGCAGCTGTCATTGGTCCTTACGTGACGGGTTGGCCATATAAACAAAGAAAAGACGGGGAAGTTTCCCCGTCTTTTTCTTGTTGAGAAAGATATATAATACTTGTCTCTTAATCGATATTCCGCAAAACAGCTTCGTAAAACCCTGTGCTCCTGCGCGCTATGCGCTCGTCGCTCCGCTGCCCCGCAGGCAAGACTTACCCGATGCCTGAGAGAGCAAGTCTTCGACGAAGCGTATAGCGCTGCAACGTTTTTTCATGCCCCAAAGCTAGCGCAGCGATGCAGGGACAGGAGCAGTACGGTTTTCTCCGCTGTTTTGCTTCATATCTCAGATAGCTCTACTAAAACGGATAAAGTTACCAGCTTTTAAAGAGTGAAACCAGCGCCGGCGCGTCCAAGGGCTGGGCGAAGCTATGAGACGAGTGCCCTTCTCGGCTCATAGCGAAAGCCAAAGAGGTGCACAAATGTTTTTGGGCACCTCTTTTGCGACGAGCTTGCGCAGGAGCAATCGTCTTTGCCCTTCCCAAAGCGGCCGAAGCGAGGTGAAAAGTTCATTTTTTTATTAACTTATCTAAAGAAGATTTCTCGACAGCCTGAAAAGACGGGGAAGTTTCCCCGTCTTTTTCTTATGCGTTGCTTAGTTTGACAGCTGCTCTGTACAGCACATCGACCGCTGCAGGCATCGATGCTTCATCAAAATCGAAACGTTCGTTGTGGTGCCCAGCCGCCAAATCGCTGCCGACGATGCAATACGTTGCCTGCCCGCCAAGCTCTTTGACGCGTTCCATATAGTAAGTGGCATCTTCTGATCCCGCGGAATCGGCCGACCATGGTACGACCGTTTTAAAGTATGGGGAAGTCCTTGCAACTTCAGCCAGCGTGTCGACCAATTCCTCGCTCGGCATGCTGCTTTTTGCTTCGCCGACAATTTCGATGGAGGCTTCCACACCGTACATCTTGGCAGCTCCTTCAATGACCGCAAGCGCCTGCTCCCGGATATAATCATTGATCTCTGACGTCTCGCCCCGCGTCTCCACCTTCATCGAAGCCGAAGACGGGATGATGTTGCGGCCGGATCCGGCATTCAGCACGCCTACATTGACGCGCGACGCGCCTGCGGAGTGGCGGGGAATTCCATACAGCCCAAGCACTGCAGAAGAAGCGGCCATCAAGGCATTCCGCCCTTCTTCCGGTTTGCCGCCTGCATGCGCCGCCTTCCCTTTGAATTCGATATCCATTTTCGTCGTGGCTAGAAACCCGGAGTTCCCGGCTACAAATTCACCGGATGGCACCCCAGTCCCTAGATGCATCGCGATAAAGAAATCGACATCATCAACCACTCCGGCTTTGACCAGTGATTTTGCTCCGCGCGTTCCTTCTTCTGCCGGCTGGAAAATCAATTTGATTGTTCCGGTAAGTTCTTCTTTTCCGTCCATCAGTGTTTTTGCAAATCCAAGGCCGATTGATGTATGCCCATCGTGAGCACAAGCGTGCATTTTAGACTCATTCATAGAAGTAAAGCCTTTTTCAAACGGAATATGTCCTTCGCGCATTTCCTCCTGGATATCGAGGGCGTCCATATCAAAGCGGTAAGCGAGCACCGGACCCGGTTTGCCTGTCTCCAATGTTGCGACGATTCCGGTCATGCCGGCTTTGAATCTCGGCAGCCACCCCATATCCGCTCCGTTTTGTTCTGCCCATTTGTAATGCTCATCAAGAACTTCCTGCGGGGGGACGCCCATGCGCTCTTTGGCATCCATGACTTCCTCTGCCACTTTCATCGCATAGCCTAGGGAATCTAGAAATGCGGCTACGCGTGAAGCCGTCCGCATCTCCAGAAAACCAGACTCTGCGTGTTTATGCAGGTCCCTGCGCCAAGTAACCATTTGATCTTGCAATTTCTTATCAATCAGCATTTCTGCCATCAAATCGCTCCTTCTGATTTTTATTCCATTTTTTTACAAATATGGTGTAATTCCAGGACCGTATTGTAGCCCTGTGTAGAAGAAGATTAGGAACATGATGATCCAAACAACCAGGAATGACAAGGTATAGGGAATCATCAATGAAATCAGCGTCCCCATTCCCGCCTTTTTATCGTATTCTCTCAAGAATGACAGAACAACGATGAAATATGGGTTCAAAGGAGTGATAATATTCGTCGAAGAATCTCCGATGCGGTAAGCCATCTGGGTAAACGCCGGATGGTAGCCTAACTGCATGAACAGCGGAATAAATACTGGTGCTTCCAAAGCCCATTTCGCAGAACCGGATGTAATCAGGAAGTTCAATGATGCTGTGAAAAGAATATAGCCGACAATCAAGTAAATACCTGTGAAATTGATTTGGGTCAACAGCTCGGCACCGTTTACAGCTATCCAAGTACCAATATTAGTGAAAGTGAAATAGGCGATAAACTGGGAAGCCGCAAAAATCAGGACGATAAATCCGGACATATCTTTAATCGAATCGGCCATAAAACCGACTGCGTCACGGGAAGTTTTGATGACTCCCACAGTTTTCCCGTAAGCGACACCTAAAACGATGAACATCCCGAGGATGACCGGAACAATCCCTGTAAGAAGCGGCGAAGGAATCAGGCCGCCTTCTTCGTTGCGAAGCGATGAGCCCGGCAAAAAGACAAGCAGCGCCAGGATTGCAAGATAAGCAAGAAGGGCAAGGCCGGCATTACGCAGGCCTTTATTCGCTTTCGGGTGTTCTTCAGCACCCACATCGATGACCATATCGCCTTCGTACTTGCCGAGCTTCGGCTCGATGATTTTTTCCGTAACCAATGCTGCTACAACTGTGAGAACAAATACAGAAACAATGTTGAAGTACCAGTTATCAGCAGGCGTAACGATGAGTTGATCATTCAAGATGGCCGCCGCTTCCGTAGAAATCCCAGAAAGCAATGCATCTGTTCCGACAATCAGCAAGTTCGCGGTGAATCCTGCACCTGCACTCGCGAATCCAACTGCAAGGCCGGCAAGCGGGTGGCGCCCGACTTTATAGAATACCATTGCCGCAAGCGGCGGAATCAGGATTTGGGCAGCATCAGAAGCAATATTCCCCATGATTCCTACAAAAGCGATCGCGTATGTAACCATTGATCTAGGTGCTTTTAAGATCGTCTTCCGGATGGCCATTTCCAAAAGACCTACTTTTTCCGCAAGGCCAATCCCCAGCATTACTGCAAGGACGGTCCCAAGCGGGGCGAAACCGGTAAAGTTTGTCAGCATGGAAGTGACAATGTATTGCAGACCCGCCCACGATATTAAATTTTGAATTGATAATGTTTCTCCTGTCCCGGGATGGACGACAGATGCATCGAACAAACTGAAAATAAACGAACCGATAATGACTGCAATTGCCAAGTAAACAAAAATCATGAATGGATCGGGCAGCTTATTCCCTATCTTTTCGACCGAGTTAAGGAATCTTATAAATATTCCGCCCTGTTTAGTATTCTCTTCCGGCTTTTTCATTTCCAACCTCCTAAAAAGTATATTTATGCAACTTGTGAACATTATATACAACAAACAAAAAATAAATCAACAAAATCCGATAGTTTTATTAATTTTTATTTATCATCGTTCGGATTTCCCAATATTTCCAATGCATTCACCGTAACATCGACCATCGTATTGATGCCGACTTCGAGGGCGTCTTCATTAAAGAAAAATTCAGGATCATGCAAAGGCTTCGAACTCTCTGCGCCTTCTTTGGCACATCCAAGCCAGTAAAAGGCACCTGGAATTTCTGCCAAGAATCTCGAGAAATCTTCGCCCGCCATTGACGGTTCCACTTCGGGAACTGCATCCGGCCCTAAGCCATGCACGGCACTTTCCCGTACAAGACCGGCCCATTGAGGAGTGTTGATTGTCGCATCATACCCATCCACGTATTTGAAATCGATTTCCACTTCATAGGCAGTTTCAAATCCTCGGACCAAGTTTTCCATTCTTCGTTTGACAGTACTTTTTGCTTTTTTGGAATAAGTTCTGACCGTGCCTTTCAATTCCACATTGTCTGCGATGACATTATAGCGATAGCCGCCATTGATGGTTCCGATTGTTACCACTGCAGAATCAAGCGGGTTGATATTTCGGCTCACGACCGACTGCAGCGAAGAAATGAATTCAGCGGTGATGACAATTGCATCCTTTCCCTGATGCGGCATGCTGGCATGTCCTCCAGCACCTTTGATGTTGAAGGAGATGGTGTCTGAGGCACCCATCATTTCCCTGTCTCTTACGCCAATTTGGCCGACAGGAAGATCAGGCCAGACGTGTTGCCCGAAAATGACATCCGGTTTGAATTCTTCAAACACCCCATCATCCATCATCGGCCGGGCACCGCCGATTGGTGAAGCTTCTTCATTCGGTTGGAACACCAGAAGAACTCTTCCGGGCAACCCTGCCTCCATGCCTTTCAGCTTAATTGCTGTTCCAAGCAGCATCGATGTATGTGCATCGTGGCCGCAAGCGTGCATCTTCCCTTCCGCTTTCGATTTAAATTCCACATCCGTTTTTTCGGAGATTGGCAGTGCATCGATATCCGCTCGGAGTGCAACTGTTCCCCCTTCCCTTCCGCCTTCGATGATTCCGAGGACGCCTGTTTTTGCAAATCCAGTTTTAAAAGGAATTCCCGCTTTCTTTAATTCTTCCTGTATCAATTTGGACGTTTCCCATTCCTCCCCACCCAGTTCAGGGTTCTGGTGCAAGGTTCTCCGTATTTCTTTTATATGTTCTATATTCACCATGAAATACTCATCCTCCTTTTATGTATGGCCTTCTTTTTGAGGATATCATAAATTGAAAAAGACATGTGAAGTAATCTCAATTGTTAAAAAATTATGTTACTATTGAACGATATTAATAAAGAAGGGATGATGGCACATGAAAATAAATATTGAAAGATTGATGGCTGATATTGAAAACTTTGCTAAGTATGGATCTCAGCCTGACGGAGGCGTCAGCAGAACCTGTTTCAGTAAAGCCGATTTTGAAGTTCGGCAGATTTTTGCCGATCAACTAAAGGAACTTGGAATGGACTTGGAAATAGATGCTGCCGCTAATATCTGGGGAACATTTGAGGGGGACGGTACTAAAAATAAGCCGATTCTCATCGGCTCCCATCTTGATACCGTGCCAAATGGAGGAAAATTTGATGGTGCACTAGGCGTTCTTACAGGAAAAGAAATCGTGCGGACTTTGCTCGACCATAAACAACGGCTCCACCATCCATTGAAGATCGTGTCTTTCACAGCAGAAGAGGCGAACGACTTTAACTTCGCCACATTGGGGAGTCGGGCGCTTGCAGGGAAAATATCCGCTGCTGACTTAAGCAAAGCTGAGAATAGCGAAGGAATAAAGCTGACCGATGCTATTAAGAGAGCCGGAGGGAATTTAAACAAGATTTCTCCTGCTGAAAACAATTCATTTGCTGCCTTTTTTGAACTGCACATCGAGCAAGGCAGAAAGTTGGAAAAAGAAGGGCTGCCCCTAGGCATTGTCGACCGAATCGTCGGCATTTACCGAGATGCCGTGATTGTTACGGGGGAACAGAACCATTCCGGCACCACTATGATGTCTGAGCGCAGCGATGCCTTAGCCGCTGCAGGCGAAATGGCGGCAGCGGTGCAAAAAGCGGCTAAAGCTCTTCAAACAGATGCTGTGGCCACCGTCGGCAAATTTGATGTATTTCCGAATTCCGCCAATATTATCCCTGGAAAAGTTGAATTTATACTTGAGGTTCGTTCGGCTGATAAGCTCGAGCGCGAATCATTAGCCAAATCCATTCGCCAATCATTCGAGTCCATTGCTACCAACTACAATGTTTCAGTTTCCGCCCAGAACTTCTACGATACACAAGAATGTGAATTTGATAGAAAGCTGATTGATCTTCTGAAACAAGCAGCGGATGCTTCAGATACCCCTTACTCCGTCATGCCCAGCATGGCAGGGCACGATGCCATGCATATCGCCACCCTTGGGAAAGCCGCTATGGTGTTTGTGAAGAGCATCGGCGGAATCAGCCACAATCCAGCAGAACTCAGCCTGCCGGAAGATATTGAGCAAAGCGCAAATGTCCTGCTGCAAGCAATACTGCTGGCTGACAAAAACTTATAGAATAAAAAAACGCCCGTCAATTGATGACGGGCGTTTATCATGCAGTATTGTATTAACCTAAACCGAAATCGTTGACAAGTGCTGCAAGGCCACCTTGGTATCCGCTTCCGATGGCGTTGAATTTCCACTCGCCGCCGTGGCGGTAAAGTTCGCCGACCACCAATGCGGTTTCGATGGAAAAGTCCTCGCCCAGGTCATAGCGCAGGATTTCCTGGCTCGTGCTTTCATTCATTACACGGATAAAGGCATTTGACACTTGACCGAAGTTCTGGCCACGGCTTTCCGCTTCGTGGATGGTGACTGTAAATACCACTTTATGGATATCAGCAGGTACATTCGGCAAATCGACAATCACTTGCTCATCGTCCCCTTCCCCTTCACCTGTCAGGTTGTCGCCTGTGTGAACGACGGATCCGTTGCCCCCAGTCAGATTATTATAGAAGATGAAATCTTCCGGCCCTCGGGATTTGCCATTTTCAGCCACCAGGAAAATCGATGCATCCAAGTCGAAATCTCCGCCGCCGCTGTATTTATTCGTATCCCACCCTAATCCTACAAGGACTTTGGTCAATCCGGGATTGGTTTTTGTTAAATCGATTTTCTGGCCCTTTGTTAAATTAATTGATGACATGTAAAGTTCCTCCTTCGATTAATTGGCTTTTCGCTGAGTCTCTTCGTATTTCTTCTGCAATTCTTCGATCCGCAGACGGCCTTGCTCGCGCATTTTGCGGTTTTCATCTTCAATTGCCCGCGTATCGTTCATGCCTTGCATGATGGTCTCCCATGTCTGTTCGATTGTTTCGATCTTGATGCTCGGCTGGCCGGACATGCGCGCGATATCTACGCTTTGGCGCGAAATATCATTGGCATTTTTCAGCAGCATTTCATTGGTGCGTCGGTCCAGTTCGTTCATTCCTTCCGCCACCAGGCTCTGGCGCTTGGCTGCAATGGCATTGATCAGGCCGGTTTTGAAGATCGGAATCGTCGTGACGAACGCGGAGTTGATCTTGCCGATGAGCTTCGTGTTGCCTCGCTGAAGCATGCGGATCTGCGGTGCCGATTGGTAGGACACTTGTTTCGCCATTTCCAGATCGTAGATGCGCTGTTCAAGCAATTCAATCGCGTTCTGCAAGGAGTTCAGCTCCATCAAAGCCATCTGGTTGCCGCTTTCCGCTTTTGCCTGTACGTCCGGCAATTGCTGTTTCAGTTCCTCCACTTTGATGTCCCCTGCAGCGATGTATTTTTCGAGTTCCATGAAATACTGGAAGTTTTTGTCGTACAGTTCTTCCAAAGTCGTCGTGGATTTCTTCATTTCCGTCTCGTACTTTGTAATCTCGACATAGACTTTATCAATTTCAGTGCCCATTGTCTGGTATTTATTAAACAATTGTTCGATGACCTTATTGCCTTTATTGAAGACTCTGCTAAGGAAGCCTTTCTTTTCAACAAAATCCTTTTTATCGAATTTGTCCATGATTTTCCCGAGCTGCTTCAGCAATTCGCTGGATTCCTCCATGCTGTTTGCTTGGACGGTGTTCAGGACTTTGCCTGTGAAGGCGGAAATCTCGTTTGCCGGTTCACGGCCGAATTCCAAAAGTTCTATCTGGTTTTTTGGATTGATTTTCGAAGCCAGTTGGAGCACTTCCGGATCTTTTTTCAACTGGACCTTCAATTCGTTTTCGTTCTGCATCGCCAACTCTTGCTGTTCAATTTGATCAGGCATTGTGTTCATCTATTTTCCCTCCTTTTATGGTTACAGCCACTTTCTGAAAATCTTTTTGACCACTGACGGTTCTCTGTATGGTTCGTCGTAGCTTCTGTCATCAAGCCAATGCGTATCGATTGCTTCCATATCGATCCAGCGTTCGATGTCCTGGTGCCCCTGCGGGTTGATGATGATGACATCGAGGCCGAACGTGTGGATCAACGCAATGGCATTGGCGTCGGCGCGGCTTAATTCGCCGTCTTTTTCTTCGTTGTAGAAAAGCAGCGTGGGCACGAACTGCGGATAATCGAATTGCTGGATCAGTTTGATTACAGAATCCGGTAAGGACATCGATTGGGAAAAAGCATAAAGCTGCAGATCCTCAAACGATTCGTTGTTCTGCGGCGTCAGCAGCGGCTTTTCCACATGGCGCGCAATTGCTTCGCAAAGCGCTGTCTGAACGCCGCTCGGCAGCTTGCCGTATTTCCACCAATTGGCCGATTTCATCTTTTCGGGATCAAGGCGGCCATTTGGGTCGAGCGCTCCGCGATAATGGAATTGCTGGTTGCCTTTTCGTTCTTCGATAAACGGAAAACTGCGGATCAGCAGCGTGTCTTCCCGGTCGGTCAAACTGTGGATATTATCCCAAAAGCGCCGGCGGTCCCTTTCAATCCCCATGATTTTCGAAAAGACGACGGGTATGATAACGCTTCCCCGCTCGACCGCAAAGGACGGCCGCACCATCGCACGCTCCTTGGCCAGGATGAACGCTTCATCGAGCGTCGTCTTTAAATGGATGGATTTGGTCAGATAAGATTTGAATTGGAAAGGTTTATAAAGGCCAGAATCATCGTGGTGCAAAAGCCGCTCCACTTCCTGGGTCGCCCGGTAAGCGACGGTCCCGACGCGCTGCGGCTTCTCCTCCGGAAACGGAGGCACCGAATCAGCGGTGATCTGGAAGCTATAGGTCGGCAGCTCTTTTTCGCCGGCGGCGTCTTCCAGCCATTGCTTGCCTTCCGGATCGAAAACCACGAGATGGAAACCGTAGGCAGCTGCAAATTTCAAAAACCACTTCTCGCTTTCCGTCGTCGTTCCATACCAGAGAAAGCCCGGAAGGCCCTTTTCAAGCGACAGCTTTTCCAGCTCCGGCTCGATATGATTGAACGTCCATTTCACCAAGTCTGTCGAAATACGCCGGAACGACGAATGTGTCGTGCTGCCGCCGGACTGTGCCTGGAACTCCTTCAGGATATCGATCATGACGAGGCGAAGCCGCCGGTTCAATCCTGCATCCTTCAGCCTTGGCAGCAGCCCTTTGCCATCAAGGAACGCAACGATGCGGTTCGGCGACAGCCCCCGTTCCTTGATGTTCACTTCGAACAAATCCTGCAGGCTCCGCAGGCGCTCGGGGGAAATCTGCTTGTTCAAGCTGCCTGACAGCCGGATCAACCGTCCGCCTGACTCTTCCAGCAAATCGTAGATGGATGCGAAGTAATCATCTTTATCCAGCGGCATGCCGACCAGTTGGCCGAGAAGTTGCGGATACGTCAGGGTTTCTTCTTCCACTTTTGTTTCGGGATGATCGGCCAACGGTTTCTTGAACCAATCGCCCAATTTTTCCGGATCCCACGTTCTTACGCGGACCGGATGCAGTTGAACCATGGGAATCCCTCCTTATTTATCAAACTGGCAGGAAACTTCGGCAAGGCGTTCAAGAATTTCTTCGCCGGCTTTTATTCCCTGGTTCTCTGTGATTTCAATATGTTCCGGCATCGGGACATCGCTCCGGGCGGCTTCCCCGTGCGCCGGAAGTATGCCGACGTCTGCGCTTTCGAGAAGGCAGAGGTCAAGGAGCGAATCCCCGGCGGCGATGACGTAATCGGCCTGGATGCGCTCTTTGACATATTCCATCGCCCCGGCTTTCGTGATGCTCTCCGGCATTAGGTAAAGCTTGCGCCCTTGGAGGGACATCTCCCAGCCGAGCTTCCGGAATGTCTCGGTGTAGAAGCCGAGGTTTTCTTCCGGGAAGCGCTCGCGGTCGATGATCAAATAGACGAACCAGTCATCGGCTTCACGCACGCGCAGCACCCATTCCTCCGAGAAATGGCGCTCGACTTCCGGCATCAGTTCCTGGATGATCGTCTTCTGGCTGACGCATTGCTTCCGGATGCGATCCGACCATTCACGGATCGGCACGCCGTTCTCCAGAATGACTGCGCCATTGGAGATAACTGCATATTCGGGCGGCTCATCTCCTTTATAAATTCCGGTCACCCGTTCATACTGGGCTTGGGTTCTTGTCGTCACTGGCAAAAAGAAAGCCGCCTTGCTTTCGTTCAGGTTCCAAAGTGCCTCTTGGCTTTTCTCGGTCATGAAAGATTGCGGATTGCCTTCGAAGCGTTCCACTTCCTTCAATTCCTCTTCGCTTACTTCGGACCCCATCGACCGGCGGGAATAAATCAAGGTCTGGTCCAAGTCGCTGGCAAATAAAAGCTTCATATCTCTTTCCCCGATCTGATAAGCCCGATAGCCCGATAAAAGAGCTTAGGCACTTCTTCAACAGGTACGCCCTTCTCTTTGGCAAGGATCAATATATGCTGGATATCCGGATGATCCAGGTTGCGCACAAATACTTTCCAAGGGCTTCGGCGGAGCAGCACGCGTGTCGTTTCACCGACACCCGGTTTAATCAAGTGGTAATCCTGTTCGCTGTAAAGCCTGTCGCCAATTTTCTCAACTTCCTTCATTCCCTGCCAAGTCCGTTCCATTGTGACAGGCAGTTCCGCTGCATCCCGCTCTACTGCAGCCGCAGAATCCCTGAACGTTCCAGCCACCTGGTCGACAAAGTCATTGGACAAATCTTCATCGAGCATTTCTGCATAGAATTTCGCCCCATGGAAATCATCTTCTCCAACGTAGCGGTCGTTAAGGATAGTTCTGCTGACCAGCCCCGATACTGTCGCATTTAGGCATGCGCTGGGTATCAGAAAATCGTCTCGTGTACCGAACAGCACAGCACATGCTCCCGGATCGGCCAGCACGGCCATGTCGTCTTTCAGGTTCCAGCCTTTTTCATTGTTCAAGCTTTGTACCGCTTTAGTTAATTCTTTTTGGATTGCACCCTTCCCTGTCCAGCCGTCGACAAACTGGATCCGGCTGTTCGGATGGTCTTGATGGATGGCCTGCAGCGCTTTATTGTCGATTCCTTTATCTCGTAAAATGGATACGCTGTAATGCGGCCAGTCGAGACCCATTTCATGCTGGGCATAGCGCCGGATTAAAATGCCGATCGGGCTTCCCGCACGCGCAAGGGAGACGAGCACAATATCGTCCGTTTTGGCATTCAGATGAATCCGCCGTGCCACCAGACCTACCAGATATCCCAAGCGTCCCTTCGTTTTTTCCACCGTTGAATGGTACAAGCGCGTATATTCCTTTGACGGTTTATATTCAATTGGCAAGCGCTCTGCATAATGCGCTCCCGACTGGACGGCCCGCTCCCGTTCTTCAAGGGTGCTTTCCATAAAATCTTCGGTTACATCTTTCAGTAAAAAAGTGATGTCTTCTTTCGGATAACTTGTTTTCACTAATCCTTCGACACGATTCATCCGGCAGATCCCCTCCTTTTTACTTTCGTCAATGAAATCCATTCCACTGGGGCTTTCTGTTCGAGATACGCCAAAAGCGGCTCCCATGCAGATGGATCGGCAACCGATTCAGCTACCAAATAAATTTTTGTTATATCGAGAAAATCCAGGTTGTAAATAAATTGGGCAACCCCTGCTGAATCCGGCAAGACAAATTCCGCTTTTCCTTTAATCGGATAGCCTTCCTCATCGGCAGCAAAAATCGGGCTGCGGGTCGTGGTCTGCACCAGCGCCTCGCCGCTCAATTCAAAAGCCAGCCGGAGCGGCAAATACATATTCTCACCGATGCCGATCACCAGCGGCTTCTCTCCTTCAGCGCTTTGTAGCAATTCTGCCGTTCGGAGTGCCCAGCCATCAATGCCCAAATGCTCTGCGCTCGACAGGCCGAATCTGCCGGTCAACGGCAGATACCGCTGGCCGGTTTCCGATACATGCGGCAATTCTCCGGCATGGTCCGCTTCCGCCAGCTCCGCTGAACTTTGGCCGCGGAGATTCACGAGGCCGCCATCGTCCGGCGAAGATCCATGATGCAGTTCGAATTGGCCTGACGCCAGGGAAAGCACGGAGATGCCAATTCCCCTTTCCGCTCCCAGAACAGCCACGTTCTGTTGCTGCGCCGGGCTTCTCCAATCCAGGATGGACAACGAAGTATAGGATTTCCCGGGAAATTGGCTATCCAGCGCTTTGATCAGATTCACCAATGTGTTGCCGGTCGAGATTTCATCGTCTATCAGGACAATGGCTTCAGCATCTTCCAATATCCCTTCTTGAGCATAAACGCGATGGGAAGTTGCGTGGGAATGCTCTTCTTCGAAGACAAACGAAGGGGTGAGGCCGGCAATATCTTCACGCGTGGTATGGATGTAGAAGGAATTTGTAAAATGCTGGAAAACAGAATGTCCAAGGCCTGTTGCCGTTTCAGCCATTCCGATAAACAGCGTCTTTTCCGGCAACGCCACCCGGTACTCCATCGCCGACCTCATCAGCCCGGCATCTGAAGCGCCGCTGCCGACCATCTGCGCCAACTCGTCCACTTGCGGAGGCGGGGCAATGCCCGATTTCTCCATCAGCAAAGAGGCGAGCAAAGTACCGGTTCCGAGTGCCAGCACGGGATTGACCGCTAAGTGCTTGGCGATCAGCTTGCTGACAAAAAGAAACTGCCGCTTTTTATTGACCCGGATCGCCATTGAGAACAGGGCTTCCACAGGAAGCCCTTTGTATGTCTCGTCTACGGCAACCGACAAATCGAGCCGGTCCCATAATTTATAATTGTTTTGATAATTGGCTTGATCGGATGTGGTTGATAACATCGATCGGTTTAAAATTCTCATTCAGCACCCCATAAATCTCCGCCTGGGCTGCTATCTTCCGCGCCCAGCTTAAATGCGGTTTCACTTCGTTCATCTTGTTGCGCTTCGGGCTCTGCAGGACGCCGTTCCGGGTTCCGCTCTCCGCCAGGATAAGTGATGCATCTGTGAAACTCTCATGCGACACAATATGCCCGGCATTGACGATGGAAATCTGGGAGGGATGGATGCAGGTCTTCCCCTTGAATCCGTTCAGCACATCGAGCTGCACTTCTTCCCATAGCATCTGTTCGGGCACGGTGGCCAGCCAGCCATTGGAGCCGGTTGAAAAATGTTCATAGACCGGTCCGGAAACCGTAAAGCCGTCTTCTGCACGGCCGAACTGGTTCAGCACGTCCGTCAGGCAATCGCGGATGACCTGGACGTCGTAAATCGTCCGTTCCGCTGGGCGTCGCAGGCCGTAAAGACTCGAGAAGTCGGTAGCTCCTACCCGGACTGTCAGTACACGGTGCAATTCTCTGCGCAATAGCTGATGGAGCTCGAGCAAAGTCCGTTCACGCGATTCCGCATACAGCACCTCTTTCGTTTCCAGCAAGGGAAGCGCATAAAGCATCCGCCCCGCGCTTTCACTTGCCCGGTCCAGCGCTTCAAAAAAAGCGGGCAGCAGTTCCGGAAGGCATTTTGGAAAAACGATGCCGGTCAGGACGCCGAATGAACGGCCGCATAAAGAAGCGACCTTATAGAGCTGCGCTGCATCCCGGACGCGCAAAAAAAGCGCCGGTGCTTCCGCCAACTGGTAAGGCGACGCTTTTTCCAATAATTTAAACTGCGCCACGACATTCTGTTCGGCGGCTAAAAGCTCCGAATCCGCCACAGCATCCTCTAGGCAGACAATCAAAGTTGTCAGACCGGCGAATGCCCCGCGGCTGTACTGCCCGGACAGGATCTTGCTTCCGAAATCCGGTCGTGTGCCCGGTGTATAAAGTGCTGCGCCCAAGGCGAGCCCCAGTGTTTCCCGTTCTGCATCTCGGTTGAATTCTGCCGGGGAATATTTAAAAAAAGTCTTTAAATCAGAATCGGTCATTGCACCAAAATGTCTCATAAATTGTTTCCTCCCGGCCTGCTGCAAAAGCTGGCGCACATAAAGTAAATTGCCGGTAAAAGGCTAAAAAAGCAAGGAGATAAACCCCTTGCTTTTTTACTTTCCCATTAAGCGTCCAATCCAAAATCCTTAACAAGAGAACCGAGGCCGCCTTGATAGCCGCTGCCGATCGCATTAAATTTCCATTCATTGTTGTGGCGGTAAAGTTCGCCGACGACAACTGCCGTTTCGATAGAGAAATCTTCTCCTAAGTCGTAGCGGATCAACTCTTCGTTCGTGTCGCCGTTTACGATGCGCACATAAGAGTTGCTGACTTGGCCGAAATTCTGCCCGCGCGTTTCTGCATCATGGATCGTAATGGCAAATGTAACGCGTTCGATCGAAGCAGGAACAGTAGACAAGTTCACTTTCACTTGCTCATCGTCGCCGTCTCCTTCACCCGTCTTGTTGTCGCCCGTATGCTCAACAGCACCGCCTGCGCCAATTGTATTGTTATAGAAAACAAAATCCGCTTCAGAAGAAGCCTTGCCGCTTGAGTTCAATAGGAACACAGAAGAATCAAGGTCAAAGTCCTGTCCTCCGTCATACTTGTTTGTATCCCAGCCAAGACCTACGATTACGTTCGTTAATCCTGGATTTGATTTTGTTAAGTCCACTTTCTGTCCTTTTGATAAATTGATTGCCATTATTCCTTCACTCCTTATGCGTATTTGTTTGCAATTGAACCGATATCCGGGTCTACAGTGCCTTCGCCGATTGCAGAGAACTTCCATTCAGAGCCCTGGCGGTATAGCTCGCCTGGGATTAATGACATTTTACCGGCATAGTTTTCAGTCAAGTTGTAGTGGATCAGCTCTTCTTTCGACTGGTTATCCACCAGACGGATAAAAGCATTCTGGATCATGCCGAAATCCTGTTTTTTCTGTTTCGCATTATAGATGTTGACCACGAACACCAAGCGGTGGACCGATGGTGAAATCCTGCTTAGATCGATCTGAATCGTTTCGTCATCGCCTTCGCCGGCGCCTGTCAAGTTATCGCCTGAATGGACGACGCTGCCGTCCTTGCTTTTTTTATTGCCGAAATAGATCAGGTTCTCTTTGCCCTGGAGCTTGCCGTTTTCATCAAGCAGGATGACTGAAGCGTCACAATCCACATCAGCTCCGCCTCCGCCCCCTCCGCCAAGCAAGCCGCTCAGGAAGCCTCCGCTCTTTTTTGTTTCTACAGGGTCCCAGCCGAGGCCGACCATGATGCTTGATAGAGATGAACGTCCTTTTGTCAAATCGATTTTCTGACCTTTTACAAGATTGATAGCCATCTTTTGCACTCTCCATTCATCTTTATGTACTCTTTATAATAGTATTTGTAAATCCGGAAAATTTCAATTATTAACGGCTATTGCCGCGTCTTTTAAAAACGCGGGCGAACTTCCGTCCACTCCATGCCGTCTTTATCAGATGGGATGGAGTTTGCGGCGCGTCCCGGATTTTGGCCGATACAAGTATATACGTTTGCCGGCCCGGAAAGTTTCGCCATTTCGTAAAATAGAAATGCACAGCACTTCCCCTCAATGAGGCATACTCTTCCTGAGGGTCGGGTAAACATAATCAGCAGGCAAAATATAACCTATCCATTGCAAAGGGGGTCCTGAAGGTGAAGCTGCTTTCGATTGTCGTACCGGTCTATAACGAAGAAGCGAACATCACCTACATGTACGAGAGGCTGATCGAGGAGTTGAAGCCGCTCCCATTCAATTATGAAATCATGTTTATCAACGACGGTTCGTCCGACGGCACACTCCAGGAGATCCTGGCGCTTGCCGAACGCTTCGAAGGCGTTAAATATATATCGCTGACCCGCAACTTTGGAAAAGAAGCTGCGTTGTTTGCCGGCTTGAAACGCATCAGGGGCGATGCCGCTATTTTGATGGATGGGGATCTCCAGCATCCGCCGGAACTGATCGGTCAGATGGTGCGCGGATACGAGGAAGGCTACCATCAAGTGGTGGCAAAACGCTCACGCACCGGCGACAAGAAAATCCGCCAAGTGTTTTCCGTCCTTTATTACAAACTGGTGAATTCGATCACGGATGTCGACTTGGCGGACGGCGAAGGCGACTTCCGCCTGCTCAGCCGGAAAGCTATCAATGCCATTTTACAGCTGAGTGAAAGCAACCGCTTTTCAAAGGGCTTGTATTCCTGGATCGGACTCAGCAAGAAGATCATCTCCTATGAAAATGTGACGCGCGCCGGCGGCCAGTCCAAATGGTCGTTCGGCAACCTCGTGAACTACGGCATCGACGGCATCATTTCTTTCAACTTGAAGCCGCTGCGCGTCTGCTTTTACACTGGGTTCGTCATTCTGTTCCTGTCGATCATCTATATCGGCATCACATTTTATGACATCATGACTGAAGGCATCGGAGCGCCGGGCTATTTCACGACCATATCGTCCATCCTGTTCCTCGGCGGAATCCAATTGATCAGTTTGGGCGTCATCGGGGAATATGTCGGCCGCATCTACAATGAAACCAAGCGCCGGCCGAACTTCCTGATCGACATCAGCAATGCGGAGGAATACGATGAACCTTAATAGGCTGAATACCGAATTTACCCGCTTCATTGCAGTAGGCGTCATCAATACCATGACTTACTACGCCATCTATCTGCTGCTCCATAATGTTTTCTCGATGCCGTACCTGCTCGCCCATATCATCGGATTCATCATTTCGCTGAATGTTTCTTTCTTCCTGAACTCTTACGTTACGTATAAAGTGAAGCCGACACTCCGGAAGTACTTGCTGTTTCCGCTGACTCAGGTCGTCAATATGTCGGTTTCCACAAGCCTGATTTTCATCTTCGTTGAATTCCTGAAAATCGACAGCAATATCGCGCCGTTTGCTGCCGTGCTGTTTACGATTCCTATCACGTTTCTCGTATCCAGCAAAATCATGAAGCATCCGGCCCGCACAAAATAACCCAAAAGACGGTGAAAGCATGCGAAGGAATGCCCCTAATTTCATCTTGCTAGCTAGCTGCCTGGCTATGGCCGTTGCCGGGCACGCAGTGTTTTTATACCAGTGGAGCCAAAACCACTTTATGACCGGCATCAATGATGGCCTGTCACAGATCCTGCCGTTCAAGAAGCTGCTGTATGAACAGTACACGGACGGGGAATTTTTTTATTCGTTCGATTTCGGATTGGGTGCCGGGACATTCAGTGAACTGTCCTATTATTTCTCAACCTCGATTTTCTTTCTGGCCACCGCAGCTGTGGTTTTCGGGCTGGAATCAGCCGGCATCCTCGCTCCCCCGGACATCCTGTTCTGGGCGAATGCCGCAGTTTTTATCAGCATCGTCCGGCTGACGTTCGTGCTGTTTGCAGCTTCCAAGTTCTTTTCTTATATAGGCGCAGCCCGCGCCCCGGCTTTTGTCGGTGCGGCGGTCTACGGCATATCCGGCATGTATTTCCGGCATGCCGTCTATTGGGATTTTTTTGCCGATGCATACCTCTGGCTGCCGCTCCTGCTTTTCGGTGTTGAAAAAATCTTCCGCGAACAAAAACCGGGCTGGTTTTTGATCGGGGTTTCCATTTCCTTGTTCGATAATTTCTATTTTTCCTATATCAATTTCCTGCTCACCGGCATTTACATTGCGGTCCGCTTTTTTATTCCCCTTGCCGGCAAGGAAATTCACCGTGCCAAAGCAGCCGGCCACTTTCTGCTTGCCGGACTGCTCGGCTTCGGCATCAGCGCCGTTTCGTTCATTCCGGCGGTCTACGCTTATTTGAACAACCACCGCCCGCCGTTCCAGCAGGATACTGAATGGGTCGATTTTACGGACAATGTGTTGTTCACCAGCCGGTTCATCATTTTGCCGGCCATCTTTGTGCTTTTCCTGTTCTCCTCCTCCCTTTACCGGGACCGGCTGTTCCGTTTTTTTGCCGTACTCGGGCTCATCGGGATCGTTCTTCATTTCAGCCCGATGGCCGCAAGTGCGTTCAACGGTTTTTCCGCGCCGCAATATCGCTGGGAATATTTTCTCGCGCTCGCTGCCGGAGGCGCCATAGCTGCAGGGCTCAGCAAGCTTCATACGGTTACAGAACGGCAATTCGCACTAGCCGCTCTTCTGGCGATTGCAGCCTATTTGCTGGCAGCATTCATCGATCCTGCCTTCGAGCCCGAAGCACCCTGGACGATGCTGGCCCTCGCCTTGCTGATTGCCGCAATCTTTTTGCTCTACGCTGCGGCCCGTTGGAAACGCCCCGCAGCCAAGTGGCTGCTCGCCGGCTTTATCCTGGTGAGCCAGGCGGTTTTCACGAATGTCTACCAGGTCGAAAACATTTTGGATGCCGGCGGAATCGATGCTGTCAGCCAGGACTTGCTGACTGGAGAAGAATACGACGACCCTGAAATCCGCGGCCTGCTGCAGGAAATCCGCCGCCAGGAAGATGGCGGGCCTTATCGCATCGACTGGATGGAAGGCGTCCGCAACAACACGCCGCTAGTCCAGGATTTCCGGGGGTTGAGTGCTTATTCCAGCATTCTGAACAAAAATCTCTTGTATTTTTACCTGTACGATCTGGAAATTGACATGGGCCGGGAAAGCGTCAGCCGCTACGCCGGCCTCGGCAACCGCGCCAATCTCCACAGCTTGCTGCAGGGAGACTATGCCATCAAGGAAACGGGAGACCCGAATGTCCCCTATGGCTTCACGGAAATAGCGTCTTCAGAGCATTTCACGGCTTATAAGAACCGCTACCCTCTGCCATTTGCACGGCCGGCTTCAAATATCTACCAAGAACGCCAGCTGGACGGCTCCCACCCGCTCATCCGTGAACATGCCATGCTGACCGGCATCGTGCTGGACGGCGGCCAAGCCGTTTCGCCATTGCCCAAAGCGACAGAAGTAACCTCGGACTATCGCATCGAACCGGTCGATGCAGTTTACCAGGACAGACGGCTTCAAGTGGACAGCGAAACCGGAGGGATCGATCTGGTCAATGAAGGCCCTGCCTTTAACGATGGCGATCTGTATGTTTCATTCCACTTAGAAAACCCTTCGCCGGGCACCGGATTCCCATTGGATGTGAACGGCTTTGAAACCTCGCGGAAAGCGAATGATTCCATCTACCGGACCTACATTGACGATCTGACCATCCGCATCCCTGCAGATGAAACCATCCAGATCCGGATGCCTGAAGGCACTTATGAAGTAGAGGACATCCAAATTTTCCAGGAGCCTTACGACATCCTGAAAAGGCAGGCAGCCGAAGAATCCGGACTGCGCAACCTGCAAATGGACGGCAGCCGGGTTTCCCTGCAATTTGATAATGCAGCAGCCGACCCGTTCCTGGCGCTTTCCATTCCTTATGAACGGGGCTGGTCCGCGAAGGTCAACGGCAAACGCGTACCGATCGAAAAAGCCAATTATGCATTTATGGGAGTGCCGATCGAAAAAGGCATGAACGAAGTCGAACTGGTTTACCGTCCGCCTTTCTTCACTATCTCCCTGCTGACGACACTGATTTTCTTGCTGCTCGGCGCCCTTTATCTTGCGGGAATGCGCAAACGCGCCAAAGCCCGCTGATTCCGGAAGTTTTTCCTCCTACAAAAGATGCGTCTTGTCAAAAACGTGTTTATCCCCTCAAAAATATGTGTAATGAGGGAATAACATCCTACTTTATGAGGAGATGAACCGTGATGAAGAAATGGCTCCTGCTTGTGTTCGTATTGGGATTCTTATTGATGTTGGCAGCCTGCGGCAATACGGAAGAAGAGCCGCCGACAGATGCTGACGGGGTAACGGAAGTGGAAGACGAAGAAGTGGATGAAGACAGCGAGCCTGCTCCGGAAGGCGAAGAAGCCGAGGACAATGCCGGTGAAGGTTCAAGTGAAGAATTGATGTTTGTGACGGTCGAAATGATGGATAGCGACGGCAATGCGAACGGAACGGCCGAGCTCGAAGATGAGGAGGGCGCAGTAGCAGTGAAGCTCGATCTCGAAGGCTTGGACGAAGGCACCTATAAAGTCCAATTCCATGACGAAGGCAAATGCGAAGCACCGGAATTCGAAACTGTCGGAGAGCCATTAGGAAGCGAACTTCCTGAAGTCGAAGCCTCAGGCGAAGGCACCGTCTCGGAAGAGCTGGCAGCTGAAGGGGTGACCTTGAAAGCCGGCGAAGAAAACTCCCTTCTGCAAGAAGGCGGAACTGCGCTCGTCGTCCATGATTCAGAGGATGCCGTGGTTGCGTGCGGCGTTGTAACTGCCCAACAATGAGCGGGAATCCCCGCTCTTTTTTTCTGCCTTTTTTCTCTTTATTCTCTTCCTTTGGGCGTTTAGCCAATCCGCCACCGGGAATAAATACCATAATGACTTTCTAAAGGAGGAATAAAGGATGGCAGAAGATAAATTCGAAAAAATCGACGAACAGGTGGAGCCGCAGGAGCAGGCTGAACAGCCGGGCAGCGAGAAGGAAATGTCGCCGGAACCGATCTATGATGACAAGGAATACAAAGGCGCCGGCAAATTAAAAGGCAAAGTTGCGCTCATCACTGGAGGCGACAGCGGCATCGGCCGAGCGGTGGCCGTAGCGTTCGCCAAAGAAGGCGCAGATGTGGCCATCGCTTATCTGGATGAACACGAGGACGCTGAAGATACGGTGAAAGCGATTGAATCTTACGGAGCGAAAGCATTCAAGGCCGCGACGGATGTCAGCAGCGTGGAGAACTGCCGGCAATTGGTCCAGGACGTCATTTCTGAATTCGGGCAGCTCAACATTCTCGTCAACAACGCAGGCAAGCAGTTCCCGCAAGATGATTTCCTGGCGATCACACCGGATCAATTGAAGGAAACATTCGAAACGAACATCTACAGCATGTTCTACTTGAGCCAGGCGGCCGTACCGCATATGCAAAAAGGCGATTCGATCATCAACACTTCTTCGGTGACAGCATACCGCGGCTCCTCTGAACTGATCGATTATTCATCGACCAAAGGGGCCATCACGACATTCACCCGCTCCCTGTCTCAAAGTTTGGCTGAGAAAGGCATACGAGTGAACTCAGTAGCTCCGGGCCCAATCTGGACCCCGCTCATCCCAGCCACATTCGATGCGGAAAAAGTCGGGAAGCACGGCGGCGACACTCCAATGGAACGCCGCGGACAGCCTGCTGAAGTTGCGCCGGCCTATGTCTACTTTGCCTCGAATGACTCAACGTACGTTACAGGCCAAGCCATCCATGTGAATGGCGGAGACTTTATTTCTTCATAAAGGAACCGACCGACCATAAACTCCAACGGGCAAGGAGGTGTCACCAATGAAATACATTGAAGCGCTTCTCATGAAATTTGCGATGGTGTTTGCTGTGCTGTTCATCGTTTTGGGTATTGCGTACGGCACGGAGATTTTCGATATTTTCCTGATCAGTGTTGTTGTGACCGCTGTCGGCTTTGTAGGCGACTTGATCATTTACCCGCGCACATCCAATAAAGTGGCAACAGCCGGCGATTTTGTATTGGACTTTGTCCTGATTTGGCTGTTGGCGGAACTTTGGGTGGAAAACCCAGAAACTTCCATGCTCATGCCAGCCCTTTACTCGGCTGCACTCATTGCCGCTGGCGAATGGTTCTATCATATCTACCTGAAAAAACGTTTGTGGGAGCATAAGGAAACATCCCACACCTTGAAACAGGAACCTAACCGCAAATAAAAAGAAAGAACGCGAAAGCGCCAGCTTTCGCGTTTTCAGCTCGTTTAGAAATATATAAATTGCTTGTCTCTTAACCGATATTCCGCAAAACAGCTGCGTAAAATCCCTGTGCTCCTGCGCGCTATGCGCTCGTCGCAAAGAGATGGCTCAAACTTCCTTAGTGCCATCTCTTTGCCGCGGGCGAGGGACAGGAGCAGTAAGGTTTTCTCCGCTGTTTTGCTCCATATCTCAGATAGCACTGTTAAAATGGATAGAGTTATCAGTTTTTTATGAACGACACGAGCGCCGGCGCGTCCATGGGCTGGGCGAAGCTATGAGACGGGTGCTTTTCCCGGATCCTGGCGAAAGCCATGCCCTAAGCGGCCGAAGCGGGGTAAGAATTTTTTCTTTGATTAACTTATCTAACGACGGTTTCTCGACATCCTAAAGAAAGCGAGAGCACAAGCTCTCGCTTTCTTTTTTTATGTCTTCTCTCGGACCGGCGGGTAAAAACGGACCCTTTGTGATCCGCCGGAATGCGCAAGCGGGCGAATGCTATGAAGATCATATGGAAGAAATGCCGCCATGGAATTCCGGTAGATCTCCCCTTTTATATAGTTTAACTCCCAAGGCGAATGTTCGATGTCTACCCGGTAAAGCTGTGTTTTGGGCTTGGTCCATAAACAATAACGTTCGGTCAGCCAGATTTCCAAAGGATTGGCTTTTACGGTTCCAGATGCCAGGCTGTATTCCAGCCGCAATTCTTCCGGATACTCCCCACGTTCTGTACAGCGGCTAATGAAGCTTGTCTTATTGCCATGCCGTTCCATTTCTATGCTCGCGCGCCGGTACGGAAGAAAGCCGCCGAACGAAGCAGCGCTGACGGCGAGCGGGCTGTCGGCATCCAATGAAAAAAAGTAGACGCCCGCTTGTCCATGGTATTTTACATATGTCCTGACATTGAGTTCCAGATATTCCTTCAGGCCTGGAATCGGCGGGCCGAAACGCAAGCGCGTTGCTTTCGCTTTGAAGGGCACTACGCCGACCCAAGCTTCTCCATCGAACAAATCCAATTCCAGTTCTTCAGGAATCCGGTCTTCAAGCCATCCGGCGGGAACCGGCCAGTGCAAAAACAGCAAATCATGCCATTCCTGCATCATCACCCATTGTCTGCTGCCCATCCCTTCACCCCTTCGAAAAAAAACGAGCCCCTTCCATGAAGAGGCTCTGTTCCTTTATTCTGGTTTATCCATTGGCAATGTATCATGCGCTTCTTTCGGGCCTGGCTTCAGTACCGGTTTTTCGCTCATCGGCACCGGTTTTTCGACAGTGATCGGATGGCCGTCCGGCGCTGGCTGGCTGACCCAAGGCAATTGAGATGCTGTGCTGGTTTCCGTATTCGTGTAAAGAATATGGGAGAATTGGGTCGCTTCCCATTCCGGCGGAACGGTCGACGGCACGATCGGCCCTTCTTTCGCTTCCAGATCCTTGATGGCTGCAAGCCACTGGTTCTGATGCATCGTATCACGCGCCAACAGGAAAGAGAACAGGTCCTTGACGCCGCGGTCGTCCGTCATGCTGTACAGGCGGGCAACTTGCAGGCGCCCCTGCGACTCTGCATTGACGTTGGCACGGAAATCCGCCAACAGGTTCCCGCTCGCCACAATATAGCCGGCATTCCAAGGAACACCATTGCTGTCTTTAGGCGATGCCCCGAGTCCGTGCACGATGGCATGCTGCGGGTTCATGCCGCCCATGATCGCCCCTATGATCGGATCGCTTGCTGCTTTCTCCTGCTCATAGACAGGCGCCCCTTCGAGAAGACGCGCAACCATTGTTGCAAGCAGCTCGATATGGCCCAGTTCCTGGGTTCCGGTATCCATCAGCAAATCTCTGTATTTTTCATTTCCGCGGGTGCTCCACCCTTGGAATAAGTATTGCATGGCTACGGACATTTCGCCGAATTGGCCGCCAATCAGTTCCTGGACTTTCTTCGCAAACACCGGATCCGGAGCATCCGGTTTTGAATGATATTGCAGTTCACCTGTATGGAAAAACATATGCATAACCTCCTGGATAGTGTCTAAAATGAAAAATCCTGAACATCACTGCATTGGCTAAGTGTCATTTTTTCGAAGGGAAAGATTCTCCCGGATGGCCGCCGTCATAATCCGAGTCATTATGCCCAGCATTGAACGTTCCTTGCTCTTCACTTTCTTCAGACGATTGTTCTTCTTGTCCTGCAAAGCTGCTTCCTGGATGTCCGCCGTCATAATCAGAATCGTTGTTTCCGGAATTGAATTGCACACCGGATTGTTTTTTCTTCTCCTGCTCCAACTTCTCCGGATCTTGGTTCGGGTCTTTATTGCTCATTTTCCGTTCCTCCTTCCATCTATACTTCATTTGCATTATTATGAATACCCAAACAATTCTTCAAGGAAACCAAATTATGTAAACCAACGAATAACTCCTACAATAGTCCTCGGGATTGCAGCCCGTATTTCGCTTTATGTCCGGTGCCAGCCGGCAACTGATGCTGGGTACGTTTCAGGTTGGCCTGAGAGGGTAAAAGAACAAATAGACGATTAGATACTCCGAGGAGGAAGATACTATGGCAAAAGTAATGGCTGTACTATCAAGCGGCTACGCTGATGAAGAAAATGATTATGTAACAGGATGGTGGGCCGAAGAGCTTTTTGAACCGATCCTCGCCTTACAGGAAGCAGGCCATACCGTCGGCCTTGCGTCGCCTAAAGGCGGCAAACCGGTCGTTGACCCGATGAGTCTCAGCAAAGAATATGATCCGGAAGGCAAATATAAAAAAATGTACGATTCTGGCATTGCCGACAAGACAACACCAATCGTCGATGTACAGGCAAGCGATTACGATGCCATTTTCATTGTCGGCGGCCATGGCGCCATGTTCGACCTGGCGCATGATGAAAATCTGCATACAATCATCAATGTTGTATATGAAATGGGCGGCATTGTAGCAGCTGTCTGCCACGGTCCGGCACCTTTGGTCTACACGAAATTGAAAGACGGCCGCGGCATCCTCGATGGACTCGAAGTTACAGGATACCCGAACGATATGGAACCGGAAGAAGTCCGCGGCCTGCTGCCGTTCAGCTTGGAAGATGAACTGCGCAAAATCGGCACCTATAAGGCTGAATCGGACATCGATCAATTCGTTGTTTGGGGCAACGAGCAAATCCTTACCGGCCGCGATCCGAAGTCTTCGCCGCTTTTCGGTAAAGAGCTGGCGAAAAAATTGACGAACCGTGAAGAAAAGGAAGAAGAGAAATTTTTCAAATAAGTACCGCTGCTTACGCATATGACCGATAAAAGAAAATGGGAGGGATTCACAATGAGCGAAAAAGATCCGAAAGAACGGGAATACATGGAAGAAAACAAAGAAACAATGCAGCGCCCTCCAGTTCAAAAGGAAGGCTTGGAAGAACCTCGGACAAAAGGCTACAAGCCGCTGCAGATCGGGTTTGTTATTTTTGTCATCGTGGTGCTGATCATTGTTATTTTCGGCATCAATTCAAACATGTGGGGGCTATTCGGTTAATCGCTGATGTAATTGTTACAATAAAAAAGGGAAAAGGACAGGCCCCAGGGCCTGTCCTTTTTGTATATTAAAGGCTTTCGGTCAATTCGATTTCGAATTCCATCAGCTTTCCGTCCCGGTAGGCTTTTGCTTTCAGCGTATCGCCCACTTCGGTTTCGGTGTACAGATGCTGGCGGAGTTCCTGTACGGAGTTCACTGCCTCTCCGTCCAATTCTACAATAACATCAAATTGCCGAATACCGGCTTTGTCTGCGCCGGAACCTGGAGCTACTTCATTGACGACGATTCCTCCTGTCACATCACCCGGCAACTTCAATTCGCTTTCCTGGTACTCGCGGGGGACTTCTGCCAGATCAAGGATGGCGACACCCAGTGAAGGCCGTTCGACCGCGCCTTTCGATTCAAGGTCTTCAATGATCGGAATGGCGACGTTGATCGGAATCGCCAAGCCGATGCCTTCTACAGCATCCTGTGCGATTTTCATCGAGTTGATGCCGATCAGCTGGCCTTGGCTGTTGATCAAGGCGCCGCCGCTATTGCCCGGATTGATTGCCGCATCTGTCTGTAGCACTTCCGCCTGCCAGTCTTCCCGTCCATCCTGGTTTACATCGATTGGGACAAGGCGCTCAGTCCCCGAAATGACCCCTACGGTCACCGACCCTGAGAATTGGAGGCCTAGCGGATTGCCAATTGCAATCGCCGGTTCCCCGGGCTGCAGTTTCGAAGAGTCGCCGAATTCCACGACCGTTTCGATTTCATCCGAAGCCACCTTTAACACAGCCAAATCGGTCCAGACATCCGTTCCTAATACTTCTGCGTCGATCTCTGTTCCATCGGCGAGCGTCACGCGGACACTTTCAGCGCCTTCGACGACGTGGTTATTGGTAACGATATAAGCCCAATCGCCGTCTTTCTTATAGACAACACCGGATCCGGTCCCCGCTTCTTTCGATTCCGCTTGGGAAGCCGGAATGAACGGGTTTTGCTGAGCTGTCTGCAGGTTCGTCACGCCCACTACCGCGTCGGATGTCTTCTCGACCATTTCGGTAATATCGGTTGTCACGATGTCGGTCGTCCCTTGGAGATCGCTCTCAGTTTGAACCATCTCCGGTTCGTTGTTCGCTGCCGCTTCCGAATCCGTGAATTCGGGAAGCACTACGCCGATCAGAAGTGCACCGGCAAGCAGGCCGGAAAAGCTGGAAGCAAAGTAACCGCCGCGTTTTTTCTTTGGTTCTGGTGAATTGTAATAACCCATTATTCATTTCCTCCCTGGTTCAAATTATTTTTGATGTCATACGATTCCTGTTTTTCTGCAAGCCATGCTGCATATTCGCTGTTCAACGCTTCGTCGAATAAAATCTCTTTGATCTTTTCCTTGCTGCCTTCCAATGTCGCTTCGGCAGCTTCGGTTTTCCCGGTCACTTTGATGACATGGAAACCGAATTTTGTTTCAACCGGCTCACTGATTTCATCCGGCTTCATGGCAAACGCCGCTTTTTCGAATTCAGCTGCCATTTCCCCTTCACCGAAGCTGCCCAGTTCTCCGCCGTTTTCGGCAGTCGCTGTATCGATGGAGTATTCAGCTGCCAGTTCTGCAAAGTCGCCTCCGTCAGCCAACTTTTTCGCCACTTCTTCTGCCTGCTCTTTCGTTTCGGTTAAAATGTGGCTGGCCTCCACTTCTGCGCTTTGGCCGAGTGCGGCTTTGTTTTCCTCAAAATAGGTCTGGATAGCCTCGTCCGTAATTTCAATATCCGGGCCGATCAGCTTTTCGATTTTCAAATAAGTTTCCATTTCATTTTCGAGGTCTTCCATTGTCATGCCGCTTGTTTCGATGGCTGAGGCCAATCCTTCAGCTCCGCCGTAATTCTCTTCATATACTGCCATTTCCGCGTCAATTTCATCTTGTGTCACGGTGATCTCCGCTTTCTCGGCTTCCTGGCGGATGATTTCATCGGATATCATAAGCTCCAGTGCTTCAGCACCGCTTGTCTTTATCATTTGTTCATACAGCGCATCTTTCTCTATGGCCGTACCGTTGACAGTCGCAACTGCCTCGCCTTTGTTGAATCCCACCAGCAAAAAGATTGCTGATGCAGCGATGATTCCGATTGCAATATAAATAGCCTTTTTCATTTTCATCCCTCTTTCTTTGTCTGTATCCTTATCCTAACAAGCAGTTATGAACAAACTATGACCAAACCATTAAAAGATCTGTAACGTTTCAGCCATGAAAAAAGCCCGACAGCGCAAAGCTGTCAGGCTCTTATTTATGCGGAAAACGGATGCTGAAGACGGTGCCTTGCCCTTTTTCACTCTTTACCTGGATGCTGCCTCCATGCAGTTCGACCAATCTTTTAACAATCGAAAGGCCAAGGCCGAACTGGCCGCTGCCGCGAGAGACATCCGATTTGTAGAAACGGCGCCAGATCATGTCAATTTCCGCCACGTCGATGCCGTCACCCGAATCTTCCACTTCAAGTACCATCGCTTCGGGTTCCCGGAAGGCCCGGAGCCCAATTTGCCCGTTTTCGGTAAACTGGATGCTGTTTTTCACGATATTCGTCAGAATCTGGATCAGCCGGTCCATGTCTCCATAAACCGCCTGTCCCTCTTCCGCTTCCACGATGATGCGGTTTCCTTTTTCCTGCGCCAGCATCTGCATCTGTTCCTGAATGATTTCAAGCAGTTCATCCGCATCGATTTCCTCTTTCATCAGCGTCACCTGGTTCGAGCGGATTTTTTCGTAATCAAGATTTTCATTGACCAGACGGATGAGGCGCTTTGTTTCTTCGCTGGCAAGCCGCAGGCCTTTTTCACGCTGTTCTTCAGCGATCATATTGTTCCGCAGCCCTTCCATGACACCTGCAATCGTCGTCAACGGTGTCCGCATTTCATGTGAGACATCAGCCATGAATTGGCGCCGCCTGTTCTCAAGCCCTTCGATTTCCTCGCTCGACTTCCGGAGCTTCTCTGCCATCTGATTGAAATCCTGCGCCAAATCGCCGAATTCATCGAACTTGGATTCAGGCAAGTTGACATCATACTTTCCTTCACTGATCATTGCGGCAGCTTTTTGCATCCGCTGGATCCGGCTGACGTGAAGCTTGGACAAAAGCAGGCTGAGCAGGAGTGCGGCAGCTAGCGCAAGCACGATCGCCGTCAGAAGCGATTTATTGATTTCCGCAATCATTTCCCTGGTTCCGCCGATCGGAGAAGCCAAGAGAACGCCTCCCGCGAGTCGGCCTCCTTCTACATAAGGCAAGGCCACAAACGTCACCGTATTTTCAAAGCGCTCGACATCGCGCTTCACGACAAGTGTTTCCCCGCCCTCTATGACATTCCATTCCTCCTGGGTCAATTCAACCGGCGGAAATGCCCCGGAGACCGGATAAAGAATGCGGCTCTGCTGGTCAAAAACGATAAAGTTGATGTTCTGGGCCCGCAAAATGGAAACATAAGGCTGCAAGTTTGAGCCCGGACGCGGCGCTTCGAGTTCTTCAAGGATCCGCTCGCCGTAGCTTTCCAGTTCTTCCGCTTTTTCCTGATAGGCGAAATCTTCCACGTAATTGGCAAACAGCAAGCTCAAGATCAAAAATGCGACCAGCAGGATGCTTAAATGGCTGGCGATCAACTGATAGAAATACTTAATCCGCATGTTCTTCAAATTTATAGCCCACTCCCCATACGGTATGGAAAAACGTTTCGCCTCCGGCTATTTTTTTCCGGAGCCGCTTGATGTGGACATCGACCGTCCGCTCATCGCCGTAGAATTGATAACCCCATACTTGTTCCAGCAGCTGCTCCCGGCTGAACACCTGCTTCGGATGCTGCAGGAAAAACAGGAGCAGGTCGAATTCCTTCGGCGTCAACCCTTCGACCGGCTGTCCATCCAACCGGACTTCCCGGGTTTCCTTATTGGCCAGAAAGCGCGTGGTTGCAATGGTATCGGATACCGGTTCGCTTTTAAGGCTGCGTCGCATGACCGCTTTGATGCGGGCCATCAGCGTCAGCGGGCTGAAAGGTTTTGTGACGTAGTCATCGGCACCCATCTCGAAGCCGATGACCTGGTCCGAATCGCTGTCCTTGGCCGTCAGCATGATGATCGGAACCGATCCGCCTTGTTCTCGGATTTTCCGGCACAATGCGATGCCGTCCATCCCCGGAAGCATCCAATCAAGGATCAACAGGTCATGATCGCCTTCCGCATATTTCCGGTAGCCTTCAAGCCCGTCCGCTGCAAATTCGCCGTGGATGCCTTCTTTATCAAAAAATAATTCCAGCATCGAACTGACGCTTGGATTGTCTTCCACCACCAAAATTTTCATGCCCTACCTCCGCTCTGCCTTTCTTTAAAAGTAAATCACATTCCGATAAGACGCAAGCAATTGAAAAGCTGCCCGGCAGGCCGGGTAACCGGCTTGTCGGGCAGCACACTCTTTTCTTATAGCTCGGGGAGCCTTTCCGCTTACGCTTTTTTCTCACGCGTCTTGTATTTTTCGAACAAATCGCCGATCATGTCGTAATCGATGTCAATATTGTTTTCGTAAGCGTATTTCACGCCGTAGCCGAGGGCTAAGGTCATTGCGGAGGCGACCGTTCCGCCGATCACGGAGCCTGCACCCGGAATGAACTTAAGGGCCTGGCGGTAGATGGTGTGGCCGATGGTCTGTGTCGCGGTAATGACGATCATGTCTCTTGCCGCTTTTTTGCTGAGCGGCTTATCGTACAGCTTCGACAGCTTGATGATCAAACCCACTTGGAGCGAAGTCAGCGGAATAACGTCAGATCCCGGAATCGGGGATGCGCCGATGACACCGGCTGAAACGCCTGAACCGATAATCCAGCGGTTTGCTGCAGCCGACTTTTCTTTCATGCTTTTGGCGAAAAGCAGGTCCTTACCTTTCTTTTCGAGCAAAAAAAGGATTTCCTTTTTCAGATTCTCCAGGTTTTCGCCGGTTTTCGACGAAATCGGAATCACTTTGTATTTGTTGCCGGTATGGTTTTTGACAAATTGGATGATCGACGGAATGTCTTCCGCAGCATCGATTTTGTTAAGGACGATGAGGATGTCCTTGTTCTGTTTTTCGATCGATGTGAATTTTTCTTTTTCGCTTTCAGAAAACACAGTCCCCGCAGCGTTCAAAAAGAATAACACAACGTCAGAGTTCTGGACGAATTCCAAGGTCTTTTTCGGGTTTTCATCGTTTGGATCGTTCAGGCCGGGCGTGTCCATGAATTTGATGTTCTCCAGGCCTTGGAGGTTATACGGATCGACGCTGACGGTCTCACCGGGCATCGGGTTGGTGCTGGCAATGTCTTTGCCGATGATCTTGTTGATTGTCGAGGATTTTCCGGCGTTCACTTCGCCGATCAAGGAAATCAACAATTCCTGATCGAGCATATCGTTCACTTTTTTCATCTCGTTCTCAAACATTGAATCCATTACCTTGTTCACTTCATCTTCAAAGTTCCTTACCATTTTATATCCCCCTTTGGTTCTCTTTATTCAAAATTATACACAGTCTGCCCGGCGCCGTGTATTTTTTAATCGCTGATATATGGCTTGAGCAGTGTGTCATTGTATTTCAAGATTTCCTGTGCATTGCGGATATGCTTTTTCGTGGCGCTGTTCTTGCCGCGCTTTTCCATCGTTTCCATATCCAGCAGCAATCCCGGCAATTTCGCCCCTGGCGCTTTGTACAATTGCTCAGACTGGGCGAAAGATCCGCCTGGCATGTAGTAGCGCATGCCGAGAAGATTCTTTTTGTACTGGAATAGATTATGGCCGATCATCGGCGCATCCGTTTCCACCCCGAGCAGGGCGAGCACCGTCGGCATGATATCCACTTGGCCGCCGAGCCGGCTCATTTCGATTCCTTCAAATAAATTGCCGCCGGTCATCAACAGAGGCACGGTCAGGCGTTCTTTCATCGAATACGGATGCCCCAGGAAGTCCTGCAGCAGCAGCGCATCTTCTTCGGCAAGCGGCGAACCGTGGATGCCCGAATGGTCGCCGAATATGACGACAAGCGACTCGTCGTAGATTCCCTGTGCTTTCAATTCGGCGATCAGCTTGCCGACTTGTTCGTCTGCATAGCGGATCGACTGCAGATAATGGCCGACATGCGTCCCTTCATATTCTTCCGGCAGTTTCAGGTATTGCATTTCTTCCGGAAGAACGAACGGGGTGTGGCTGGTCATCATGACAATGTTCTCATAAACTTTCCCATAGGTATCAAGCTGGCGCGGCAGCTCGTCCAGAGCGAAATCGATCAGCACTTCGTCCGATGGACCGAATCCGACTTCTTCGATTTCAGGGATTTCCTCATTGGAGAAGGTTTCGTCAAATCCAAGGACCGGATAAAGGACATCCCGGTTCCAAAAAGTGATTTCATCCGCATGGTAAGTCGCAGAACCATAGCCTTCCGCTTTCAAAGCACTCGCAAGTGAAGGCACCGGTTTGCCGTTCAAATCATTCACGGTCGGCGCCATGCCTTCCGCATATAATCCGGTATTGGTGATCCATTCCGCATCCGAAGTGGTGCCGGCACCGATCTGCTGGAATACATTCGAGAAATAGGCGCTTTCCTCAAGCAGCGCATTGATGTTCGGCGTCACTTCCTGTCCGTCTACCGATTTTCCGACCACGAAATTCTGCATCGATTCCACTTGGACCATGAACAGATGGCGTCCCTGTGCGAGCCCAAAAGTCTCATGCTCGTTTTCAGGCACGTAAATATTGCCTTTCAGAGCTTCCAGCTTTTTCGGCGTCAATTCGGTTGAAGAAGCATGGGCGGTATCAGTCGCTTCGTTGTACATCTGCACGAGCTGCGACTGCGCGTAGCCGTTTTCTTTCGCAAAGTAGGAGATATCGACAATCGGCTTATTGATTGCATAAACGGTCGTGATGATGCTGACTGTAGCCAGTGCAGCCGCTGCATATTTCAACGTTCGCAGCTTCGGAAGCTTGCCCCATTTGCGCCGCAGCACCCACAGAGCTGCCAAGTCCAGGAAGAACAGGAAATCGAGCGGGTGGATCAGCAGCAGAATGGTCGTTCCGACAGTACCCGACTGAGTCGTCTGCCGCAAATCGTAATAGGACGGAATGGTCGAGTAATACCGGCTATACAGCGTCACAGCGAAAAAAACGCCGGACACGAGCAGGCTGTAAGTCCACACAACAAGCCATTTGCGCTTCTTGAATATCATCAAGGCAGCAGCCAGCAGCAAGGCCCAGACCGGAAATTCGACAAAAGCGATGTGCCAGAATGACTTCGCATCAAAAATCAATAAGCGGAACGCGCTGACTTTGGCCAGCAGCAGAAAAAAGATGGCGATATAGGGAAAAGCTTTATTTTTGAACATCCGGCACACCTCCTTTGCCTTCATCCCCGCCAAGGGACAATCCGGATTTTTTTGTTTTTCTGCCGGCATTTAGCCCATCGCTCTTTTTATAGTTCCTTCACTTTCTGTCCAGCGGACTTCAAAGATATCTGGATTCGCTAAAGTTTTCCAGCCTTCAAAGCCGAAATCAGGCTCAAAATGGGTCAGCAAAAGCGCCATCAAGTTGCCGTGGGTCACCAAAACACTTTGAGCCGGTACTTCACGGAGCACTTCCAGCCCTCTTTCCGCCGCTTCCCTGCCCGATTCACCGCCCGGCAGTTTTTTATCCGAATTGCTAAAAGACCGTTCCAGATGTTCCATCCAGTCCGGCAGATTTTCTGTGCTAAGAATCCTTTCCACAAGCCGCGCATCGGTTTTCACCGGGAGGCCAAGACGCTCTGCGGCCGGTGCAATCGACTGGAGAGCCCGGGCATACGGGCTTGAAACAATATGTATAACGCCTTTTCCTTCAAAAAAATCGGCAAGGCCTTGCGCCTGCTTTTCGCCTTCTTGCGTAAGTTTCGCTTCGGGCTGCTGCCCCGTAGCCTGGCAATGGCGCACCAGGTAAACCACTTTCTCCAATCTTTCCACCTCGAATTCTATATTATGCAGCTGCTGCCGCTGTTCTATATCCATTATAAAGCTAATTGAAAAATCCGTCAGTTTCCAGTGCCGTCCATATACCTTCCTATTCCCTTTTCCGCAGGCTTTTAACATGTTTCAAGGGGCGTCTTTTGTACCAAAAAGAGGAAACTGGGCAAATAAAAACTCCGGAACACAGGCTCCGGAGCTCTACTTACAATTTTTTCATCAGGTTCGCCATTTCAATCGCACCGGCAGCCGATTCCCAGCCTTTGTTCCCGGCTTTTGTTCCGGCACGTTCAATCGCCTGTTCAATCGAATCCGTCGTCAGCACTCCGAAAATAACCGGGATGTCCGACTGGTCGCTCGCACGCGACACGCCTTTCGCCACTTCGCTGCAAACATAGTCGAAATGCGGAGTGGCTCCGCGAATGACCGTACCGAGTGTGATGACGGCATCATAATTGCCGCTTACCGCCATTTTTTTGGCAACGAGCGGAATTTCAAAAGCGCCCGGAACCCAGGCAATCCCAACGTCTTCAGGTTTTACGCCATGGCGTTTCAAGGCATCTTCTGCACCGCTTAGTAATTTGCTTGTGATGAATTCGTTGAAGCGCCCGACAACAATGCCGATGCGCAGCCCTTCACCGTTTAAGTATCCTTCAAAATGAGTTGTCATAGTCCAGTCCCCTTTAGAAATTCAGCAAATGGCCGAGTTTCGATTTTTTGGTTTTCATGTAGGTTTCATTGTCTTTAGTGGTCGGCATTTCAATTTGCAGCCGTTCCACCACTTCCAGCCCGTAGCCGCCGATGCCGGCGATTTTGCGCGGATTGTTGGTTAATAGTTTCATCTTGCGGATGCCGAGGTCGCGCAGGATCTGCGCGCCAATGCCGTAATCGCGGAGGTCATCGGCAAATCCGAGTTTCTGATTGGCTTCGACTGTATCATAGCCCTGCTCCTGCAGCTCATAAGCTTTCAGCTTGTTGATCAGCCCGATGCCGCGGCCTTCCTGGCGCATATACAACAGCACGCCAGAGCCGGCATCGCTGATCTGCTGCATCGCCGCATGGAGCTGCGGGCCGCAATCGCATTTATGCGAACCGAACACATCCCCGGTCAGGCATTCCGAATGGACCCGCACAAGCACCGGATTTTCCGGATCGATTTCGCCTTTGACCAGTGCGACATGATCCTGTCCCGTCAGGACTTCCGTATAGCCGACCGCCCGGAAATCGCCATATTCCGTCGGCAAGGAAACTTCCACTTCCCGCTTGATCAGCTTCTCGTTTTTCTGCTTATAGGCGATCAGGTCCTGGATGGTAAGAATCCCCATCTCGAGGCGCTTTGCCACTTCCTGAAGATCATCTACGCGCGCCATTGTCCCGTCCGGATTCATGATCTCGCAAATGACGCCGGCAGGCGGAGAACCGGCAAGCTTCGCCAAGTCCACCGCTGCTTCCGTATGCCCTGCACGGCGCAGGACGCCGCCTTTTTTAGCGATCAGCGGGAAAATATGGCCCGGCCGTTTGAAATCCGATGCCTTCGCTTCGGGGTGGAGCATGCTGGTGATGGTATGCGAACGCTCATAAGCACTGATGCCGGTCGTCGTTTCCCGGTGGTCGATGCTGATCGTGAAGGCGGTGCCGTATTCGTCTGTATTGGTATCGGTCATCAAACCGATTTTCAGCCGTTTGGCGATTTCCTCCTCGACCGGGACGCAGATCAGGCCGCGGCCTTCCGTCGCCATCAAATTGACGATTTCCGGCGTGGCGAATTCCGCTAACGCAATAAAATCCCCTTCATTTTCTCGATTTTCATCGTCGATGACAATGATCGCTTTGCCGTCCTTCAAATCACGGACAGCTTCTTCGACTGTATAGAACATCTTTTCCGCCTCCATTAAAATCCATTTTCCGCAAGCCAGCTGCGGGTCATTGCCGGTTCTGCCGTCTGGATGCGCTCGGTGTATTTCGCCAGCATATCGCATTCGATATTCACTTTGTCACCGATGCCTTTCGCGCCCAACAGCGAATCTTCCTGCGTCGTCGGAATCAGCGAAATCGTGATGCTGTTTGTGCCAAGAGCGAAGATTGTGAGCGAAGTGCCATCAACGGCGACCGAGCCTTTCAACATCATATACTTCATCAGCCGCGGTTCGACCTCGATCGTCTTGGTCACCGCATTCGCTTCTTTCTTGACCGAACGGATGACGCCGACGCCGTCGATATGGCCGCTGACAAAATGGCCGCCAAATCGGCCGTTGGCAGGCATGGCGCGTTCCAGGTTGACCCGTGAGCCGCTTTTGAGGCTTGCCATCGTCGAAGATTTGACCGTCTCCGGAATGACATCCACGGTAAAAGTATCTTTTGTAAAAGTAGAGACTGTGAGGCAAACGCCGTTAATGGAGATGCTGTCTCCCCGTTTGACGTCCTCCAGAATCAGCGAGCAGGAAATGGTCAGCTCCATCGCTTGAGGCTTTGCCCGCAATGCTGAAACACGGCCGACTTCCTCTACAATTCCGGTAAACATTGGATCACACTCCTCCAAAAGAGCTGGACAGCCCTGTAATGCCGGCTTGAAAACCGTATGAAATTGTAGGCAATCTTTTGAGTTCTTTCCACCAAGGGGCAGTCGGGTGGTAAGGAAAGGGTATATATAGGGGTTTGGATTTATCCGCAAACTTTGCACACCGAATAAAACATTCTTCCGAGGGACGGAAAAATGCAGGCTGTTGCGGGATAAAAAAAGGTGCGACAAAACAAGCCCTCAAATTCTTCTCCCATCCAGACTTTCACTGTCGGTGCCGGAATTTCACCAGCTCCACCGGTCCAGGAAAAGCGCAGGCGCATATGTCAGCCCCGACAAGCGCTGGAGGGCTTGAGGGCCACGGCGGTTTTTGCCGTGGACAACAAGGCCGAAGCGACCTCGAGGGGCTATGCGCCGGAGCTAGACAAGAAAAGCGCAGGCGCATATGTCAGCCCCGACAAGCGCTGGAGGGCTGCATGCTTTGCATTTCCCTGGAACGGGTCACGGACTTGCAGTCGCCTGCTCACCGCCGGTAAGGAATTTCACCTTGCCCCGAAGAATTTGATTCGATTATTTGTCCTTTTCATAGTAGCATAAAAATCAGGGAAACTTGCAAATTTTATAGCTCAACAGAAGGAGGTCCAGCATATGGCCCATACGCAGGAAGTGAAAGGGATCGACGTCGACCCGGAGACACGCTGTGCCCATTACCATTCCGAAATTGACCGGATCGCCATCAAGTTCTATTGCTGCGGCATTTATTACCCTTGTTTCGAATGCCACCAGGCAATAGGTTGCGGCAGTCCCAAAGTATGGCCGAAAGAGCGGTTCGATGAGAAAGCGGTGCTTTGCGGCTCATGCGGGCATGAATTGACTGTGGCGGAATATTTGGATTGCCATTCCAGTTGCCCTGCCTGCAGCGCTCCATTCAATCCCGGCTGCAGCCTCCACAAGCACCTGTACTTCGGCTGAACGGAACAAAAAAAGAGCTTCAGCCGTTTGGGTTACCGGCGTCCACTCTTAAGCTCATGACAATCTGTTCGCCTTTCGGCCGCATCACTCTTCTGCCGGTGTCTTCGAAGCCGGCACGCTGGTAAATATGCTGCGCCGGAACATTGCGTGCATTCACGCCAAGCACCACTTCATTGAATCCCGGGAATTCTTTCCGGATGAATTCCGGCAATACATAAATGGAGCCTGTGGCAATCCCGCGCCCCTGGAATTCAGGGTTGACCGAGTATCCGCGCAGCAACAATGCCTTTGGATTGTCGGAATACCGTTTCCGGTCATCCGATTCATCAAGTTCAAAAAAACCGGCGTCCATGCCGCGGGCTTTGATGATGACAAAATGCTTCTCGGGATCTTCCGCATCCCGCTCCATGATTTCCTGCGGCAAACGCGTAAACTCCAGCTGGTCTGAAGGAAGATCATATTTCACCGCCACTTTTGAAGAATAGCGGTGCAAAGTAACTTCTTTTTTCTTTATCAACACCAACGACCTCTTTTCCATTCGTTCTTGTCGTGCTTAACCTCTTTCCAGTGTCACTGCCACAACTTCCGGCCGGTTGAATAGCCGCAGCGGGAAACCGCTGTTCCCGATTCCGCGGCTGAGCACAAGCTGGGTGCCGCCTCTTTCGAAAATGCCTTCCGTCATGGTCGGGAACCAGCCTTGGCCGGGTGCAATCAAACCGCCGAGGCCCGGCAAGCGGAGCTGTCCGCCGTGTGCATGTCCCGAGAACACCATATCGATATTGTTTTCTGCGTAAATCGCGATCATTTCAGGACGGTGCGCCAACAGCAAGGTGAAGTCGTCCGAAAAGCCGGCTTCTGAAAAAGCCTCTCTGGTCGCATCTTCCTCTGCAAGCTCCACTTCATAAAGCGGATCATTGATGCCCGCAATCTGAACCGTCTCCCCTTCCAGTTCCCACTCCACCGCTTCGTTCATCAGAACAATGACACCGAGCGCTTCCAGAGCTTCCACAATTTCCTCGATCTTATTGGATGCCACTTCATGGTTGCCGATTACAAAATAGACATCGCTCATTTTTAACAGCTCCCGGACCAGGACCAAGCTGGTTTCCAAGTCATAGCGGTCGCTGTCAATCAAGTCTCCCGTCAAAAAAATGGCATCGGGCTGGGCCTCTTCCACTTTTCGGATGAGCCTCTCCTGCCCGTTCCCGAATTCGGCATTGTGCAGATCGGACACCTGGACGATTCGCTTTCCGTCAAAAACCGCCGGCAGTTCGGAAGAAGCCAGTGTATATTCCGTCGTCTGAAGCCAATTATTATTTCCCCACCAAAATCCCCAAGCAGCTGCTGCAAGGAGCAGCAGGATGATCCATTTCTTCATATATCCAAACCTCTATTCAATCTTGATCAAATCAATCGGGGTGATAATGCCCGTCAATTTCTCTTCTTTTTTGCCGTGCTGTGTGATCAGCAGCGCTTCAAGCCCGCCGCCTTCCATCACCGATTGCTTAAATATCTCCTCTGCCTCGTAAACGGATGTCGCAGAAGCGATAAATCGGTGGTTGCTGCCATCTTTTTCATGTTTCAATATATCCCGCATACGGGTTATTTCCCGGGAAATGACTCTTTCGTCCTGTGTTTCGACCAGCCAGCGGGCAATTCCGCCGGCTGTGATCAATCCGGAAAAGACGCCGTTCTCATAAACCGGCCATTGCGTAAAAGTATGTCCCCTGACGATACGCAAGACTTTTGCGAGGCTGTCTTCCGCATCAAATACATGGACCGTCCGTGCAAACATCGTGCCGACCGTAACCGGCCTCGACAGCAGTTCTTCAATCTGCTCTATCAATTCTACAATTTCCATATGCGGTTCGGCAATTACATACTCTGTGGACGTACGGTGGTGGACGATGGCATTTCGCAAGTCGGCGAATTCCCGCAGGTCGTCCTCATATTTTCTGACGGTCGCATTTTTCTTTTTCGCCAAATCGATCGACCTGAAAAATGTGACATAATCTTTTGAAGCGATGATTTCCTTCAAAGCTTTCTCGATTTTATTGAATGCAATGATGAACCGCGCGGAATTTGGTTCAGCCAAGTGCCTCCACTCCTTCTCCTGCAGCAATTTCGATTTTCAAACGGTCCGGATCTTCCAGGAAGACAGCATAATGATCGGGGCCACCCGCAAAAGGATAGCGGTCCTCATACAGCATCGGAACATCCGACAAGCGCATTTTCTCGGCCAGCCGGTCCACCTCGCTCCGCGAATCCGCCCGGAAAGCCAAATGGTTCAAGCCGGATGCTTTCCGGTGATACGGAAGATGCAAGTACGGTTTTTCGGTCTGGACAAAAACGATATAGGAGAACCCATTTTTGAAACTGAACCCTTTCGGCCAGTCCTGGTAAAGTTAATACCCGAGATCGGGAAGCAGCATGCTGTAGAACTCCCATGACTGCTGCAAGCTCTTGACATTGATTTCGATGTGGTGAATCAAACATACCGACTCCTTTTCATCAGTTTAACAGAACCCTTCTCAAAAATCCGTGCTGCCGAACAGCCGAAATAAACATAAAAAAACTGCAGCTGAAAAGCTGCAGTTGCTATACATTCGTCTTGTCGGCATTTTTGCGGGACATCCAGATGCCCATCGCCGTTATCAACACAATCAGCAAAACCGCAATGCCGAGCGACCACCAAAAGTCGGAGGCATCCGGGCCCACGTCCAGCCAGGCGGCGGCATACACGGGCAGTTTCACCGGAGAAACCGTCCAGTATGCGCCCAGTAGCCCGTCGGTGATCTGAAGCAGGAAAATCAGCCCCAGTGAAGCCGCTGCTGCCATCCCGGCGTTCGGCAAGGCGGCACTTGCGGCCAGCACAATAGATACCACCAACAGGATCCACACACTGTAGGATGCCGCAAACTGAAGGAACTTAGTAAAATCCACTCTTTCGAACAATAGCATTGTATAGTAGTAAGCTGACAGCAATCCGGCCCATACGCTCACAAGTCCGACCATTCCTGCCAATACCCATTTGCTCATAAAATAGGACGGAAAAGACAGAGGCCGGACATACAGGAGCGTTGCCGTCCCGCTTTTCCGTTCGCCCGCGACGGCCCCCATAAATGCCAGGACGAGCACGAGCATCCCCACAAACTGATACTGCCCGAGCACCGCCGCCAGAATCTGCTCCGGTTCAGGCTCCGGAATCTGGATGACCGCACCGTCCGGAAGGTTGCCGACTGAATCCAGCAGCTGCGGAAGAAAATAATTGGTGACGGGCTCTAAAATACCGAACAGGATAAATACTGCCGGAATCCAAAACAGTTTGAAATTCCGAAGATTTTCACGCCATTCTTTCTGGAACAAGACGCCGAACTGGTTCATTTCGCCCCCACCACCTTCAGGAATATTTCTTCCAATGTTGCGGACTGGCGCTCTACGCCGACTACAGCGGCAGCGCGTGTAGCGAGCGTCCCCAGAATTTCCTCCATGCCCGGGCTGCCGGAGCCATCCGGCACAATGACCGAAGCTCCTGCTGTCCGGGCTTTCCAGCGGCTTTCCTCAAGGAAGGCCGCCGCTTCCCGGGCATCCTTGAAACGGATGCGGATGATCGGCTCGGCGTGCCGCTGTTTCACTTCAGCCAAGGACCCTTGCTCCACCAATTTGCCGGCCTGCATGAACAGCAATTGATCGGTCATTTCTTCAGCGTCGTTCAAGATATGTGTCGAATAAAGGATTGTGGTATTTTGCTGGAGCGTCTTCAGCAAATTCATGATTTCCCTGCGCCCTGTCGGATCAAGGGCTGAAACCGGTTCATCCAACAGCAGCAGCTTCGGCTGATGGACAATGGCCTGTGCCAGGCCGAGCCGCTGCTTCATGCCGCCGGAAAATGCACCAGTCTTCTTTTGCATTGCAGTGCCGAGGCCCACGAATTCGAGCGTCTTTTCCGATTGCCTGCGCGCTTCTTTTGCGCCGACCCCGCTGATTTTAGCGGCCATCTCCATGAATTCGAGTGCCGTGAGCCAAGGGAAAAAGCGGGGTTGCTGCGGCAGAAAGCCAATGCCCGACTGCGCTTCCCAATCGACGGTCCCGGCAGTCGGCTTCAGCAATCCTGCCAGCATCGACAGCGTTGTCGTCTTGCCTGCGCCATTGGGACCGATCAATGCCGTTGAAGTGCCTTCTTCAAGTCTGAACGACACGCCGTCAACAGCAAGTTCAGATCCATAACGCTTGGTCAGATTTTCTGCAATGAGCATACTCAATAATTCCGCCTCCCCACCACTAAATAGATGATCGGCCCGATGATATTGATCAGTACGATCACTGCGGCCCACATCCATTTCGGACCATTCGGATTCGGGTTTTTCACCAGGTCCACTAATGCGAAAACCATCAGCGCGAATTGAATCAATAAGATTGGAAGCAGCAATAACACCAAATCGGTTTCACCCATTCCTGCCATGTCTCCATCCCCCTTTTTTAAAAATCATATTGCAAACGCAATGCCAAGCAAGATAGCCAACGGCAGCAGCAGAAGCAGCCAGCTCCTTGGATTGCCGAAATTGACCGTCCACCCGATGCCGAAACGCTTTTCCACCATCAACGACGGGTCTTCCCTGTTGAAATAGAAGATGCCCGCTTTCCAGACCCGGTCATCATCCGCGTCGATAATGCCCGGGTCTGCCGGAGCTTCCTCGATGTCCGCTCCGCTTTTCACGACTTTGACGGCGTAAACGGCCACCGCGCCGAGAACGAGGATCAGGAAACTCACGGATGCGCCCATGACCAATAAAGCGCTGCCCATCTCCTGATGGATGATGGACAATTGCAGACAGGCGAGCAGCAGGGTCGAAGAAATGGAAACGATAAAGAGCAGCAAGCTGCCGTATTTGCGCGAAACCAGCTCCCGCTCCCGGGAGCGCTTCCTGCTGCTGGCCCTGATTTTAGCCCCGCTCCCCCCTATGCTGCGGTTGAAGGAATAAAACAAGAGCTGCATCACCAGCAGGACGAGCGGCAACGATACACCGGTGAAGATGCTTTTCTCTGCAAAACGGTCCGGCTCCCCTCCCGGCCCCCAGTGGACAGGTATCTGAAGGGGCAAGGAAGCGTAATTGAACCACGTGTAAAAAATCAGTCCGCCCGTAATGACCATCGGCAGCAAAAAAGCGATTCCTGAAACCATCTCCAAATCCTTGCGGAAATCCAGGTCGACCACCACTTTTTCCTTTTTGCCGGCAGTCCATTGGCGGAGGCGCTTTTCTTCCTTTACTCTGAAATGGTTTGACAGGTACAGGGCCATGCTGAATAGGAGCAGACCGAATTGCAGGCCGATGCCCCAGAGAGCCGCAGCTTCTTCCGGCGCATCGCTTCTGCTGAATACAGCCAAATAACCAAGAACGGCGGCACTGCCTGCTATCCCGATGACAATAGCGTACCTCTTTCTCATTTTCAGAAGCATGGTGTCCTGTGAATACGGCTCCGGCACATAGATGCCGAAAACTTCCGTCGTCCTTACAAAATACGGAATCCATGCCTGGATCAACACCAACAGCAGCAGCGTTCCTGCCATCAGATAAACAGTCATTTTGTCCCCTCCTTGATCTCCTCGATTAATTTCCCTGTCAGTTCAGCCAATTCCTCTTTGCTGAGCTTCCGGCAAATCGCTTCTGCCAGAATCGGCCGCAGTTCTTGAAGAAGCCGCTCCCGTTCTTCTTTTGTCGCTTCCCGGATACCGTCCGGGTGGATGAAAACACCCTTTTTCGGCACAATTTCTATCATTTTCTTCTCTTCCAAGTAATGATAGGCTTTGTTGACGGTATGCATATTCATGCCCAGATCAGCCGCAAATGCCCGTACCGAAGGCAAGGGTGCACCAGGCGACAACTTTCCGCTGGCCACCCCTTCAATGATTTGCTGGGCCAATTGCAGATAAATCGGAACAGCAGAGGCTGGCTCGATTTCGATGTACATTCCTAACCTCCTTTGTTCTACTATAAATAGAACACTTGTTATACATATAGTATAACAACTAGTTTTTTTCGTCAATATTATAAAGAGGAGCTATCCAAAAAGCCCAAAACGAAAGGCCAGAGGAGAAAAGCATTGCTTTTTCTCCTCTGACCTTTTCCTTATTCTATAACGGCTGATGGGAATGGAGGCGGCGAGCAAGTTGGACGAAGGTAGTTCGGCCAACTTGTTTGCGACGAAGCAGCGAAGCGATGCAACGCCTTTTCATGTCTCGAAGCTAGCGCAGCGACGGTTTTTCATGCACCGAAGCTAGCGTAGCGATGCAGGTGCAATGCAGAG
>NZ_JBQJJG010000013.1:0-90777 GCF_052078085.1 Planococcus sp. FY231025
GTTCCCATCCCGAACACGGAAGTTAAGCTCTTTTGCGCCGATGGTAGTTGGGGGTTTCCCCCTGTGAGAGTAGGACGCCGCTGGGCACATCGAAGGCCGTTACCTGAAAAGGTAGCGGCTTTTTTGTGCTTAATCATAAAAGTGGAAAATTGAGGGCATTAACCTCCTCAGAACGAAAGCTGTATTTATTGGCGAATGGCTGCCATAGGTTAAAGGAACTGTATGTCTGATGGACCGATGGTACGATTGTTTTATCGGTTTATATAGTTTTTCAGTGGAATACGGCAAGCATTCCTCAGTGCAAAAAGCCTGTATCATAAGGCCTTAATGCTAAGCGGCAACGCTCTTCTCCTTGCATTCGCCTCTAAATTCAACTAGTATGAAATTTGAAACTCACAGGCAAGAAAGGGTGCAAAAATTGGATATTAATCCGTGGTTGATGGTTTTAATAATATTTACGATCAACATCGTCTATGTATCGTTCCTCACTATCCGGATGATTATGACGTTGAAAGGCTATCGCTATGTTGCTGCAATCATAAGCATGGTGGAAACGGTTATTTATATAGTAGGTTTGGGACTGGTTTTGGACAACTTGGACCAGATTCAGAATCTGATCGCTTATGCTATTGGTTTTGGTTCAGGAGTCATTGTGGGATCCAAAATTGAAGAAAAAATGGCCTTAGGCTATATCACGGTAAACGTCATAACTAGTGACGAGGACCCGACACTTCCGAAGAAACTGCGGGAAAAAGGGTATGGGGTAACCGATTGGATAGCCAATGGGATGGAAGGCGGAAGGCAGTCGATGCAAATTCTGACGCCGCGCAAAATGGAACTTCAATTGTATACAACAATAAAGGAATTAGACCCGAAGGCTTTTATCATCGCTTACGAACCGAAAACGATTCATGGCGGATTCTGGGTGAAACAAGTCAAGAAAGGGAAATTATTTAAATGAGCAAGAATACAGTATGGTTTGAAGTAGGAGAAAATGAATCGATTACTGAATGCTTGGAACGAATGAAGGCAGAGGGATACGCCCCTGTCGGCCGGAAGGAAGAGCCGCTCTTTGAAGAGATAAACGGTGAACCAGTACCGGTCAGGCAAATCGTGAGGTTTAAAGGAAACAAATTAGAGAATTAAATCCATATTCTTGGAAAAGGCGAACGATTAGACCTGAAGGCTTTTCATCGTTCGACTTTATCATTGACTCGCCTTTCATATCTTGTTATGATTATTGAGGATACCCCATATATGCAGAGGAATTGGCCTCTGCGTTTCTACCAGGACACCGGAATGTCTGGACTATGCGGGAAAGCAACTTATGGAGACTTGGCGAAGGATGTGCTTCCATGCCATCATTTTTAAATTCGTTCATACAAACAAGCCCTTAAGTAAACTGCTTTTCACGTTAAGTGAGCAGTTTATTTGAGGGCTTTTATTCGTTTAAAGGAGAGATTGGTCTATGGATCCGCGAATCGGCGTAATAATGGGAAGTTCAAGCGATTGGGAAACGATGAAACATGCATGTGATGTGCTCGACGAGCTGGGGATTGCTTATGAGAAAAAAGTGGTTTCTGCTCACCGTACACCGGACTTGATGTTCAGTTATGCAGCGGAAGCACGGGCGCGCGGATTGCATGTCATCATTGCAGGCGCGGGCGGAGCAGCCCATTTGCCGGGGATGGTTGCTGCTAAAACAACCTTGCCGGTTATCGGCGTACCGGTTCAATCAAAAGCGTTGAACGGGCTGGACTCGCTATTATCAATCGTTCAAATGCCAGGAGGCGTTCCCGTTGCGACGGTAGCGATCGGGAAAGCAGGAGCAGTGAATGCAGGTTTGCTCGCTGCGCAGATTCTCGGGACCGTGGATGCCGATGCAGCGAATGCTCTTGAAGAAAGAAGAAGACGGACACATGATGAAGTACTGAAAAGCACAGGTGATTTGATATGACAAAGACCATTTTGCCAGGACAGACAATCGGCATCATCGGCGGCGGACAATTGGGCCGGATGATGGCGTTGGCTGCAAAAGAAGCAGGATTCAAAATTGCGGTGCTGGACCCCGGCATGGATTCACCGACCGGGCAAGTGGCCGATATTGAGATCATTGCACCTTACGATGATGCTCAGGCACTTGAAGAGCTGGCGGAAGTCAGCGACGTCATCACTTATGAATTTGAGAATATTGACGCTGCCGGGCTTGAAAAACTGATGGAACTTGCCTATGTGCCACAAGGCGCAGAGTTGATCCGGACTACGCAAAACCGCATTTTTGAAAAGCAGGCGATAGCGGATGCCGGGGTTCCGATTGCCGATTATATTGCAGCGAAAACGTTTGAAGAACTGAAAGAAAAGAGCAGCCAGCTGGAATATCCTTTTGTTGTGAAAACAGCAAAAGGCGGATATGACGGAAAAGGACAGCAGCTGGTTTCGACAGAAGCGGAACTGGAACTGGCTGAACCGCTTTTCGGAAATGGTGCTTGTGTGGCGGAAGCTTTCATTGAGTTCGATAAGGAAATCTCAGTGATTATCCAGCGCAACGTCCACGGTGAAGCGGCTATTCTGCCGATTGGGGAGAATATCCACAAAGATCACATTCTCCATGAAACAATCGTGCCGGCACGTGTTGCGGAATCTACGATTGAACAGGCCAAAGCAGCAGCAGGAAAGATTGCAGACCGTCTGGAGATGGTTGGAACATTGGCAGTTGAAATGTTCGTGTTGAAAGATGGCGGGATCCTGGTGAATGAACTGGCCCCACGCCCTCATAATTCCGGGCATTATTCAATAGAAGGAACCAACATCTCGCAATTCCATCAGCACATCCGGGCTATTTGCGGCTGGCCGCTTAGAAAGCCGAAGCTGTGGGCGGATACGGTGATGGTCAATGTACTGGGCGAGCATGTCGCGCCGCTGGCATCCAAGATTTCCCGCTATCCCGACTGGTCGATTCATTTATACGGAAAAGATGAAGCAAAGCATAAACGCAAAATGGGGCATGTCACCATTTTGACGGATGATATCGAGAAAACATTGAACGAAATAGACGAATCCGGCATTTGGCCGGAATAATTGGAGGAACTGGATTATGATCGCACGTTATACACGACCTGAAATGGGTGCCATTTGGACAGAAGAAAACCGCTACAACGCTTGGCTGGAAGTTGAGATTTTGGCATGTGAAGCTTGGGCGGAAATCGGCGATATCCCGAAAGAAGATGTCGCAAAGATCCGGCAAAACGCCTCGTTTTCAGTAGACCGGATTTTGGAGATTGAAGAAGAGACCCGCCATGATGTGGTCGCTTTTACCCGGGCGGTATCAGAGACGCTTGGCGAAGAACGCAAATGGGTGCATTACGGGCTGACTTCAACGGATGTCGTGGATACGGCGCTTTCCTACTTGATCAAGCAAGCGAACGAAATTATCCGAAAAGATTTGAACAACTTTATCGAAATTCTGGCGAACAAAGCCAAAGAACATAAAATGACGGTCATGATGGGCCGTACGCATGGCGTCCATGCTGAACCGACAACGTTCGGCTTGAAACTGGCGCTATGGCACGAAGAAATGAAGCGCAATTTGGAGCGCTTTGAAGCGGCTGCTAAGTCGATTGAGACCGGTAAAATGTCCGGAGCTGTAGGCACGTACGCCAACATTGATCCGTTTGTTGAAGAGTACGTCTGCAAACAGCTGGGACTTGCTGCTTCGCCAATTTCCACACAAACTTTGCAGCGCGACCGTCATGCACAGTACATGAGCACGCTGGCACTCATCGCTACATCAATCGAGAAATTCGCGACAGAAATCCGCGGCCTGCAAAAATCGGAAACGCGCGAAGTGGAAGAGTTTTTCGCCAAAGGGCAAAAGGGATCATCGGCAATGCCGCATAAACGCAATCCGATCGGTTCGGAGAACATGACCGGCCTTGCACGTTTGATCCGCGGCTACATGGTCACTTCTTACGAAAACGTCTCGCTTTGGCACGAACGCGATATTTCGCATTCATCAGCGGAACGCGTCATTTTGCCGGATGCGACGATTGCCTTGAACTATATGCTGAACCGCTTCTCGAATATCGTGAAGAACTTGACGGTGTTCCCGGAAAACATGAAGCGCAATATGGACTCAACGCTCGGCTTGATTTATTCGCAGCGTGTATTGCTTGCCTTGATCGACAAAGGGATGGCCCGCGAAGCGGCGTATGATACGGTCCAGCCTTGTGCGATGGAAGCGTGGGAAAACCAGACGCATTTCCGTAAAATCGTGGAAGCGAACGACACCATCACTTCCCAATTGTCCAAAGAAGAACTGGATGATTGCTTCGACTACAACCATCACTTGCAGCAGGTGGACATGATTTTCAACCGACTTGGATTAAACTAAACGGGGGCTTTGAACATGGAAAAAGGTCAGCTATTGTACGAAGGCAAAGCGAAACGCTTGTATGCAACAGACGAACAAGGCATTTTATGGGTGGAATACAAAGACTCAGCGACAGCTTTCAACGGCGAAAAGAAAGCGGACATTGCAGGAAAAGGCACGCTGAACAATAAAATTACATCATTGCTCTTTGAAAAATTGAAGGAAGCGGGAATCGAGTCCCATTTCGTCAAACAATTGTCTGACCAGGAACAGCTTGTCCGTGAAGTGTCGATCATCCCGATTGAAGTGGTGGTGCGCAACATCGTGGCAGGCAGCATGGCAAAGCGCCTAGGAATAGAAGAAGGCACGCAGCTCGAACGGCCGGTTGTGGAGTTCTATTATAAAGACGACGCACTGGGCGATCCGATTATTACGGAAGACCACATCCAATTGCTGGGTCTTGCGGCTCCGGAAGAAGTGCAGGAGCTGCGCGAAAAAGCCTTGAAAGTGAACGAAGTGCTGATCGGCTTTTTCAAGGAAGTGGGCGTCGATTTGGTCGATTTCAAGATCGAGTTCGGCCGCGATAAGGACGGCAGCATTCTGCTGGCTGATGAAATCTCGCCGGATACATGCCGGCTTTGGGATTCGGAAACGAAACAGAAACTCGATAAAGATGTATTCCGCCGGGACCTCGGCAATTTAACAGATGCGTACGGACTCATTTTAGCTAAATTAGGAGGACAACATTCATGAAAAAAGTAAAAATCTACGTTACCTTGCGTGAAAGTGTATTGGATCCACAGGGCTCAGCAGTGATGGGATCTCTCCATAAAATGGGCTACAGCCAAGTCGAAGATGTGCGCATCGGAAAGTACTTGGAATTGATGATTGCGGACGAGGAAAAGAATGTTGATGCATTGGTCAATGAAATGTGCCATAGGTTATTGACGAACACGGTGATCGAGGATTACCGTTTCGAAATCGAGGAGGCTGTCTCACAATGAAATTCGCAGTAATCGTATTCCCTGGCTCTAATTGCGATTTGGACATGTACCACGCCATCAAAGATGAACTAGGCGAAGAAGTGGACTATGTTTGGCATGATTCAACTGATTTGAGCAAGTACGACGGCATTTTGGTGCCGGGCGGTTTTTCTTACGGCGACTACTTGCGCTGCGGCGCAATCGCCCAGACTTCTGCCATTATGGCGGAAGTGAAAAAAGCGGCAGAAGCCGGCAAACCGGTTCTGGGCGTCTGCAACGGTTTTCAGATCCTGACCGAAGCAGGCCTTCTGCCGGGCGTTCTCCTGCGCAACAAGAACCTGAAATTCATGTGCCACACGGTCGGCCTGAAAGTTGAGAATGCCGACACGATCTTTACGAACCAGTACACAGCAGGCCAGGAAATCCGGATTCCGATCGCACATGGCGAAGGGAATTATTACTGTGACGATGAGACATACGAAAAAATGAAAGCGAACAACCAGATCGTCTTCACCTACGAAGGCGACTTTAACGGCAGCCGCAACAATATTGCGGGCATCATCAATGAACGCGGCAATGTGCTTGGCATGATGCCGCATCCGGAGCGTGCGGTTTCCGATCTGATCGGCGGCAGCGACGGCTTGTTGTTATTTAAATCAATCGTTAAACAGTGGAGGGAATCACATGTCACTCATGCTTGAGCCGAATATCGAACAGATCAAAGACCAGAAAATCTACCGCCAAATGGGCTTGTCCGACGCAGAATTCGAAATGGTGGAAAACATCTTGGGCAGAACACCGAATTACACGGAAACGGGTTTGTTTTCGGTTATGTGGTCTGAGCATTGTTCATATAAAAACTCAAAACCGGTGCTGGCAAAATTTCCGACCAAAGCCCCGCGTGTGCTGCAAGGGCCTGGCGAAGGCGCCGGCATCGTCGATATCGGCGACGGCCAAGCGGTCGTCTTCAAAATGGAATCGCATAACCACCCATCCGCCATCGAGCCTTACCAGGGCGCAGCCACAGGCGTCGGCGGCATCATCCGTGACGTCTTCTCGATGGGTGCCCGCCCGATTGCGATGCTGAATTCACTCCGCTTTGGCGAATTGCAGACCCCCCGCGTCAAATATCTTTTTGAGGAAGTAGTGGCCGGAATTGCGGGCTACGGCAATTGCATCGGCATTCCGACAGTAGGCGGCGAAGTGCAATTCGACGCTTGCTACGACGGCAATCCATTGGTCAACGCCATGTGCGTCGGCCTGATCGACCATAAAGACATCCAAAAAGGCGTCGCTTCCGGCGTCGGCAACCCGGTCATGTACGTCGGCGCAAAAACCGGCCGCGACGGCATTCACGGAGCGACGTTCGCTTCCGAGGAATTGACGGATGCATCTGAAGAGAAACGCCCGGCTGTCCAAGTGGGAGATCCGTTCATGGAAAAGCTCTTGCTAGAAGCTTGCCTGGAACTGGTCAAATCCGATGCACTTGTCGGGATCCAGGACATGGGTGCAGCCGGCCTTACATCATCGTCAGCAGAAATGGCTTCAAAAGCCGGCTCCGGCATCGAAATGGATTTGGATCACGTCCCGCAGCGCGAGCGCGATATGACAGCGTATGAAATGATGCTGTCGGAATCACAGGAACGCATGCTGATCGTCGTGAAAAAAGGCCGCGAACCGGAAATTGTCGAGCTGTTCGAGAAGTACGGCCTGGATGCGGTAACGGTCGGAACAGTAACAGATGATTCGACACTGCGTTTATTGCATAAAGGAGAAGTCGTGGCGGAAGTGCCGGTCGATGCGCTTGCAGAAGACGCGCCGGTTTACCATAAACCATCAAGCGTGCCTGCTTATTTCACGGAATACCAGCAGCTCGAAAACGTGGAGCCGAAAGTCACCGATTACAATGAAACCTTATTGAGTTTATTGCAACAGCCGACGATCGCTTCGAAAGAATGGGTCTACGATCAATACGACCACCAAGTGCGCACGAGCACCGTGGTGAGCCCGGGATCGGATGCGGCAGTCATCCGCGTGCGCGGCACGAACAAAGGCCTTGCAATGACGACTGACTGCAACTCGCGCTATATCTATCTGGATCCGGAAACCGGCGGCAAGATCGCGGTTGCGGAAGCGGCGCGCAACGTTGTTGTATCTGGTGCAAAACCGCTAGCAATCACGGATTGCTTGAACTTCGGAAATCCCGAGAAGCCGGAAATCTTCTGGCAGTTGGAAAAAGCGGCGGACGGCATGTCGGAAGCCTGCACGATTCTTGATGCGCCGGTAATCGGCGGAAACGTCTCTTTATACAATGAAACAAACGGCACAGCGGTTTACCCGACGCCGACCATCGGTTTGGTCGGGCTCGTGGAAGATCTCTCGCATGTCACGACGCAGGACGCGAAAAAAGCGGGCGATCTAGTTTATATGATCGGCGAAAGCTTCACAGAATTCGGCGGCAGCGAACTGCAGAAGATGGTTGAAGGACGCATCTTCGGCAAAGCGCCGAGCATCGATTTGGACGTGGAAGCGCAGCGCCAGGCGCAGATTCTCTCAGCAATCCAGCAGGGCCTTGTCGCTTCGGCGCACGATGTAGCCGAAGGCGGCGTGGCTGTAGCGCTTGCCGAGAAAGCGTTCGGCAAAGGGCTTGGGATCGATGTTACACTTTCTGGTTCTGCAACGACAGCTTTATTCAGCGAATCACAATCCCGTTTCATCCTTACTGTTTCTCCTGGCAATGCACAAGCGTTTGAGGGAATTGTCACGGACGCCAAGAAAATCGGAACGGTCACTGAAGGCAATCAATTAGTGATCAAAGGCGAAGACGGTACGGCATGGATCAACGGTTCAGTCGATACGCTTCGCGCAGCCTGGAAAGGAGCAATCCCATGCTTGCTGAAATCAGAAGCTTAAATGAAGAATGCGGCATTTTCGGAATTTGGGGAAATGCGAATGCGACCCAGCTGACCTATTACGGGCTGCATGCATTGCAGCACCGCGGCCAAGAAGGCGCCGGAATTGTTTCGACAGACGGCAACAACCTGCTTCCCTTGAAAGGGGAAGGCATGGTCAGCGAAGTGTTTACACCTGAAAAACTCGTGAAAATCGCTGGCCAGGCGGCAATCGGCCATGTCCGCTATGCGACGGCGGGCGGCAGCGGCATCGAAAACGTCCAGCCGCTGCTCTTCAACTCGACAACCGGCAGCCTGGCAATTTCGCATAACGGCAACCTGGTCAACGCAAACCATTTGAAGGGCCACCTGGAACGCCAAGGAAGCATTTTTCAGACAACGTCCGACACGGAAGTGCTGGCGCATCTGATCAAAAGAAGCGGCTATGAATCGTTTGAAGAAAAAGCGAAAAATGCCTTGTCGCTCTTGAAAGGCGCTTTCGCCTTTTTGATCCTGTCAGAAGAAGCGATGTATGTCGCGCTCGATCCGAACGGCCTTCGTCCGCTTTCCCTTGGGAAACTCGGCGATTCATGGGTAGTGGCGTCTGAAACGTGCGCATTCGATATTGTCGGAGCGGAGTTTGTCCGTTCTGTCGAGCCGGGTGAGTTTTTGATCATCAATGATGACGGCATGCGCGCTGAACGTTTCGCTTATCCGGATGAACGCGCAATCTGTACGATGGAATATGTTTATTTCTCCCGCCCGGATTCAGACATCGATGGCATCAATGTCCACGCTGCCCGCAAACGCCTCGGCAAGCAGTTGGCGAAAGAGATCCAGATTGATGCGGATGTGGTCACCGGGGTGCCGGACTCGAGCATTTCTGCGGCGATCGGCTATTCGGAAGCAAGCGGAATTCCTTACGAACTCGGCTTGATCAAGAACCGTTATGTGGGACGCACGTTCATCCAGCCTTCGCAGGATTTGCGCGAACAAGGCGTCAAGATGAAATTGTCTCCGGTCCGCCAAGTTGTGGAAGGGAAGCGCGTCATCATGGTCGATGATTCGATCGTGCGCGGCACCACTTCCCGCCGGATCGTGAATTTATTGAAAGAGGCCGGGGCGACGGAAGTGCATGTTGTCATCTCTTCGCCGCCGATCAAGAACCCGTGTTTTTATGGCATCGACATCTCGACGGCCGGCGAATTGATCGCTGCGAACAATACAGTTGAAGAAATGCGCGAAATCATCGGCGCCGATTCACTGACATTCTTGTCGGTGGAAGGTATGGTCCAAAATATCGGCCGCACCGACCCGGGTTCGAAATGCGGGCATTGCCTAGGGTGTTTCACAGGCGAATATCCGACGAACATCTATCCGGATACGGTATTGCCGCACGAAAAAGAAAAAGTGAAATAAGGGGGAACCGGTGTGTCAAAAGCATATGAAAAAGCAGGCGTCAATATTGAAGCAGGCTATGAAGCGGTCAACCGAATGAAATCGCATGTCGAGCGCACAGCGCGAAAAGGCATGATGGGTGCGTTCGGAGGCTTCGGGGGCATGTTCGATTTATCGGCGCTAAATTTGAAGGAACCGGTCCTTGTTTCCGGAACAGACGGCGTCGGGACGAAATTGAAACTGGCATTCATGGCCGACAAGCATGACACGATCGGCATCGATGCAGTGGCCATGTGCGTCAATGACATTGTCGCCCAAGGCGCTGAACCTCTGTTTTTCCTGGATTATATTGCAGTAGGCAAGGCGGTTCCTGAGAAGATCGAACAGATCGTCAAGGGCGTCGCTGATGGCTGTGTCCAGTCCGGCGCAGCACTGATCGGCGGGGAAACTGCAGAAATGCCGGGACTGTATGAAGCGGATGAATACGACATTGCCGGTTTTGCAGTAGGGGCCGCCGAGAAGTCGGCCATCGTCACAGGCGAAAACATCCGTCAGGGCGACGTGTTGATCGGCCTTGCGTCCAGCGGCATCCATTCGAACGGCTATTCGCTGGTCCGCCACATCATGTTTGAAGAACACCATTACCAGCTCGAAGGGATTGTCGAAGGCTTTGAAGACCTTGGGCCGATCGGCAATGAGCTGTTGAACCCGACCAAGATCTATGCAAAAACCGTCGCTTCAATTCTGGCTGCCAGCAGCGTCAATGGCATGGCTCATGTGACCGGCGGCGGATTCATCGAGAACTTGCCGCGCATGATGCCGGAAGGGCTGGGCGCTGAAATCGGGCTCGGCACGTGGCCGGTGCTCCGTATCTTCGAATTGCTTCAGGAAAAAGGGAAGCTTTCGCACCGCGACTTGTATTCGGTCTTTAATATGGGCATCGGCTTTGTGCTGGCGGTTTCGCCGGAACGGGCGGAAGAAGTGCTCCAGGCAGCGGAAGCGTGCGGCGACCGGGCATACCAAATCGGCACCGTTTCCGGAAAAGCAGGGGTCCAATTCGTCGGTGAACAGGATGGGACGCTGGATGGCCAATAAAACCAAAATTGCCGTTTTCGCTTCTGGAAACGGCTCTAATTTTCAAGCGATAGCAGAAGCAGCGCAAAGCGGCGCGCTGGATGCAGAAGTCGTGCTAGCCGTCTCGGACCGACCACAGGCATTTGTTGTGGAGCGGGCAAAGGAAATGGGTATCGAGACGCTTGTGTTCACCGCTTCACAATACGGCTCGAAAGCGATGTATGAAGAAATGCTCAAAGGCAAACTACTTGGACTTGGTGTGGAATGGATCGTTCTCGCAGGATATATGCGCCTGATCGGCCCTGTGCTCCTTTCCGCATTCGAGAACCGCATCGTTAATATCCATCCGTCTGCCTTGCCGGACTTTCCCGGCAAGGATGCAATCGGACAGACCATATCTGCCGGTGCGGAAACAGCAGGAGTGACGGTGCATTTCGTGGATGACGGCATGGACACCGGGAAAATCATCGCCCAGGAATGTTTTCCGGTAAACGGACGCACCAGGGATGAAGTAGAAGCGGAGATCCATGAAATCGAGCATCGGCTTTATCCGGCAACTTTACAGCAATTATTCAGCCGGTGAATTCACCGGCTCTATTTTTAGGAGGACATACTTTGAAAAAGAGAGCATTATTGAGCGTATCAGACAAATCCGGCATATTGGAGTTTGCGCAGGAACTTGAGAAAATGGGTTATGAAATCTTATCGACTGGCGGCACGAAGCGTTTCTTGGAAGAGAATGGCGTGGGCATCATGGCTGTTGATGAAGTGACCGGATTTCCTGAAATTCTTGAAGGCCGTGTAAAGACGCTTCACCCGCTGATCCACGGCGGGCTGCTCGGCAAACCGGACGATGCAGAACATCAGCGGCAGATGGCCGAAAACGGTATTTCGCCGATTGACATTGTCTGCGTCAATCTCTATCCATTCCGCGAGACGATCTCCAAACCGGACGTATCGGTCGAAGACGCCATCGAAAACATCGATATCGGCGGCCCGACAATGCTGCGGTCTGCTGCAAAAAACCATGCTTATGTGACGGTCATCGTGGACGCATCGGATTACGCCATCGTCATTGAGGAATTGCGGGCGGGCAGCAAAACGACAGCAGAAACCCGCCGCCGCCTCGCGGCTAAAGTGTTCCGCCATACCGCAGCCTATGACTCCTATATCTCCAATTACTTGACGGAATTGACAGGCGAAGATTTCCCGGAATCGCTGACGCTTACATATGAATTGGCGCAGCCGCTCCGCTACGGCGAGAACCCGCACCAGAAAGCGGCTTTTTACCGCAGCGCACTCGGTTCCGATTTCTCGATTGCGAATGCAGCGCAATTGCACGGCAAGGAATTATCGTATAACAATATCCAGGACGCCAACGCAGCTTTGCAGATCATCAAAGAGTTCTCGATGCCTGCAGCTGTTGCGGTGAAGCACATGAATCCATGCGGCGTCGGGACTGGCCAAGGGATTGCGGAAGCTTTTGCAAAAGCGTATGAAGCGGATTCCACATCGATTTTCGGCGGCATCGTAGCGCTGAACCGTGAAGTGGATGCTGAAACGGCCCAGCAGTTGAGCACGATTTTCCTTGAAATCATCATTGCACCTTCTTATTCACCAGAGGCATTGGAACTGCTGACCCAGAAGAAGAACATCCGCTTGCTGACGATACCGTTCGAACGGGTCCGCCAGGATAAATGGAACACGGTCACCGTGGAAGGCGGCCTGCTGCTCCAGGAACCGGATGCCTTCGGCTATAAGGATGCCGACATCCAAGTCGCGACAAAGCGCCAGCCGACAGAAGCGGAGCTCGAAGCGCTGAAGCTCGGCTGGAGCGTCGTCAAACATGTGAAATCGAATGCCATTGTCGTCTGTGATTCCAATATGACGCTGGGCATCGGAGCGGGGCAAATGAACCGCGTCGGGGCTGCGAAAATCGCGTTGGAACAGGCAGGAGAGCGTGCAGAAGGCGCAGTGATGGCTTCAGATGCATTTTTCCCGATGTCCGATACCGTAGAAGCGGCAGCACGTGCAGGCATCAAAGCGATTATCCAGCCGGGCGGTTCGAAAAAGGACCAGGACTCGATCGACAAAGCCGATGAATACGGCATCGCCATGGTATTTACCGGCGTCCGCCATTTCAAACATTAAGCAAGGGGGCACACCATGAAGGTCTTAGTGATCGGAAAAGGCGGGCGTGAACATGCCATCGCCCGCCAATTTTCAACATCCGCTTCTGTGTCGAAAGTATACGCGGCACCGGGCAATGATGGAATGGCAGAAGATGCTGAACTCATCGGCATTGATGAACTGGATTTTAATGCATTGAGCGATTTTGCCGTACAAAACGGCATCGATTTTACCTTTGTGGGGCCCGAACAGCCGCTGGCTGCGGGCATCACTGATTTTTTTGAAGAACGGGGCCAACGAATTTTCGGGCCAACAAAAGCAGCAGCCCAAATTGAAGGCAGCAAAGCGTTCGCCAAAGAATTGATGAAGAAATACGGCATCCCGACGGCAGCTTATGAAACCTTTACGGAAGCTGCACCGGCAGTGGAGTTCATTCGGAGCCACGGAGCGCCGATTGTCATCAAAGCAGATGGCTTGGCAGCCGGAAAAGGCGTCGTAGTTGCAGGGAGCGAAGAAGAAGCGATTGCGGCTGTGAACGATATGCTCGAAGGGCAGAAGTTCGGCGAATCAGGTTCGCGTGTGGTCATTGAAGAATTCCTCGACGGGGAAGAGTTTTCGTTCATGTCGTTTGTAAAAGGGGGGCGCATCTATCCGATGCCGATCTCCCAGGACCATAAACGGGCATATGACGGGGACCGGGGACCGAATACCGGCGGCATGGGGGCTTATTCACCAGTGCCGCAAATTTCGGAAGAGGTTGTTGATGAAACCTATGCCCGGATTGTCAAACCTGCGGTCGAAGCGATGCAGGCAGAGGGCACGCCGTTTGATGGCATCCTTTATGCCGGGATCATCTTGACGGCACAAGGTCCGAAAGTGATCGAGTTCAATGCCCGTTTCGGCGATCCCGAAACGCAAGTTGTCCTGCCGCGCATGGAATCGGATTTTGGCCTATTCATGAATGCGCTGCTGGACGGCGAAGAATTCGACCTGAAATGGGGCCGTGCTGCGGTGCTGGGCGTCGTAGTGGCAGCAGAAGGCTATCCGGAAAGCGTCCAAAAAGGCGCACTGCTTCCGGACACCGAGCTGCTGGAAGGCGTACAAGTGACGCATGCAGGCACCAAAAAAGGCCCTTCAGGCTTTGAAGCCAACGGAGGCCGGGTGATTTTTGCTTCGGCAAGCGCCGGAACGCTGGAAGAAGCGCAGGCTGCAGTGTACCGGGAACTCGGGAAGCTCAAATGGGACGGTTTCTTCTACCGGTCCGATATCGGCTGGCGTGCAATGAAAAACTGAATATGTTATACTATTAAATGACACAAATTCGTTAAGGAAATGTGTCATTTTTTATTTGATAAGCCGCCCTTGGCCTATCAAATCCGAGTTGAGGATTTTCAACAGCCCACTTTTACCTCTAATTACACTTCAGAACGAAACGGCAGCAACCGACTCCAACAACAAAATCAGCAGGGCACCACAAGTCGAAAGGAGCACAAACTATGAATTGGTATGAAAAATTGAATCAGTATTTCCCGGTAGAAGAAATGAAATCAAAAGAGCATATGGACACATTGCTGAAAGAAAAAGGAAGTGTCTACTTCAAAGATGAGGGACCGTACCACGTCTTGATGTATGCAGAATTCCCGAGCTTCACATTTGTCGACTACTTGTTCGTTTCAAAGGAATCCCGCGGCATGGGGCTCGGCAAAAAAGCGCTTCAATTCTTGAAAGACAAGAACAAGCCGATCATCCTGGAAGTGGAGCCGGTCGACTATGAAGACACCGACTCCGAGAAGCGCCTGCGTTTCTACGCTCGCGAAGGATTCGAGCATGCGTCTTCCATCGGCTATTGCCGCCGTTCGCTTGCGACAGGCGAGGAGAATTCCATGGAAATCCTTTACTGGGCGCCAAACAACGAATCAGAAGAAGAGATTTTCGAATCGATGAAAAAGATGTACGGCGAGATCCACACTTACAAAGACGAGCATTTCTACGGCGAGTCGTACGATCCGGTTTCCAAGGTACTGACTTTCGAAGAAGAAAGCAAAACAGACGTTTTAGAGCCGTTCAACAACCCCGTATCGAAATAAACGGAATCCACGCGGAATGCGTGGATTTTTTGTGTCCCTTTAGAATCAGAATCTTCTAATATTATGGCATCTTCTCTGTATTTCTATGCATTGTTATGCTACGATATTATGTATGGAAATAGAAGAGAGAAGGTGCCGGCTATGGTGAATCCATTATGGAGAAACAAGGAAATACGGGAACAATTGAAAATAATAACTAAAGAGGCCTCGCCGGATCTTGTGCTGATAAATGCTACATACTTGCATGGCATTTTCAAAAAATGGGTGACGGGCAATATCTGGATCGACGGGGACCGGATCGTCTACGCAGGGCAGGAAATGCCGAAAGTCGGGCCGAACACGGAAGTGGCGGACATGGAAGGCAAGTGGCTGGTGCCGGGCTATATCGAACCGCACGTCCATCCTTTCCAGCTGTACAATCCGCAGACCTTTGCCGATTATGCAGCACAAGGCGGGACGACAACATTCCTTTCGGACAATTTGAACTTGTTTTTATCTTTGGAAAATGAGAAAGCGTTTTCATTGTTGGACCAACTGGCGGAGCTGCCGTTCAATTTCTACTGGTGGACGCGGTTTGATTCGCAGACCGAGCTTTTGAATGAAGACAGCCTGTTCACTTCCAAGGCGGTCGGGGAATGGCTCGATCGCCCCGACGTCCTTTTGGGCGGCGAACTGACGGGCTGGCCGAAATTGATGGCCGGCGACGACCAGATGCTTTACTGGATTCAGAAAGCGAAAATGGGGCTGAAGAAAATCGAAGGCCATTTTCCAGGAGCTTCCGAGAAGACCTTGGCGAAAATGCGGCTGCTCGGTGCAGACGGTGACCATGAAGCCATGACCGCCGATGAAGTGGAGATGCGCTTGTTCCACGGCTATGGCGTCACTTTGCGCCATTCATCCATCCGGCCGGATCTGCCGCATCTTCTGAAGGACATCGTTGCGCGCGACTTGAACGTCTTCGATAAATTGATGATGACGACTGACGGCTCGACGCCCGCATTCCATCTGGATGGCGTGATGGACTTGTGCATCAAGATCGCTCTCGAGGCACGCGTTCCGCCGATTGATGCGTATATGATGGCTTCCTATAACGTGGCCCGCTATTATAATGTGACCAGTTTGCACGGTTTGATTGCGACTGGCCGCTATGCCAATATCAACATCCTGGAATCGCTCGACAATCCTATTCCGTCCGGCGTCATTTCCAAAGGCGTCTGGCTGAAGAAAGACGGAGAAAAAGTGGTTGCACTCCCTGAAATCGATTGGTCCGTATTGCCAGACCTCGAAATGGACTTCGATTTGTCGGAAGATGACTTCCAGTTCTCGATGCCATTCGGCATTGAGATGGTGAACGATGTCATCACCAAACCCTATAAGGTCAGTGTGGACACACACGAAGGGCACCTTTCGAAAAACCACGATGAAAGCTTTTTAATGCTTTTGGATAAACACGGAAAATGGCGCGTCAATACGCTGATCAAAGGGTTCGCTAATGGCGTCAGCGGATTTGCGTCCTCCTATTCGAATACCGGCGACATCATCCTGATCGGCAAGGACAGGAACGATATGAAAGCGGCTTTTGAGGAACTGAAGCGCATAAAGGGCGGGATCGTCCTTGTGGAAGACGGCGAAGCGGTCTGTACATTGCCGCTGCCGATCGGCGGCTTCTTGAGCGACCAGCCGATGGAACTGTTGATCCCGCAGGAGCAGAAGCTGAAAAAAGCGCTGAAAGAACGCGGGTATAAGCACGGCGATGCGGTCTATACCTTGCTGTTCTTGCAGGCGACGCATCTTCCGTACGTACGGGTCACCCAAAAAGGAATTTATGATGTCATGAATAAAAAAATCCTCTTCCCTGCATTTATGAGGCAGTAGCGATGAAACGATGGCTCCTTGTCCTGCTCGCTGCAGCCTTGATCGGCGGAATCATTCTATATTTTATAAATAAGGGAAATGGCGATGAACCTGCTGAACGGCCTTCGGAAGAAACTCCGGAACTGACCACTTCTCCTTATTCGGGAGAGGCGGGCGGGCCGTTCGATCAGCGGACGGTGATGGCGGTCATCAACAACCATCCGGACGCCCGTCCGCAGACCGGTTTGGCCGAAGCGGATATGGTGTTCGAATTTATCGCCGAATACAACATCACGCGTTTTCTGGCACTTTACCAAAGCGGATACCCGGAAGAAGTCGGCCCGATCCGGAGCGCCCGCGAGTATTTCGTGAAACTGGCCGAGGCGCATGATGCGTTTTTTGTCGCGCATGGCTACAGCCCGGAAGCATATCAGCTGCTCGAACCGGGTATAGTGGACCATGTGAACGGCATGGACCACGACGGCACCCTTTTCCGGCGGTCGAGCGACCGGGTGGCGCCGCATAATTCCTATATCACATTCGACAATATTCTGGCAGCCATGGAAAGCACCGGAGCATCCGCCGCATACAGCGGCACAAGCCCTTATGCCTTCTACGATTCCGTTGAAAGTGCTAAACTGGTGGAACAAGCTTCTTCCATAGAGGTGCAGTACGGAACGGATCCAGACTTCCTGAACACCTATGCCTACGATGCCGAAACCGGGCTTTACAGCCGGGCATCGGGAGGGGTCCAAACGGCCGAGAAGGAAACTGGGGAAGCCGTGGAGCTGGCAAATATCTTAGTGTTTGAAGCGGCTCACAAAACGATTGATGCCAAAGGGCGCCAAGCGATCGATATCTCAAACGGCGGTAAAGCGCTGCTTTTCCAAGGCGGAGGAGTCCAGGGAATAGAATGGAGTTCGAAAGGCGGGATGCTTGTCCCGACAATTGACGGCGAATCCGTCCCTTTGGCTCCGGGGAAATCGTGGATCCATATTGTGCCGGCTGAACCCGGCATGGGAAGTTCAGTCCGCTATACCCCTTAACGGATCCATAGAAATGAAAGGACGGTTATGCCGAATGCAGGTAGATAAAATCCGAGGGCCGCAAACTGATCAATTGATCCAAGCGGTATTGGCGCTGAAAGATGAAGAGGAAGCGTACCGCTTTTTCGATGATCTGTGCACCATCAGTGAAATCCAGTCGCTGTCGCAGCGCCTGGAAGTCGCGCGCATGCTGCGGATGAAAAAAACGTACGAAAAGATAAAGAATGAAACGGGAGCCAGCACAGCGACCATTTCCCGGGTGCGCCGCTGCCTGAACTACGGTAACGACGGCTATGATGAAATGCTCGCAAGGCTGTATCCGGACGAAAAGCCCTTCCAGCTGCCAAAAGACTGACAGAGAACCGACTCTGTTCAGTCTTTTTTGTTATAATGGAGCAATGAATACTGAAATAGGGTTAGGTGGATGATTGTGGACTTTCAGACATGGCGCCATGTATTTAAATTAGATCCGGCAAAGATGATTCCGGATGGACAGTTGGAACGAATTTGCGAATCTGGGACCGATGCCATCTTGATTGGCGGCAGCGATAATGTCACACTCGACAATGTCTTGGATTTAATGTCGCGCGTCCGGCGCTATACGGTGCCGGTGGTGCTAGAAGTTTCGGCCATCGATTCCGTGACGCCGGGATTCGATTATTATTTCATCCCCACGGTGCTCAACAGCAGCGACCCGCGGTGGATAAAAGGCCTTCACCATGAGGCGATCCGGGAATACGGCGATCTCATGGATTGGGAGGAACTGGTCCCGGAAGGCTATTGCATCTTGAACCCTGCCTGCAAGGCGGCGGAATTGACGAAAGCAGATACAGCGTTATCGACAGAGGACGTCCTTGCGTATGCGAGGATGGCGGAGCATTTTTTCCGGCTGCCGATTTTTTATTTGGAATATAGCGGTACATACGGCGACCCGGCATTGGTCCGGGAAGTCAAAAACGTATTGCAGGAGACACGGTTGTTTTACGGGGGCGGTGTGGATTCGGCTGAGAAGGCGCAGGAGATGGCGCAGCTCGCCGATACGATCGTTGTCGGAAACATCATTTATGAAGATTTGGAAGCGGCGCTTGCGACCGTCAAGGCGGTTGCGGAAACCGGGAAACAATCGTTATAATAAAAAGAACAGACGTTCGAGGTGGTGCACAATGGAAATGATATCAAACAGTTTACTCAACGGGATGAACCCCGAACAGGCGGAAGCCGTAAAAACGACAGAAGGCCCTTTGCTGATCATGGCAGGTGCGGGGTCGGGCAAGACGCGGGTGCTGACGCATCGGATCGCTTATTTGGTGCTGGAAAAACAGGTGTATCCGTCGAACATTCTGGCGATCACGTTCACCAACAAAGCGGCACGCGAAATGCGGAACCGGATTGACGGACTGCTCGGACACGGGACAGGAGAACGCATGTGGGTTTCGACGTTCCACTCGATGTGCGTGCGGATTCTCCGCCGGGACATCGACCGCATGGGCATGTCCAAGAACTTTTCGATCCTGGACACGACTGACCAGTTGACGGTCATCAAGAATGTCCTGAAACAATTGAACCTGGATCCGAAAAAATACGAGCCGCGCACGATTCTGAATGCCATTTCGTCCTCGAAGAACGAATGCATCAGCGCAACGGAATTCGCAGCCAACATGAATCCGCATAATCCGTACGAAAAAACAGTGGCGGAAGTGTATGAAGCGTACGAAAAACGTCTGAAAAAGAACCAGTCGCTCGATTTCGACGATTTGATCATGACGACGCTCAATTTGTTCAATACGGTCCCGGAAGTGCTCGAGTTCTACCAGAATAAATTCCATTATATCCATGTGGATGAGTATCAGGATACGAACAACGCCCAATACCAATTGGTGCAGAAGCTGGCGAGTAAATTCAAGAACATCTGCGTGGTCGGCGATTCGGACCAGTCGATCTACCGCTGGCGCGGCGCGGATATCACGAACATCCTGTCGTTCGAGAAAGATTACCCGAACGCAAAAGTCATCATGCTCGAGCAGAACTACCGCTCGACGAAACGGATCCTTCAGGCGGCAAACGACGTAATCAAAAAGAACACGAGCCGCTACCCGAAGGAATTGCGCACGGACAACGCGGAAGGGCCGGCCATCACACTGCATAAAGCGGGCGATGAACGCCAGGAAGCGCAATACGTAGTGCAGGAAATTCAGAAGCTCATGCAGGAAGACGGCTACAAGACATCGGATTTTGCCATCCTGTACCGAACAAATGCCCAGTCGCGGGTGCTCGAGGAAATGTTCGTGAAATCGAATATGTCCTATACGATCGTCGGCGGCACCAAGTTCTATGACCGCAAAGAGATCAAGGATCTGCTGGCTTATTTGCGCCTGATCGCCAATAATGATGACGATTTGTCGCTTGCGCGCATCATCAATGAGCCGAAGCGCGGCATCGGCGCCACTTCGTTCGAGAAAATGGCGCGTTTTGCGATCGACCAGGACCGCACCATCATGGATGCCTTGCAGGAAGCCGATTTTATGGGGCTTACGCCGAAGACGGCACAGACAGCGCTCGAATTCCGCTCGATGATTGCCGGATTTACGCAAATGCAGGAATACCTGTCAGTGACGGAATTGGTGGAGGAAGTGCTGGACAAATCCGGCTACCGCCATATGCTGCAGATCGACAAGACAATCGAAGGCGAAAGCCGCCTGGAAAACTTGAACGAGTTCCTGTCGGTAACGCAGGCGTTCGAAAAGCAGAGCGACGACAAATCGCTTGTGGCTTTTTTGACAGACCTTGCCTTGATTTCCGATATCGATTCGCTTGACGATGAAGAAGATGCCGACGGCCCGATCATTCTGATGACGATGCACGCCGCAAAGGGACTGGAATTCCCCGTCGTCTTCATCATCGGCCTGGAAGAAAACGTCTTCCCGCATTCGCGTTCGAACAACGACAACGACGAACTGGAAGAAGAGCGCCGCTTGGCATATGTCGGCATCACGCGGGCTGAAAAGCGGCTGTATTTGACGCATGCCACTTCCCGCACCCTTTTCGGCAAGAGCAATTACAATATGCCGTCCCGCTTCATCGCCGAAATCTCGGAGGATTTAATCCAACCGACATTCGCGAACCACCGCGCAGGAGCGGCGACGAGCTACCGGCAAGCGCCGAAGCGTCCGGCGGTGACGCGCCCCGCCTACGAATCATCCGGCGGCGACAAGCTGGGCTGGCGCCCGGGCGACCGCGCGAAACACAAAAAATGGGGGACCGGTACGGTCGTCAGCGTCAAAGGCGAAGGCGAACAGACGGAACTCGACATCGCATTCCCGAGCCCGGTCGGCATCAAGCGGCTGTTGGCGAAATTCGCACCGATCGAAAAAGAATAAGCAGGAGGATATCCAATGGACCGAATACAAGCAGAACAACGAGTGATTGAGTTGAATGAAACACTGAGGGCTTATGGCCACGCGTATTACGTGCTGGACAAGCCGGAAGTTCCCGATGCGGTATATGACCAATTGCTGAACGAATTGATCGAACTTGAAAACTTGTATCCCGATTTGATCTTTCCGGATTCTCCTACCCAGCGCGTCGGGGGGACGCCGATTTCGAATTTTGAAAAGGTGACCCATTCAAGCCCGATGCTCAGCTTATCGAACGTATTCAATGAAGAGGATATCCGCGAGTTCGACAAGCGCGTCCGGAACGGGGCAGGCGACAACATCGAGTATGTCTGCGAGCTGAAAATCGACGGCCTTGCCGTTGCACTCCATTACGAAAACGGCCGCTTTGTCCAAGGGGCGACGCGCGGGGACGGCCGTGTCGGGGAAGATATCACCGTCAACCTCCGGACCGTGCGGACGATTCCGTTGAAGCTGAAGAAACCTGTCGCAATTGAAGTGCGGGGCGAAGTGTTCATGCCGAAGAAATCGTTCCATGATCTGAACGCGGAACGCGGCGAACGCGGCGAAGAATTGTTCGCCAATCCGCGGAACGCGGCAGCCGGCTCCCTGCGCCAGCTCGATCCGAAAATCGCTGCGAGCCGCAACTTGGATGTGTTTATTTACGGCATCGGCAGCGAAGGGGAATCCTACGGGTTGAGCGAGCACGAGGAATCGCTGAAGTTCGTTGAAAAGATCGGCTTTAAAACCAATAATGAGCGCCGCGTCTGCAAAAGTGTCGAAGAAGTGCTGGCGTTCATCGCCCACTGGCAAGAGCAGCGATCGGAACTGCCGTATGAAATCGATGGCATCGTCATCAAAGTGAACCGATATCTGCATCAGCAGGATCTCGGCTTTACGGCGAAGAGCCCGAAATGGGCGACCGCTTATAAATTCCCAGCTGAGGAAGTGCTGACCACTGTGCGTGATATCGAGCTCAGCGTCGGGCGGACGGGTGTTGTCACGCCTACCGCGATACTCGACCCGGTCTCTGTCGCAGGCACCACTGTCCAGCGGGCATCATTGCATAACGAAGACCTGATCAAAGAAAAGGATATCCGCATCGGCGATAAAGTCATCATCCGCAAAGCGGGCGATATCATTCCTGAAGTGGTGGCGGCATTGGCCGACCAGCGCACCGGAAGCGAGGAGCCTTTCGAGATGCCGACCCAATGCCCGGCATGCGACAGCGAACTTGTCCGCATCGAAGGCGAAGTGGCGCTGCGCTGCGTCAACCCGCAATGCCCGGCGCAGATTACGGAAGGCTTGATCCATTTCGTTTCGCGCAATGCGATGAACATCGAAGGGCTGGGCGAAAAGGTCATCGAGCAATTGTACCGGGAAGGGCTGATTGCCGACATTGCCGATCTTTACAAACTGACGAAAGAGCAATTGATGGGCTTGGAGCGGATGGGCGAAAAATCAGCTTCCAACCTCATTGCGGCAATCGATGCATCCCGCAGCAATTCCATGGAGCGGCTCCTGTTCGGCTTGGGCATCCGCCACGTCGGCGAACGCGGTGCACGCATTCTGTCCGAGCATTTCGGTTCAATGGAGAAGCTGATGGCGGCAAGCAAGGAAAAGCTGGTCGAGATCCATGAAATCGGTGAAAAAATGGCCGATTCGATCGTAGCGTATTTTGATACGGAAGAAGTGCGGCAATTGATGGAACGTTTAGCGGAAGCAAACGTCAATTTAACTTATACGGGAACGCGCGTATTCGTTGAAGCCGGCGCCAATGCGTTTGCCGGCAAGAAGATTGTCCTCACCGGAAAACTGTCCCAGCTGACGCGCGGAGAAGCGCAGGAGCGCATCGAGTCGCTGGGGGGCAAAGTGTCCGGAAGCGTCAGCAAGAAGACCGATTTGGTCATCGCCGGCGAAGAGGCAGGCTCGAAGCTCGAAAAAGCATTAGAGCTGAAAGTGGATGTATGGGACGAAGAGCGCCTTATCGAAGAATTGAGCAAATAAGGAGATTTAAAATGAAACGCATATGGTGGATCCCGCTCAGCGTATTGCTGCTCTCGGGATGTGTGCCTTCCGTGTCGGACGAAGCGGAAGTGCTGAATACAGAAGAACAAGCAGCGGAAACGGCAATCATACCGAGCATGCAATTGGATGACCGGTACTACCGTACTCTGCTGCCTTATAAACAAAGCGCAACTCGCGGAGCGATCGTCAACCGGCTGAACTCGCGGTATGATATCCAGGAGGCGGAAAGCGGACTCCTGCGTTTGTCTCAGCGCCAGTTTTCTCCTGACGATTATTATTTCCAGGAAGGCCAGAAAATCACCAGTGAAGACGCCAGTGCCTGGCTCAGCCGCAGCAGCAAGGAAAATCCGCTCGGCCTGAATCCGGCAGATCCGCGAAACGACAAACAGAAAGCGGACGGCGACCGTCCTCCTGCTGAGATTCTTGCGCATATCGTCGAGCAGAACTACCTGGTGAAGACCGACAAGGAAACGATTCGCCTTGGCGGCGTATCCATCGGGCTGGCATTGAATTCGATTTATTACAACTCGATCGACGAAGTCTCTTATGAAGAGACGATTCCGCATGCACAGGTAGAAAAGGAAGGCAAACGGCTGGCGGGTGAAATCGTCAAGCGCCTCCGTGAAAAAGAAGGCATGAAAGATGTTCCAATTGCCGTCGGCCTGTTCAAACAGAACAGCCGCGGAGCAATTGCACCGGGCACATATTTCGCGTACGGCGTAGCGCCGGGCGACGAAGCGGCTGTTGCGAATTGGACGCCGGTGAAAGAGGAGTACATCATCTTCCCGACATCCGGCACGGGAGATAAATACCGCGATGTCGATACATCTTTCCGCAACTTCAAAATGGATGTGGAAGAGTACTTTTCGAATTTCACCAGTGTCATCGGCACCGGTTTTTACCAGGATGACCAATTGCGCAAATTGGAAATCGACATCCCGATCCAGTTTTACGGCTCCGCTGAACTGATCGGCTTCACTCAATACTTGACGGGGTTGGTGCTAGAGCACTTCCCGGAAAATATTGAAGTGGAAGTGAGCGTGACCTCGACGAACGGCCCGGAAGCGCTTGTGCTCCGAAAAGTAGGGCAGACCGAACCGATTGTTCACATTTATGATTAATTTGCACAGGAACGGAGACAGCCATGCGGCTGTCTCTATTCATTTTCTTATAAAAATGATATGATATAGCGTATGTTTACTGAATCCGGAGGTGTAGAAAAATGGCGAAAATGACAAAAGAAGAAGTAATCGAAGTAGCGCATTTGGCGCGATTGGCCATTACTGATGAAGAAGCGGAACATTTTGCAGAGCAATTGGAAGCGATCACGAATGCAATGGAACTGCTGAATGAATTGGATACAGAAAATGTCGAACCGATGACCCACGTACTTCCAATGGTCAATGTGCTTCGCGAAGACAAAGCGGTACCGGGGCTGGACCGGGAACTGGTGCTGAAGAACGTAAAAGAGCACGAAGCCGGACAAATCAAAGTTCCAACCATTCTGGACTGATAAGGAGGAGAGCAAAAAATGGGATTAGCGGATAAAACTGCAGCAGAACTGCAGGAATTGATACATACAAAGGAAATGACCATTTCTGAAATGGCCGAGCAGGCGTTCAGCCGCATCGAAGAGCTTGATTCAAAAGTTGATGCCTTCTTGGCACTTGATAAAGAAGGGGCACTGAAGCAGGCGGCTCAATTGGAAGAAACGCCTCTTGATGAGCGCGGTCCGTTGTTCGGGCTGCCGATCGGCGTAAAAGACAATATCGTCACTGAAGGCATTGAAACCACAGCTTCAAGCCGGATCCTCGAAGGGTTCAACCCGATCTACAATGCAACCGTTGTGGAAAAAATCAAAGCTGCAGGCATGGTCATCGTCGGCAAATTGAACATGGATGAATTTGCGATGGGATCTTCCAATGAGAACTCATACTACAAAAACACGAAAAACCCCTGGAATCTTGAAACCGTGCCGGGCGGATCTTCAGGCGGATCTGCAGCAGCTGTAGCTGCTGGAGAAGTACCGTTTACGCTTGGATCAGATACCGGTGGATCTATTCGCCAGCCGGCTGCATTCTGCGGCGTGGTGGGCATGAAGCCGACATACGGACGGGTTTCCCGCTTTGGTTTGATTGCTTATGCGTCATCATTGGACCAGATCGGACCGATCACGCGGACAGTTAAAGACAACGCGCTGCTGCTGAATGCGATTGCAGGCCATGACGACAAGGATTCAACTTCAGCGAACGTAGAAGTGCCGGATTTCGCAGCCGCGTTGACGGGCGATATCAAAGGCCTTCGCATCGGCGTTCCGAAGGAATACTTCGCGGAAGGCGTCGGCGAAGCTGCCAAACAGGCAGTCCGCGACGCATTAAAAGTGCTTGAAGAAAAAGGCGCGACATGGGAAGAGATTTCCCTGCCGCATTCGAAATATGCACTATCGACGTATTACTTGATCGCATCTTCTGAAGCTTCATCAAACTTGTCGCGTTTTGATGGCATCCGCTATGGCTACCGCACCCAAAAAGCCGGCAATTTGCTGGAGTTTTATATGAATACCCGTTCCGAAGGTTTCGGCGATGAAGTGAAGCGCCGCATCATGCTTGGAACGTATGCACTCAGCTCAGGCTACTACGATGCCTATTACAAGAAAGCACAAAAAGTGCGCACATTGATCAAACAGGATTTCGATAAAGCGTTTGAACAATACGATGTCATCATCGGGCCAACAACGCCGACGCCGGCATTTAAAATCGGCGAAAAAATCGACGATCCACTGACGATGTATGCAAATGATATTTTAACGATTCCTGTCAACTTGGCAGGGGTTCCGGCGATTTCAGTTCCTTGCGGTTTTGACAATGGTTTGCCGCTTGGCTTGCAAATCATCGGGAAATATTTTGATGAAGAAACGGTTTACCGCGTTGCTGACGTTTTCGAGCAGGCAACCGATTTCCATAAAAAAACTCCTCAAGTTTGGGAGGGAGCTGCACAATGAATTTTGAAACAATCATCGGCCTCGAAGTACACGTCGAGCTAAAAACAGAATCCAAAATGTTCTCTCCTGCACCGGCCCATTTCGGTGCAGAGCCGAACACCAATACAAACGTGATCGATCTTGGCTACCCGGGCGTTTTGCCGGTCGTCAACAAAACTGCCGTGGACTGGGCGATGAAAGCAGCATTAGCGTTAAACTGCCAAATCAACCGCCACACGAAATTCGACCGCAAAAACTATTTTTATCCGGATAACCCGAAAGCTTACCAGATTTCCCAGTTTGATGAGCCGATCGGCGAACACGGCTGGATTGAAATCGAAGTAAAAGGCGAGAAAAAACGCATCGGCATCACGCGCCTCCACATGGAAGAAGATGCCGGGAAGCTGACGCATACGGGCAATGGCCACTCTTTGGTCGACCTTAACCGCCAAGGCACACCGCTGATTGAAATCGTGTCAGAACCGGACATCCGTACGCCGGAAGAAGCTTATGCCTACTTGGAAAAAATCAAAGCGATCATCCAGTACACAGGTGTTTCTGATGTGCGTATGGAAGAAGGCTCGCTCCGCTGCGACGCCAACATTTCATTGCGTCCATATGGCCAGGAACAATTCGGCACAAAAACTGAATTGAAGAACTTGAACTCATTCAACTTTGTGCGCAAAGGAATTGAGCACGAACAAGTCCGTCAGGAGCAAGTGTTGCTTTCAGGCGGCATCATCGAACAGGAAACCCGCCGCTACGATGAATCCACGGGTAAAACCCTTTTGATGCGCGTGAAAGAAGGGTCGGACGATTACCGTTACTTCCCGGAACCGGATCTTGTCGACATCATCATTGATGACGCTTGGCTGGAACGCGTCCGTTCTGAAATCCCGGAACTTCCGGATGCCCGCAAAGCGCGCTATGTTTCTGAACTAGGCTTGTCATCGTATGATGCGATGGTCTTGACGCTGGCGAAACCGATTTCGGACTTTTTCGAAGCGACAGTTGCGACCGGCGCGGATGCAAAACTTGCATCCAACTGGCTGATGGGCGAAGTTTCCGCTTACTTGAATGCCGAGCAAAAGGAATTGAGCGAGACCCAATTGACTCCTGAAGGCTTGGCTGGCATGATCAAGCTGATTTCGGACGGCACGATTTCCTCGAAAATCGCTAAGAAGGTCTTCAAGGAATTGATTGAAAAAGGCGGAGACGCGAACGATATCGTCAAAGCAAAAGGCCTTGTCCAAATTTCGGACGAAGGCACATTGCGTGAGTTTGTTACTGCTTCTTTGGATAACAACCCGCAATCGATCGAAGACTTCAAAAACGGTAAAGACCGTGCAATCGGCTTCTTGGTAGGCCAAATCATGAAGCAGACAAAAGGGCAGGCAAACCCGCCATTGCTCAATAAAATCCTGCTTGAAGAAATCGCAAAACGATAAAGGAACGGCCCGCTTTGCGGGCCGTTTGTGCTTCTAGGCAAAAGGTGTTTTTTATCGTTTTGAATGATCTTATACTTCGTAGAAGCTATTCCGGACCCTCCACTACAGGCGGACGCTTTCCGTGGGCTCGCGCCGAACTAACTCGGACTGGCGTCCGAGTGGATTTTGGCACTTCGCTATCCCACAGGAGTCGCCGCCTTCCGTTTCGGATCCTGAAGCCAGAGGATTGTACCCAGCAGGTCAAAGCACGATTAGTATTCTAACCTCATCTTTTAGATACAGGTGGCCAGTCCAGTCGGGCTTATGCATTCTTTATTCATTCACATTAGACTTTGTCTACAGTTTGGAACGGCCTGCTTTGCGGGCCGTTTTTCTCTGCCTGCAGTATATGAGTTGAAGCTTCCCAGCCGGACAAGTAAACTAAGATAAAGGAGAAGTGATTGATGATGACGACAGAACAGCAGTATTTTGAAGATGCAATAACATTGGAAAGCTATATGGCTCAGATGGAGTCGAATCAAGACAAGTCCTATTCGATTTATGAGAAATTCGAACTGCCGGAAGATCCGGAATTCATTTCTCTCTTGAAAGAAAAACAGCCGCATGTGCTGGTGATTACGGAAGACTGGTGCGGAGACGCCATGATGAACAATTCCATTCTACGCAAGCTGGCTGAAGCAGCCGGGCTCAAGGTCCGCTGTGTTTACCGCGACCAGAATCCCGAATTGATGGAGCGCTACTTGACCAACGGCGGCCGTTCAATTCCGAAATACATCATTCTTTCCCAGGATGGGGAAGTGCTGGGGGATTGGGGACCGCGTACACCCAAAGTCCAGGAATTTGTCGATGAGAAAAAATCGGTGCTGCCTGAAAAAGACGATCCGCAATATGATCTTCATCTGAAGACGGTCATCGGGGAAATCTCGGACGGTTTCACTTGGAACAAAGATTTCTGGCTGGCTGTGTATGAAGATCTTCGCAAGACATTCAAGGAAAGCCTGAAATAAGGGATGCCGGCAATATGTCGGTTTTTTTCCTGTATGGAACTTTTCCGCAAGCAAGCGGTCCTATTTTTGTATAAAGAACGTGGAGAAAGGCTGAGTCTCGTATGAAACGTGCACGAATCATTTATAACCCGACTTCCGGCCGGGAATTGTTCCGCAAACATCTGCCGGAAGTACTCGAAAAGATGGAACAGGCGGGATATGAAACATCTTGCCACGCAACAACTGGCGAAGGCGATGCGACCGTCGCAGCGGCGGCTGCCGTAGAAAGAAAATTCGACTTGATTGTTGCGGTAGGCGGCGATGGTACATTGAACGAAGTGGTTTCGGGGGTTTCCGGTTTTCCGGAGCGCCCCAAAATCGGACTGATTCCGATGGGGACGACAAATGATTTTGCCCGGGCTGTCCATATTCCGCGCGATATCAATAAAGCCGTCGACATCATCATCCAGGGCGAATCGATTCCGGTGGACGTCGGGTTGATGAACGATCGCCATTTCATCAATATTGCCGGTGGCGGCAGGCTCACCGAACTGACGTACGAAGTGCCCAGTAAGTTGAAAACGATGCTAGGGCAGATGGCGTATTACTTAAAAGGCATCGAGATGCTGCCATCGATCCGTTCCTCGAAAGTCCGCATCGAATATGACGGGGAAGTTTTCGATGATCATGCCATGATGTTCTTGATCGGCCTGACCAACTCGGTCGGCGGCTTTGAGAAATTGGCGCCGGACGCCAGCATCAACGATGGCAAGTTCACTTTGCTCATTCTGAAGGAATTGAACATGGCGGAATTTATCCGGGTGGCATCGTTGGCCCTCCGCGGCGAACATTTATCCGATCCGCATGTCATCTATGCAAAAGCCAGTAAGATTTCGGTCACTTCCGATGAGCGCGTGCTTTTGAATTTGGATGGGGAATACGGGGGCTTGCTGCCGGCGACGTTTGAAAATCTGGGCCGCCATATTGAAGTGCTCGTCCCGCTTTCATCCATCCAGGACAAGGACCGGAAATAAGAACAAGTTTGAATGAAACAGAAAAGCCGGATCGGTATGCGATTCGGCTTTTTTTGCACCTTGATTTTATGGGAAGGGGATGCCATACATGCAGTTTTTGATAATCGGCGATGTCCACGGCTGCTTTCATACGTTCCGGACGATGGCAGAGAAAAACTGGGACAAGGAAACTGAAACGCTGATCCAGCTGGGCGACTTGATCGACCGGGGGAAAAATTCACCGCAAATGGTTTCATGGGCCAGAGAGTTGAGCGCGGAATATCCAAACCGGGTGCACTTCTTGAAAGGGAACCATGAACATGAAATGCAGCAGCACTTCTTTCATGGACCGAATCCCAATTGGCTTCGGCAAGGAGGGGCAGAAACCATCCGGCAGTATGAGAATGAAAAACGGGATTGCCGGGACGATGCGGCCTGGCTCAGCCGACTGCCCTTGTTCTTTGAAAGCAGCCATCTGTATGTAAGCCATGCAGGGATATCGGAATTGGCACAGGATCCAATGATAGAAGGCAGCGAAGTCGGCATCCTTTGGAACCGCAGCCGCTTGAAAAATATCGGGAAACTGCAGGTCATCGGCCATACTCCAGGGGAACGGCCAATCTATGATGCAGAGGCAAATGCCTGGAACATTGACACCGGCGCTGCCTATGGCAGGTATTTGACGGGTGTGAGAATCAGCGGCAGCGGGGAAGTGCTGGAGTTTTTAAAAGTGGAGACGGATGAGCGGGACCTCTAGAGGACATTCCACATAAAAAAAGGGGCTGTCCATTGCGGCGGACGCTTTCCGCGGGCTCGCGTCGAACTAACTCGGACTAGCGTCCGAGTGGATTTCGGCACTTCGCTATCCCGCTGGTAAAACCGGTGCTCCTGCATCGCTTCGCTGCTTCGTCGCAAACAAGTTGGCCGAAATGCCTTCGGCCAACTTGTTCGCCGCCTCCATTCCCAGCAGCCATTTATAGCAAATAGAAAAGACCGAAGGAGAAAAAGCATTGCTTTTTCTCCTTCGGTCTTTAGTTTGGAGCTTTTTAGAGAGCTCCTTTTTGAATTGGTAAGAGTGCAATTTTTATTCCATCAGCTCGAGGGCTGCGTCTTGTCCGGCTGCCAGTTTCGGGCAGTTCTCGACCGGCTCCCAATGGAACTGGAACGTTCGGCCGTTGTCCCGGCCATCGCTGACAATTTTGTGTTCCCAATAATCCACCTTTTCTCCGGTATACTCGAAATGGAAGATGTTGCGTTCGTATACTTTATCCTGGTGTTCGGGATAATAATTGTATTTGTGGATCTTGCCGACGAATTCCAGGACGGCGCGCGGCAATCCGGTTTCTTCCTGCACTTCGCGGTAAAGCGCATCAATCAGCATTTCTCCATCTTCAATCGTCCCTCCGGGAACCTGCAATCCGGCTTCCGGCTCTCCCTGGTGCTCGAAAACAAGCAGTTCTTTCTGCTCTTCGGGCCCTCTCGTAATATAAGCGAATACTTTTCGTCTTGTTCTCATGATGCATCATCCTTTTTTATTGTTCTAATCAGAATACTAAATATTTAGAAATATTTCAATAGATTTGTTTTAGGGGATGTCACAAGTTATTCAAAGGTGCCCGGAAAAATGGCAATCGGCAAGGTTTAGAAAGAGAGCGGGAAGGAGAGATAATGTACAATGGGAATGTAAGCAACAGAACGGAAATTTTTTGGGTCTGAAAGGAGAAATACTGAAATGGGATTTGAAGATACAGCTTTATTGAGCCGTATTCTGACTCTAATGACGCTTTCATTCCATATTTTATATGCGACGATCGGCGTCGGCGTGCCGCTCATGATCATGATTGCGCAATGGGTGGGCATCAAGAAGAACGATGAGCATTACATCCTGCTCGCTCGGCGTTGGGCACGCGGCTTCGTCATCACTGTGGCGGTCGGCGTAGTTACGGGCACCGCCATCGGGCTTCAGCTATCGCTGCTGTGGCCGAATTTCATGCAGCTTGCCGGCAACGTCATCGCATTGCCGCTGTTCATGGAAGTATTCGCCTTTTTCTTTGAAGCGATTTTCCTCGGCATCTATCTGTATACATGGGACCGCTTCGAGGACCAGCGCAAGCATTTATTATTGCTGATTCCTGTAGCGCTTGGCGCTGCCGCTTCATCTGTATTCATCACAATCGTCAATGCGTTCATGAACTCGCCGCAAGGCTTTGAAATCCTGAACGGCGAACTGGTGAACGTGTCGCCGCTGCTCGCCATCTTCAATCCGGCGGTGCCGACCAAAGTGGCGCACGTTGTCGCAACAGCTTTCATGACATCTGCTTTCGTGCTGGCCTCCATTGCAGCGCTGCGGCTGATCCGCGGGTCGGACCATGTCTACCATAAAAAAGCGCTGTTCCTGACGATGAAACTCGGATTGGTCTTTTCAATCGCGACCGCCATCATCGGCGACTTTTCCGGGAAGTACCTGGCAGAATACCAGCCGGAAAAATTGGCTGCAGCTGAATGGCATTTCGAAACGGAAGGCAATGCGGATTTAGTGCTGTTCGGAGTATTGGATGGCGAGGAACCCAAATACGCAATCCGGATTCCATACGCATTAAGCATCCTTGCACACGGTATGCCGGGAGCTGAAGTGACCGGGCTGAATGAATTCCCGGAAGATGAACGGCCGCCGCTGTGGATCCATTACTTGTTCGATTTGATGGTCAGCATCGGCATGTGGCTTGCGTTCTTCTCCTTTGTCTACGTGGTCGGCGCTTGGCGCGGCTGGGCGATTGTCCGCGCGAAATGGTTCCGCTGGCTGACGCTCTTGACCGGCCCGCTGGCGCTCATCGCGATCGAAGCCGGCTGGTGGTTCACGGAAGTCGGACGCCAACCGTGGATTCTCCGCGGCTACATGAGAACAAGTGAAGCCGCAACCACAAGCGGACAAGTCGATTTGATGATCATCTTGTTTGCCGGTCTTTACTTTGTTCTCGGTGTCGGTACAATCGTTGTATTATCTCGCATGTATAAACGGAATCCGGTGGAAAAAGAATTGGCTGACCGGGAAGCGCAAAAAGGCGGTGGGCACGGATGACACTCGAAATAATCGGAATATCGGTGCTTTGGCTGTTTTTGTTCCTTTACGTCATCGTCGCTTCGATCGACTTCGGGGCCGGATTCTTCAATGCCTACAGCGCCTTCACCAACAAACAGCATATTTTGACAGGAATCATCCAGCGCTATCTGTCGCCGGTATGGGAAGTGACAAACGTCTTTTTCGTCTTCTTCTTCGTCGGCATCATCGGGTTCTTCCCGCAGACAGCCTTCTATTACGGAACGACGCTGCTCATCCCGGCAAGCATCGCATTGGTGCTCTTGTCGATCCGCGGCTCGTATTACGCTTTCGCGACGTACGGGGCGAAAATCAATCACCGGGGCTATATCTATATGTACGGCCTTTCCGGCTTGCTGCTGCCGGCATCATTATCGCCGGTGCTGGCCATGTCTGAAGGCGGGTTCATCAAATTGGACGGCGCTGAGCCCTATCTGGATTATTGGGCACTGTTCACGAGTCCGCTAATGTGGAGCATCGTCGTCCTCAGTTTGGCGGCGGTCCTTTATATCTCCGCTGTATTCCTGACATGGTATGCGAATAAAGCCGGTGATGCGAAGGCGACAGATCTGATGCGCAAATATGCGCTTGTCTGGGCCGGGCCCGCCATTATCACGGCAACCGGCATCATCTTCGAATTGCGCGGCCATAATTTCATGCATTATGAACGCTTGCTTGATTTGTGGTGGGTTTTCGGAATTTCGTTCCTTCTCTTCCTGGGAACGGTCTACCTGATCTGGAAACGCCGCAGCTACGGACTTGCCTTCATCTTGCTTGTGGGGCAATTCTTCACTGCATTCTTTGCATACGGCGTATCGCATTTCCCGTATTTGCTGTATCCGTACCTGACCATCTATGACAGCTTCACGAATGATACGATGGCGATCGCGTTGATCATTGCGTTTATCGCAGGGCTCGGTTTGCTGCTGCCGTCGCTGTATCTTTTATTCCGGCTGTTCTTGTTCGACAAGGATTATGTCAAAGGCAAATCGGATTACCACGCTTAAAGGAGGCATTTTAGATGCAGGACTTTCTCATATTTTATGCACCGTTTCTCGTCTTGTTCGCTGCCATTGGCTTCGGGTTCTGGATATCCTTGAAGGATGGAATCGTATCAAAAGAAAAGAAATAAGGGACGCGCGCAGGCCTTTTGCCTGCCGCGTTTTTTTGTTGTATGATAGAGCAATGCGAAACGGAGTGAACGAATTGAAACCAGTACAAAAAAATGACCGTTTGTCCGTCTATGTGGAAGATTTGACGCATGACGGAGCAGGCGTTGCGAAAGTCGACGGCTATCCGCTTTTCATCCAAGGCGCCTTGCCGGGTGAAGATGTGAAGGTCCATGTCCTGAAAACCTTGAAATCCTATGGCTTTGCCAAATTGATCGAAATCGAAAAAGAATCGCCGTTCCGGGTGAAAGCGCCGTGCCCGGTATTTGATACGTGCGGGGGCTGCCAGATTCAGCATTTGTCCTACGAAGGGCAGCTGGCCTTTAAAGGGAACATGGTCCGTAATGCGATTACCCGCATCGGGAAATTGCCGGATGTTCCGGTGCATCCTGTAAAAGGCATGGACAATCCATGGCGCTACCGCAATAAATCACAGATACCGTTCGGCACCGAGAACGGCCGCGTAGTGGCAGGCTTCTATGAAAGCCGCTCCCACAATATTGCCGATACAGATATCTGCCTAATCCAGACGATGGAAGCGGATGCCATCATGTCCGGCTTAAAGCAGAGCCTGCATGAAATGGGCATCGAACCTTATGAAGAAGAAACGCATCGCGGCCAGCTGCGCCACGTCGTGGTACGGAAAGGCCGGGCAACCGGCGAAATCATGGTGACGCTGGTCACGAAAAAGAAGAAATTCCCGCAAAGCGAACGCGCAGTTGAATTGATCCGCTCGTTTGTACCGGAAGTTACGTCAATCATCCAGAACGTCAACCCGGAAAAGACCAATGTCATTTTCGGCGATGAGACGCTGACGCTTTGGGGCAAAGCTGTGATCGAAGACCGGATCGGCGATGTGCGTTTCGAGATATCGGCACGGTCGTTCTACCAGATCAACCCTGAACAGACCGAAGTGCTTTACGGGCAAGCGTTGGAATATGCCCAATTGACAGGCGACGAAACGGTGATCGACGCTTATTGCGGCATCGGGACCATCTCGTTGTTCCTGGCACAAAAAGCGAAATTCGTCATGGGCGTGGAAATCGTTCCGCAGGCGATCGAAGACGCCAAGCGAAACGCGGAGCTGAACGGCTTCTCGAATACATTATTTGAAGCAGGACCGGCGGAACAAGTGATTCCGCGCTGGTATAAAGAAGGCAAGACAGCAGACGTTCTGGTTGTCGACCCGCCGCGCAAAGGATGCGACGAGCAATTATTGCAAACGATCCTGAAGCAACGCCCGAGGCGCGTCGTCTACGTTTCCTGCAACCCTGCGACACTTGCACGCGATCTGCGGATCCTCGAAGACGGCGGCTACCGGACAAAAGAAGTCCAGCCGGTCGACATGTTCCCACAGACCACACATTGCGAAGCGGTCGCGTGGCTGGAACTGGCTGATTGATTCAAACAAAGCGTATTTTGCGTGTTAAGTATTTAGGTAGTATCGGGAGACGGTGAATTAATAAAGAGAAGACTAATATGCCGCTTCGGCGCTTTGGGCATGGCTCCCGCAATGAGCCGAGAAGACCACTCGTCTCATTGCTTCACCTAGCCCGTGGGCGCGCCGGCGCTGGTATCGTTCACTGGCAAAAGACAACTCTATTTGTTTTAGCAGTACTATCAAAGATATGGAGCAAAACAGCGGAGACGCCCGCGGGAAAGCGAGACAGCCGAGACCCCGCAAGCCGCAACGCGGCTGAGGAGGCTTGGCGCTCGCCCGCAGGCAAGCGCCGCTGTTTTGCGGAATATCGGTTATTACAAATTACTACTTCACTGTATATCGAAACACTGTATTAAGACATATAAATATAAAAAGCGGGCAGTACGGACTGCCTAACCGCTTTTGTTTTCAAATGAAAGGATTTGTATGGGAATGAAAGAAAATTTTTGGCAGGAGTTGCCGAAACCGTTTTTTGTACTCGCGCCAATGGAAGATGTGACGGATGTCGTATTTCGCCATGTCATTAGCCAAGCCGGCCGGCCGGACGTATTTTTCACGGAGTTCACGAACACGGAAAGCTATTGCCATCCGGAAGGTATCAAAAGTGTGCGCGGGCGTTTGCTGTTTACGGAAGATGAACAGCCGATGGTCGCCCATATCTGGGGCGATAAGCCTGAATACTTCCGCCAGATGAGCATCGGTATGGCGGAGATGGGCTTCAAAGGCATCGATATCAACATGGGCTGCCCTGTGCCGAACGTGGCAACGCGGGGCAAAGGCAGCGGCCTGATCCTGCGTCCGGATGCGGCTGCAGAAATTATTGAAGCAGCAAAAGCAGGCGGCCTTCCCGTCAGCGTGAAGACTCGGCTGGGTTATTCGGAAATTGACGAATGGAAGGAATGGTTGGCACACATCCTCCGCCAGGATATTGCCAATCTTTCGATCCATTTGCGGACCAGAAAAGAAATGAGCCAAGGAGAGGCGCATTGGGAGCTGATTCCGGAAATCAAGGAATTGCGCGACCGCATCGCGCCTCAAACGCTGCTTACCATCAACGGAGATATCCTTGACCGCCAAATGGGCTTGGAACTTGTAGAAAAGTACGGAGTCGATGGAGTGATGATCGGCCGAGGCGTTTTCAAAAATCCGTTCGCTTTTGAAAAAGAGCCGAGAGAGCACAGCAGCAAGGAATACCTGGATCTTTTAAGGCTGCAGCTTGATCTCCACGATCAATATATGGAAGAATTGCCGCGCCCAGTCACAGGGCTCCATCGCTTCTTTAAAATATACGTCAAGGGCTTCCGGGGTGCAGGTGAATTGAGAAATCAATTGATGAACACAAAAACGACCGCGGAAGTGAGCGCTTTGCTGGAAAGTTTTGAAATGGAACTTGTGGAGTGAATGAAACGGTTGCTGCAAAAAGCAGCCTCCGATAGACCATAATTTGAATGGGATAAACCAAAACGGAAAGCCTGGAAGTCGGCATCGACTCCCGGGCTTTTCTCATTTATGATGAAGTTACGCTAAAACAAGATTGATGCAATAAAAGGGAGGATTCGCTTTGATCATCCGGAGAGTGTTCTATAAATTGACCAGTCTGTCGTGGCTTATCCTGACATGGTCCACGATCCTGCTTATCGTATTTACCACAATCCTATTGCCGGTTATCGAGCCTGAGACATTCACGAATTACCTCGATTCATTCTGGTTCACCATGACAACGATTCTGACTGTCGGCTATGGGGATATTTCGCCTGCCACCAGTGCGGGCAAAATCTACACCATCCTCTTTTTATATGTGCTTGGCATCGGGCTGTTTGCAACATTTATCGGGAAAGCGTTCGATAGTTTCGGATTGCTGAGAAAACGCAGGGAAGGCGGGGATTTGATGTTTGAAGAGAAAAACCATATCGTCATCATTGATTGGTCGCATAAAGCGGAAATTGCCATAAAGGAAATACTGGCGCGCGATCCGAAGAGGATGATTGTCGTCATCGATAAATTGGAGAAGGCGAAAGAGCTGCACGACCGCATCCATTATGTGCGGGGGAATGCGACAGAATCGGAGACGCTGAACAAAGCGAATATCCGCCATGCAAAAGCAGTGTTGATTTTTGCGGATGACAACATCGGCGACCAGATGCTGACGGACGGCAAGTCGCTGATGATCGCTTGTGCGGTCGAAAGAATTGCTCCGGGTGTACATACGACCGTTGAAGTGGAAAGGGAAGAACATGTCGAGAACTTTTCGCATGTAAAAATCGACAAGTTTATCCTGGCGAATGGAACGATCGCAAAAGCGGCTGTCGATTCGATTTTCTAGAGAGCATAGAATTGTCCGGTAAAAAATGATGCTTTTTTCCAAAAGAGGTTTTATTCATTCCAGCAGCAGGGTAAAGAGAATGGAAGACTTCTACAAGGAGAGAAAGAGCAAAATGGAACAAATACCAGAATCGAAATTCGAAGATAAACGATCCATCATCATTGACCAATTGGTAGAGCAGAACGTCTTTAAGATCGACGGCAGGCAGCTGTATGAATTGTCACTATATGAATTGATGAAAACTTATACAGAAGATCTATAAGCCGGCCCCCCTCCGGCTTTTTTCAATGGGCAGAATGCGGAAGAATCATCGGAATGGAGGAAACGCGATGCATCATAAAAAATTGGAAGACTACCGGCGGGACCGGCTGGATGAAATGTCCATCAAAGAACTCCAACAGGAAATGGCGGAAGGGAGCCTGACAGCGGAGGAGCTTGTGCTGATGTATAAAGAAAATATTTCCTTGCGCGACCAGAATACCAATGCGGTCCTTGAAATCAATCCGGACGCGCTGCAAATCGCCCAGGCGCGTGATTTCGAGCGGAGCCAAGGGCGCGTGCGCTCGCCGCTCCATGGCATTCCGATTTTGGTGAAGGATAATATGGACACGAACGACAAGATGCACACTAGTGCAGGGTCGCTTGCTTTGAAAGACCATTATGCACTGCAGGATGCGCATGTCGTGAAAAAGCTGCGCGATGCGGGGGCAGTCATCCTCGGCAAAACGAATATCACGGAATGGGCGAATTTCATGTCGGACAAAATGACCAACGGCTACAGCTCAAGGGGCGGGCAAGTGAAAAACCCCTACGGCGCATTCGATGTCGGCGGATCCAGTTCAGGATCGGCTGCAGCGGTAGCTTCCAATCTAGCGGTTGCCGCGCTCGGCACAGAAACCTCCGGATCCATTATCAATCCGGCTTCACAGAACAGCTTGGTGGGCATCAAGCCGACCATGGGGCTCGCCAGCCGGAGCGGAATCATTCCGCTGTCGCACACTCAGGACATTCCAGGGCCGTTAGCCCGGACAGTCGAAGATGCCGTAGCGGTTTTTGCGGCCATCATCGGCCATGACCCGGAGGATGAAATCACAGGTTATGCAGAGCCTTTTGAAGATTATGCATGGGAACAGCATTTCAACAAAGACGGCCTCAATGGCATCCGGTTCGGAGTGCCGCGGAATTTATTCGATGAAAAGATTTCAGCGGAAGAACGGGAAGCTTTTGAAGAGGCGCTCGAAAAGTTGCGGGAGTGCGGAGCGGAGATCGTCGACAATATCGATCTTGGCGCTGATCAGGAAGACCTCGGCTTTGCGGTGCTGCTGCATGAATTCAAAGCCGACCTGAATGACTATTTGGCGCGCTCGAATCCGAAAAATTCGATCCGTTCACTGGATGACGTCATTGCATTCAACAACGAACATTCCGAAAGGATGCTGAAGTTCGGCCAGAACCTGCTCGAACAAACGAACAACATGACAGGGAAATTGACCGAGCGGGAATACGTCGAAGCACTCGAACGCAACCGGTTCCTCGCTGCTGAGCAAGGGATTCGGGCGACGCTGAAAGAAGCCGGTGCGGATGCCCTGCTTTTGCCAAAGGACTATGGCTGCAATATCGCTGCTGCCGCAGGTTTCCCGTCGGTCACCGTACCGTTCGGCTTGACGGAAACGCAGGAACCATTCAGCATCACTTTCACCGGCAAGGCGTTCAGCGAACCCGTCTTGATTGAATACGCCTATGCTTTTGAACAGGCAGTGCAAGGGCGCAGAAAACCATAATGGAATAAAGCTAAAAAAAGGCAGAGCCCAAATCAGGCTCTGCCTTTTTCTATTCAAACTTCGCTACTTTTTTCCAGACTTGCTCAAGCAAAATCAGGATTTCCGCTTCATGCGGCACATTGGTCGCCAGTGTGCCCAGGACGCTTTGTACCACCGCTTTACGCGGCTTCTCCAAGTGCAGTTCTTCTGCAAGGAACGAGATGAGCTGCTGGGTTTCTTCATCTTCCTCAAGCAATCGGCTGTAGCTGTCCAATTGTGTCCCCAATTCTTCGAGCGTCAAGTTCTCGCCCATCTTTTCAGGGGATAGTTCCATTGCTTGGATAAAGCGCTCGCCTGATGCGATTTGGGACGCGATAGAAACTTCCAGCCGCCGTACGACGAATGCCGCCAATCTGTCCGTCGGCAGGTCTTCGTTCGAGGTCAGCTTCCAGATATGGACCAGCTGCTGGATGGATCCGTGGAGGACAGCTGCATTGTCGAGGGCGTAAGGTTCCGCTTCTTTCCCGAAGATATCGATGATCCGGGAAGTGAGCCAATCCAGCTCTTTCAGGTAAGTTCCTTTGGAAAACTCCTTCAGCTCCTTGTCCTGGGAGTAGAAAATGCTTTCATACAAGGAAAATAAATTCTTTTCCTGGTTCAGCTGGATGCGGATGCTCAGCTGGTCGGCGAGCACTTGAGGATCATTTATCGGTTTATCAGCCGCGGCTGCCATGCGCTTCTGGCGGATTTCGCTGCCAATGGAGTCCATGATGGCCATCAGGCATTCGGTCTTGGAAGTAAAGTATTTATAGAACGTCCCTTTCGAAACGCCGGCTTCATCAAGGATGTCCTGGATCGAAGAAGCGTTATAGCCTTTATTGATGAAGAGGGAATAGGCGGCATTGATGATGTTCTGTTTTTTTGAGTTCATTTGCTCCACCTTTATACTCATAGTCTAGTGTCATCATACCGCGAAAACCCTTTCATATCAATTATTTTATACTGTCGGTATATTTTTCTTGATTAAAATAGACTAACGGTATAGAATGATGCAATGGAGTTAGAGCATTATGAAAAACACAAGGATAGATGGAGGAAAAAATAGAATGAAAGAACAGAAAAAACCGCCTTACGGCATTATCGCCATACTCTTTACCGGAGCTTTTGTGGCCATCTTCAACCAAACCCTGCTGAATATCGCGTTGCCTTCGATTATGCTGGACTTTGGCATTGAACCCTCGACAGCCCAATGGCTGGTGACTGCCTATATGCTCGTCAACGGAATCCTGATTCCTGCGAGCGCCTACCTGATCCAGCGCTATTCAAACCGGTCGATTTTCATTGCGGCCATGTCACTTTTCGCTTTGGGGACGCTTTTGGCTGCTGTAGCGCCAGCCTTCAGCATTCTTCTTGCCGGTCGCATGGTACAGGCTGCGGGTGCCGCTTTGATGATGCCGCTATTGATGAATGTCATGCTGGCCGCTTTTCCGATTGAAAAACGCGGTTCCGCAATGGGCATCTTCGGTTTGGTCATGGTCGTTGCTCCTGCGATCGGCCCGACATTGTCAGGATTCATTATTGAACATTATTCGTGGCGCGTCCTGTTCTGGATGGTGCTGCCGATTGCGCTGGTGCCGCTGGCGCTCGGTATCTTCAAATTGAAGAACCTGACTTTCCAGAACCGGGAGCTGTCGCTGGACCAAGCTTCCTTGGTTCTTTCGAGTTTGGGCTTCGGCGGCATCCTGTACGGATTCAGTTCTGCCGGTACAGCCGGCTGGACCGATCCGGTGGTCATGGGGACCATCGCCGTCGGGATCGTCTCGCTAATCCTATTCATCTTCCGGCAGTTGAAGCTGGATGAACCGCTTTTGCAAATCCGGATCTACAAATATCCGATGTTTGCCTTGTCGTCCGCCATTTCGGTCGTGGTTTCGATGTCCATGTTCTCGGCTATGATTCTGATGCCGATTTACATCCAGACCATCAAAGGCATTTCGCCGATCGATTCAGGCCTGCTAATGCTGCCGGGGGCGCTCGTCATGGGAGCGATGTCACCGATCAATGGGCGGCTATTCGATAAGTACGGCGCAAAAGTCCTCGCCATCCCGGGGCTAGCCATCGTTGTGGCAACGACTTATATGTTCAGCCAATTAAGCCTGGATTCCAGTTTCGTCAGCATTATGCTGATTTATACGCTCCGCATGTTCGGCATTTCACTGGTCATGATGCCGGTCATGACAAATGGCCTCAATACGCTGCCGGTGAAATCCTATCCGCACGGAACGGCCATCAACAACACGCTTCAGCAAGTGGCAGGGGCTGTCGGTTCTGCGTTCCTAATTTCCATCATGAACGCCCGCACCGAATCAGCCGCGAAAGAATTGGCGGCGAACGGCACTAACCCTGCAGACATTGTCAATTTGGCGATGCTTGAAGGCATCAACTTTTCATTCTTCGTCTCTACGTTCATAGCGCTTGTGGCATTTGGCCTCGCTTTGTTCATCAAAAAGCCTGCCAGACCCGATGCGGAAATGGAGAAGGAAAAAGAAATCGTTTATGCGCGAAAAGAAGTAACCGAATAAGAACTCAAGAGCTGATCCGGAAACGGGTCAGCTTTTTCTGTCGGCAAATCGGGCTTCAGCGCGCCCTGAACGGGAGGCATGCGCTGGCTGCCGAAGGGTGGCTCAAGCAAACCTTGTTCTGGCTTATCCGGACAAATCGGGATCCCGGAGCCCGTACAGAAGTGCATGTCCATTTTTGTTAAAAAAAGCGGTGAAACGCCAAATATGGTACACTATTAGCATCGAAAAGAAGGTGGAATTAGACATGAATTTTATTAAAGAGTTAAATCCGATTTGGCAGGAAAAATGGGAAAAGGCCGGTTTTGAACATGCGATGCCGATCCAGGAGCAGATGATTCCGGAAATGCTTGCAGGGAACGATATCGTGGCGGAATCGCCGACCGGCTCCGGCAAGACGCTTGCCTATTTATTGCCGATCCTGCAGCGCGTGAATCCGGCCAAACCGGCGATCCAGGCGATGATCATTGCACCGTCGCAGGAATTGTCCATGCAGATCGTCAATGTTGTAAGAGAGTGGACTGAAGGCACTGACGTAACCGTCGCCCAATTGATCGGCGGCGCCAATGTCCAGCGCCAATTGGAAAAGCTGAAGAAAAAACCGACGATTGTCGTCGGGACTCCCGGGCGTCTGAACGAGCTCGTGAAAAGCAAAAAGCTGAAAATGCATGAAATCCGGATCTTGGTCCTCGATGAAGGCGACCAGTTGATGGCGCGCGAACACCGCAATGTCATGAAGGATCTGATCGAGAAAACCCAGCATGAGCGCCAGCTTGTCCTGGTATCCGCGACAATCACTGATGAAGTGGAATTGGTGGCTGACCGCTTGATGAAGCATCCGACGCGGCTCCAAGTGGCGGCGTCGGATTTGCCGATGCAGGGCAAAGTCGTCCATTCATTCATCAAAGTGGATGAGCGGGACAAAACCGAAGCGCTTCGGAAAATCTCAAATATTGAAGGCGTAAAAGCACTGGCGTTTGTCAATAATCTGGACCAGCTGCTGATGAAGGAAAACAAATTGAAATTCCGTGATGCAAAAATCGTCGCCCTCCATTCCGAGATGAAGAAAGAGGAGCGCAAAAAAGCACTCGAAGGATTCCGTAAGGGCGAAGTGGCAATGCTGATCGCGACAGAAGTGGCAGCCCGCGGATTGGATATCGATGCCGTGACCCACGTCATCCACGTCGATGTCCCGCAGACCATCGAGCAATACCAGCACCGCTCCGGCCGGACAGGCAGAGCAGGGGCGGATGGTGAAGTATTGACGCTCTTGGCTTATGCCGATGAACGCCATTACAAGAAGTTCACCAAGGAGCTTCCGTCAAAACCGGTCCAGAAAATCCTCCACGGCGGCCAGCTGGTGGAAGGCAATAGCAAAACCATTTCCGAAAAGGGGAATAAAAGATGAGTTTCCACGAAAAACTGGAGCAGTACGCGGAACTGGCTGTCCAGGTCGGACTGAATGTCCAAAAAGGTCAGATCATCATGATCAATACGACGGTCGATACGCTTGAGTTTACGCGCCTTGTCGTGAAGAAGGCATACGAAGCAGGGGCGAAGCGCGTCCATGTCAATTACACGGATCCGGTACAGACCCGCATGCATTTTGAAATGGCGCCGGATGAAGCATTCCATGAATATCCGGCATGGTCGGTCGCCCAACGCGATGAAATCATCGATACTGGGGGATCGTTTTTGTGGATCGATGCAGAGGATCCGGATCTTTTGACCGGCATCCCGGCCAAGCGCCTCTCGGATTCGCAGAAGTCCGCCGGCCGTGCGTTGGAGCGTTACCGGCAAGCCGTCGGCACCGACAAGATTGCCTGGTCGATCATCGCGATCCCGTCCAAGGAATGGGCGGAAAAAGTATTCCCGGATCTGGAAGCTGCTGAAGGGATGGATGCCCTATGGAACGCCATCTTCAAAACTGTCCGCATCGGTGAAGGCGACGCCATCGAACAGTGGAAGCAGCATATCGAGCTGCTGGAAGCACGCGCAGGACAGCTCAACAGCAAAAGATTCAGCAAGCTGCATTATACGGCACCCGGCACCGATTTGACGATCGAACTTCCGGACAAGCATATCTGGATGAGCGGCGCTTCCAAAACACCGCAGAACAATGCGTTCATTGCCAATATGCCGACCGAGGAAGTTTATACTGTCCCGTTGAAATACGGCGTCAACGGAACTGTCCGCAATACGAAACCGCTCGTCTACCAAGGAAACATCATCGACGGGTTCACCCTGGAATTCGAAGAGGGGAAAATCGTCAATGCGAAGGCTGAAACGGGCCAGGAATTGCTTGATGAAATGCTCCAGGCGGATAAAGGCTCCGCGTATTTGGGGGAAGTGGCATTGGTGCCGCACCATTCGCCGATATCGGATTCCAACATTCTGTTTTTCAACACGCTGTTCGATGAAAATGCATCGAATCATTTAGCGATCGGCGATTCCTACCCGACCTGCTTTGAAGGCGGCCGGGAACTGGAGCGGAAGCAGCTGGAATCAATCGGATTGAATACATCGATTGTCCATGAAGACTTTATGATCGGCAGCGCCGAAATGAATATTGACGGCATCCACAAGGACGGCATACGAGAACCGGTTTTCCGGAACGGGAACTGGGCATTTTAAGAGGTGAGCAGCTTGAAAAAATACACGATAGCGTGTTTGACGGTATTGCTGCTGGCTTTCAGCGCTTTGCCTGCAGCGGCAGAAATCCAATTGCCGGCCGCTTATGTAGCGCTGGGCGATTCGCTCGCGGCAGGTCAGACGCCGAATTCAGAGATTGATGCAGGCTATGCCGATCTGATTGCGCAGGAATTGGCACGCCAGCAACCGGTCGCATTCTTTTCCAAAGATTTGGCGTTTCCGGGATTCACAACGGAAGATGTACTAGAGCGGGTCAAATCGGAAGAAGCGAAAGACCTGTTGGCTTCTGCCAACATCATTACGCTTTCAGCCGGCGCAAATGATCTGCTGCGGCTTGTGCAGGCCGATTCTGAACAAGGGTCTTTGGCTTTTCCGCAAATCCAGGCCGACTTTGCATTGAATAATGCGCGGGAGAACCTGGATGAGATCTTAGCGGAATTGAAAAAGCGTGCACCGAACGCGGATGTTTATGTCATGGGCTATTATTTTGCATATCCGCATGCCCGTGAAAGCCAAAAAGCGGGAACTGCAAAACAGCTTGATCTGCTGAATGTCATTTTAAAGCAAAGCGCTGAAAAAGCAGGGGCGGTCTTTGTGCCGGTCCAAGGCGCATTCGGCAACGACGCGGTGGACAAAGTGCCGAATGCGGCGGATGTCCATCCGAATTTCAAAGGCTATCAGGCGATGGCCAATGCTTTTTTGGATAGCTACCAAAAGGGCTGGAAAGTGGAAAACGGGGAATTGCCGAAGGCCGCGCCTTTATCTTTTGAGGAAATCACGGCCCAGCAGGAATCGGACCGTGAAAGTGCCATATCCGGCAGCCCGGCTGCAAGCCGTCCTTCTGAAGGGCTCGAAGAGGAATATTACGCTTTGCGTGAAGCATTGCCGTATGCCTAGATAAATCATGCAAAAGCCTCTTTAAATAAGTTAATAAAAAAACGAACTTTTCACCTCGCTTCGGCCGCTTTGGGCATGGCTTTCGCCATGAGCCGAGAAGTACACTCGTCTCATAGCTTCGCCCAGCCCGTAGACGCGCCGGCGCTGGTTTAGCTCTTTAAAGCTGATAACTTTATCCATTTAGTAGGGCTATCTGAGATATGAAGCAAAACGGCGGAGACGCCTGCGGAATATCGATTAAGAACCAAGTATTATATATCTTTCTCGACAATGCAAAAACCCGCTCCGGATTTTCCGGAGCGGGTTTTTGTGTTTTATATCAACGCTTTGGCTTAGGCGTTCTGCGCGTAGAGGTAGTTCCTGCTTTTTGTTTGTTCATCGCTTTTTTAATGATTGGATACGCGATCGGCGCAAACTTGATGGCTGTTTTTACAATTCTTCCGATTCCCATGTTTATCACTCCTGACGTGGATAGAGTATGTTTTATTGTTCCCGGTTTTTCTGCTTGTTAAACCTTAAAGCGGAGCAGCGGCAAGCTGCTTTAGAATGTCTTTGTATTGATGGATGCTTGAGATATCCGCGTATTCGGCGTTTCCGTGCCAGTCATCGCCTGAAGGGCCGAATTCGATCGCACCTTCGCCGCCGTTGACGGCTGCGTAATAGCGGGTATCAGCAGCACCATGCTGACCGAACAGGACAGGTTCGGTTTCCGCTGTTTCGCGGATCGCTTTTTGCAGCGATTGAATGTAGGGATTTTCTTTGGTCGTCGTCAAGGCGGGCGTGGAACCGCTCGCTTTGTATTCCATGTCCAGGTTCAAGTTATCAGCGAGGTCCGCCATCTGCCGGACAATTTCGTCTTTGTCCTGGCCCGGCATAAAGCGGATGTCATAGGACATTTCGCAGATTTCCGGAACAACGTTATAGCGGTCTCCCGCTTTGATGATCGGCAAATTGACCGACGGCTGCTCGTAGTATTCGGTCGATTCCTTGCGGAAAGGCAGATCAGCCATTCCCATATGAAACTTCATCGCTGACTCGATGGCGTTGATGCCCTCCCATGGGCGGCTGCCATGCGCGGGTTTGCCTTTGAAGGTCAAATCCATGCGGAGAATCCCTTTCGACTGCAAGCCGATTTTCAGGCCGGTCGGCTCGCCGCATATGACAAAATCGCCGGTGTAGCCTTGCTCGACCAGCCATTTCGAGGTGTTGCGGCCGCCGATTTCTTCATCGGTGACAATGTGCAGCTGGACGTTGCGGTTGAGCTCGGATCCATCCAGTTCGATGAAAGCTTGCATCATCGCCGCAACTCCGGCTTTCATGTCAGCGGACCCCCGCCCGTAAATGCGCCCCATTTCTTCCATCGGCACAAACTGTTCGGGATGTCCAGGAACGACATCGACATGCCCATTCCACACGATGGTGTCCTGTCCTTGGCCCTTTGCGGCAGTCAGCATCAAATATCCGTTATTGTCATGGACCTTGGCGTCCTGCCCTTTCTCCTTCAGCCATTCGGCACAAAAAAGAAGAGCATCGTTCGCTCCTTGTTTGGTGTCGCTTTGGATTTTAATCAACTCTTTCAATAACTCGATCATACTCAGCAGCGCCTGGTTCCGCTGCCTTCACCACCTTTCGACTATTTGCTTCATACTTACCTGTTACCCTCTGGGGCTAGCTTGAAACTGCGTTGCTTAAAGTCGGGCGTTTGTGTACAATAGGGGTGAAAGAAAAATATGTATGCACCACAAGGGGAGCTATATGCTGAGAGTGAACACATTGTTCTTACCCTTTGAACCTGTAAGTTAACACTTGCGCAGGGATGTGGATGGAAACCGGCCCTTACGCGGCGCCAGGCTCTGTCCTGGCGCCGCTTTTATATGGTTTTTTATTCGCGCGGCCCTTCTGGTGATGTGCACAACACATAAGGAGGAAGTTATGAGAAATAAACGGGTTATTTTAATGGTGGAGATTGCGATTTTCGGCGCCCTCGGATTTATCCTCGACTTTGTGGCATTCAAAATGCCGCAAGGGGGATCTGTCAGTCTGGTCATGATTCCGATTGTCCTGATGGCATTCAGAAGAGGCGTCGCTGCCGGCGTCTTGACCGGGCTGTTGGTAGGGCTCCTGCAAATCGTCACAGGCACCATATCGGTGACGCCGCTGTCGTTCGGCTATGTCGTGCTGCAAGTCATTCTGGATTATTTGCTGGCTTACGGAGTAGTAGGCTTTGCGGGAATCATGCGGGGCCGTTATCTGCAGGCTGCTGAAGAAAGGCGCACAGGGAAGATGATTACAGCGATCGTACTGGGCGTTTTGGTCGGTTCGGTTCTGCGGTATATCACCCACGTGATCACCGGCATTCTGTTCTTCGGGATGTTTGCAGAAGGGAATGTACTGATCTATTCCGCTGCCTACAACGCAACCTATATGATTCCGGTATTTCTCTTGGCGGCTTTCGTCTGCTCGGCGCTCTTTGCCGCAGCCCCGAAACTCGTCGACGCAAAAGCATAAGTGGAAGGGGACTATCATTAGGATAGTCCTCTTTTTATATGGTATAATTTCTCTTAGACAATTTGAAAGAAGGGTATTTAATGATTGCGACGACTGAAAAAGATATAGAAATGCTAAAAAAAGCCGGACAGATGGTAGCGAAGATCCGTGAAGAAATGAAAGCGGCGACCAAGCCGGGTGTTACGACAAAGGAAATCGATGAATTGGGCGGCAAGCTGTTTGCGGAACTTGGCGGCGTATCCGGACCGAAATCGGAATATGATTTTCCGGGCTATACGTGCATCAGCGTAAACGAAGAAGTGGCGCATGGCATTCCCGGCAAACGCGTCATTGAAGAAGGCGACATGGTCAATATTGATGTATCGGGTTCTTATGAAGGCTATTTTGCGGACACGGGGATTTCCTTTGTGGTCGGTGAAGGCCATCCGGAAAAAGAGAAGCTTTGTGAAGTGGCAGCATCCGCTTTCGATTTCGCTATGACGAAAGTGAAAGCCGGCGCGAAGCTGAACCAGATCGGGAAAGCGGTGGAGCGCGAAGCGAAGCAGCAGGGCCTTTTTGTCATCAAGAACCTGACCGGGCACGGCATCGGGAAATCACTCCATGAAGCCCCGCAGCATATTTTGAATTATTACGATGCATGGGAGAAGACCATCCTGAAAGAAGGCATGGTGCTGGCTGTGGAGCCGTTTATCTCACAGAAAGCAGAGCACATCATCGAATCAGGCGACGGCTGGACATTCATCACGCCGGACCAGTCGCTGGTGGCGCAGATTGAACATACAGTCCTGGTTACAAAAGGCGAACCGGTCCTATTGACGAAACTGGATAATTAAAAAGCTTTTCAGGCTGCAGGCATCCTCATAACGAGGCCGTTTGCAGCCTTTTCTTTTTGGTGAAAGTTTGTCGCAATAAAAAAAGACCCTTTAAGGTCTTTTAATTTGTAGACAGAAGAAAATTTATTCCTCTTAAACAATGAATATTCATATGAGCGGAGCTATCTCGAATCCTCCACTTTAGGCGGACGTTTCCGCGGGCTCGAGCCGAACTAACTCGGACTGGCGTCCGAGTGGATTTCGGCACTTCGCTATCCCGCAGGAAAGTTAATGGCCGAAGGCAGTTCGGCCATTAGCTTTGCGACGAAGTGCGAAGCACTGCAGGAGCACAATGTTTGCACTTGGCGCCTTCCGTTCCGGATCATAAAGCAAACGGCTTGTAATTAGTTACACAAAGCAGAATAAGCGTCCTACTCCTTTTTTGAATACAGGTGGCCCACCCTGTCGGGCTTATACATCTTTATTCATCACAATTGAACTTTTTCTACAGTCTAAAAGACCCTTCAAGGTCTTTTTTTGATAAGCAGAACACCGGTCACAATAACGCCGCTTAAAAACAGGGAAGCGGTTGTGACGAGCAATTCGCTTGTGCCGTGTTTAACGGCGATGCCGATGAATGCCCAGACGAAGACTAAGGCAAATGGAATGTCGGAATGGTGGAATCGGACATGGAGTGCGAGCGCGGTTCCGACAGTCAGCATGATGACCGTCCAGAGCTGGTCGCTCAAGCCCCAGCCGCCCCAATTGAAATAAGTCAGTATGTAAGCAACATTTGTGATGGTCGCCACACTGATCCAGCCCATATTGACTGAAACCGGCAGCCGCTCGGTCACTTTCTGATCGCTATTATTGTACTGCAGATATAGGGCGATCAAGGAAAGCAGATAGCCGACCATGGCGACGAGCGTCCAGAGGAAGAATTCATAATGCCACAATAAAATCCAAGCGATGTTGAATCCGGCACTTAATAAGAAAAATAATGCAATTTTAGATGAGGGAGTTTCTCCTTTTTTCAAACGAATCCAGAAGCCGGCGATCCAAAGGGCCAACAGGATATATATGAGAGACCAGATCGAAAACACATAGCCGGCCGGTGTGATCATCACGGGCAACCGGTTTGAAATTTCCCCAGTCGTTTGGCCATTCAGCGGCAGGATAGTGGCCAACGCATTTATAGCGACAACGGCTCCGAAAGCGAGCGTCATCAACAATACCCGAATCATAGCAGATCCCTCCTTTCAATTTAGTATACCTGTCATCGATTGGTTCAACAAATAGCTTCTTCCAAAAAAAGCAATAAAGGAGCGAGTTTGTGAAAGTTTCGTCACTTTTTCCAGTTCAAACAAAAGGAAGGCGGCGCGGCCCATTATTCCTCCCGTTCAATAAAAATGGTATACTTATAAGTGTTTTTAGAAAATTTCGTTTACCACAGGAGGAAACAGAATGACAGTTAAATTTCCGGAAGTCTGGGACTTGGATAGCCTTTTCCCAGGCGGAAGCGATTCAGCGGAATTGCGCGTACATATGGACCAGGCAGCGCCGCGCTTGGAAGAATTCGAAAAAGCGGCCCAAAGTTTCCAGGTGCCGGCATCAGCTGAAGACGCGCCGCGCATTGCCGGCCTTTTGGAGGAAATCAAAGGGCTGATGCAGCATCTAAGCCAGTCTGGTGCTTATATTGGCTGCCTGATGGCGCAAAATACAGAAGACAAAAAAGCGGGGATTCTGCAAAGCGAATCGGCGGCTCTGTCATCCCGTTTCCAGTCCGCACTGCAGAAAATCCAAAAAGACCTGACAGGGACAGAAGATGCTGTATGGAAGAGCCTGTTGGAAACCGATGAACTGAAAGAGTTCGGTTTTGTGCTGAATGAATGGCGTGAAGAAGCGGAAATGCTGCTTTCTGAAAAAGAGGAAAACCTGATCAATGCATTGAGCATGGACGGCTATCACGGTTGGAGCCAGTTATACGACATGCTGGTGGGGGATATCAAAATCACCGTAACAGTCGACGGCGAAGAGAAAGTGCTGTCCGTCGGGCAGGCGAACAACCTGAGCGCCCACGCCGAACCGGCCGTACGCGAGGAATCTTATACGAAACTCGAAGAGGCATGGACCGGGAAAGAGGAGTTTTTCGCCAAAACCTTGAATTCGATTGCAGGCTTCCGCCTGGAAATCTATAAAAAGCGCGGCTGGGACAATGTCCTGCAGGAGCCGCTTCATATGAACCGCATGAAGCAGGAAACCTTGGATGCAATGTGGGGAGCAATTAGCAATAACAAAGGGCCGTTTGTCGACTATCTGAACCGCAAAGCGGAAATCTTGGGGAAAGACGGCCTGGATTGGTTTGATATAGATGCCCCGGTGACAGCCAGCACCCAAAAATTCTCCTACCAGGAAGGCGCTGACTTTATTCTCGAGCATTTCGGAAAGTTCGGCCCCGAGCTCCGGAAGTTTGCACAGGACGCTTTCGAGAAAGGTTGGATTGAAGCCGAAGACCGTCCGAACAAGCGCCCCGGCGGATTCTGCACGAGCTTGCCGATGTCGGAGGAATCCCGCATCTTCATGACCTACAGCGGATCGATGTCGAACGTGGCGACGCTTGCCCACGAGCTTGGCCATGCATTCCATTCGTACGCGCTTCGGCCGGTGCACCCGCTGAACCGCTCGTATGCGATGAATGTGGCCGAAACCGCTTCGACATTTGCTGAGATGATCGTAGCCGATGCGGCAGTTAAAAACGCACAAAGCGATGAAGAAAAAATTGCACTGCTTGAAGACAAGGTCCAGCGGAGTGTGGCGTTCTTCATGAACATCCATTCCCGCTTCCTGTTTGAAACGCGTTTCTATGAAGAGCGCAAAAAAGGCGTTGTGTCAGCCGGTCGGTTGAACGAATTGATGTCGCAGGCGCAGGAAGAAGGGTTTGCCGGCGGATTGAAATCGCTGCACCCGCATTTCTGGGCTTCGAAGCTGCATTTTTATATTACGTATGTGCCATTCTACAATTTCCCTTACACATTCGGCTACCTGTTCTCCTTGAGTGTATACGCAAAAGCGCTTGAAGAGGGCGCCGGTTTTGAAGAGAAGTACATGGCGCTCCTGCGCGACACAGCGGTCATGACGGCAGAAGACCTGGCGCTCAAGCATCTCGGGGAAGATATCACCCAATCCGCTTTCTGGGAAAAAGGGATCGCGCTTTGCGTGAAGGATGCCAAAGAATTCAATGCGCTGACCGCTGCCGGGAACTGATATGAATCTACGATTCGAGGGGCGCGCCTGTTACATTCGGAATTTGACAGTGGATGATGCAGAGGAAATGGTGCATTTGCTGCTTCGCAACCGTGAATACTGGTCGATTTATGAACCCCGTCATCCGGATAGTTATTTTACGCCGATGGTGCAGCGGGAAAAAATCAGGGAATCGGTCTATCAGGCACGCGAGAACCGTGAATACAGCTTCGGGGTTTTCGAGCCCGGCACTGACCGGATGATTGGCCATATCTCCTTGTACAGCATCAAGCGGCTTCCGTTCCTCAGTGCGCTTGTCGGCTATTCGATCGACAAAGCATCGACAGGCAAGGGCATCGCGACGGAAGCGGTGAAGCTCGTGCTTACATTCGGATTCGAGCAGCTCCGGCTGCATCGGATCGAGGCTTATGTATCGCCCCGGAATGCCGGATCAATCCGGGTGCTTGAGAAGTCGGGCATGCAGCAGGAAGGGCTGCTGCGTGAGTTTTTGTACATCAACGGCGAGTGGGAAGACCATTACCAATATGCGCTGCTCGAGCGCGAATTTTGAAAGGGCAAGGCCGCTTATAAAAAATGGCGGACCGCAATTGTCCGATGGTTTTCAGAATAGAAGCCGAAAAAAGGAGGATGCTCCATGGATCGAAATAAGATGTTTGCCTACCACCAATGGGCGGCAGTGGAAATTCTGAAGCATATCCAGTCGTTTGAGGAAGAACTCTATACCCGGGAAGGTGCGAATTCGTTCTCTTCCATCGAAAAAATGACGGCACATGTCATCGGCGTCGAAAAATTATGGTTGGAGCGGATGATGGGGCAGAGAAGCCCGGTTTTTCAGCACTTTGACGTATCGACGACAGAAAAAGCGATTCAGGCGTTCATGTTGCTGCATGCGGAGATGGAGTTGTATTTTGCGTCGCTCACTGAAGAACAATGGCAGGAGGAAATGGAATTCACCAATTTAAAAGGGGACCATTTCCGGAGTACGAGAGAAGAAATGCATTTTACATTCATCAACCATGCGTCCTACCATAGAGGCCAAGCAACTTCCTTTTTGCGCCAATTCGGCAAAGAAGGCATCCCGCTGGATTATATTTATTTCCAAAAACAAAACCGCTGAGAATTTTCTCAGCGGTTTTCGTTTCCATTGACGATCAAATCAAGTTTTCCGGTTGTCGGATCGATGACAAGGCCATGGACGGGAACTGTATTGTCCATCAGTGGATGGTTTCTGACCATATTGACGCTGTGGCGCACACTTTCTGTCACATCATCAAACCCGCGGAACCATTCTTCGAGGTCGACACCCGAATAGCGCATCATTTCAATGGTCTTTTCATCGATACCGCGCGCTTTCATCTTGCTCAAGATCGACTGGGGATCGATGGCGGACATGCCGCAATCGTAATGGCCGATTATGTATACTTCATCTGCATTCAATTCGTAAACAGCTACGAACAAGCTTCGCATGATGCCGCCAAACGGGTGGTTGATGACCGCACCGGCACTTTTGACGATTTTCACGTCGCCGTTTTTCAAGTTCATCGCTTTCGGCAGCATTTCGAAAAGGCGGGTGTCCATGCATGTAAGGATGACGATTTTTTTGTCAGGGAACTTTGTGGTGATAAATTGCTCGTACTCTTTATTTTCGACAAACTCCGTATTGTAATCCAAGATCTGGTTCAACATTGACATCATATTTCCTCCTTAAAAGCCTTTTTTACTAGTGTAATCCATTTCGGGAAAAAATTCGACTTGCAGCTGAAGCAAAAAAAAACAGCCCGGCTGGTTGCCGGGCTGAAGGGGTTAACGAGGGATTTTCTCTAATTTGCTGAGCATCACCAGAGAACGGCCAGTGCCGATTGCGACAGATTCTAAAGGATTCGGTGCAATATGTACAGGCACGGAAATCTCTTTGGACAGCCATTCCTGCATGCCTTTCAGCAATGCTCCGCCGCCTGTGATGACAACGCCTTGGTCGACGATGTCGCCGGACAATTCAGCCGGGCAGTTTTCTAGCGTTGCGCGGATGCATTCCAGAATCGCAAGCAACGACTCTTTCAGTGTTTCCTGGATTTCTGTAGATGTCAATGTCACGATTTTCGGAAGGCCGGTCATGATATCGCGTCCGCGGATTTCCATTGTTTCGGATTTGTGCGGAACCAGGGCGTAGCCGATTTCTTTCTTGATGTTTTCGGCAGTGCGCTCGCCGATCAATACGTTGTAATGCTTGCGGACATACTGGATGATGTCTTCGTCCATCCGGTCGCCGGCAACTTTCACAGTATTGGCTGAAACGACGCCTCCGAAAGAAATGATTCCAACTTCAGTTGTACCGCCGCCGATATCAACGATGACGCTGGCAATCGGTTCGCTCACCGGAAGGTCAGCGCCGATCGCTGCTGCGACAGGCTCTTCAATCAGATGGACGGACTTTGCACCGCTTTGTTTCACGGCGTCATGGATGGCGCGGCGCTCTACAGAAGTTGCGCCCGAAGGTGTGCAGATCATCACATTCGGCTTGCGGAACGAAGTGCCCATTTGTTTTGCCGCTTTTTGCATAACGATTTTCAATAATTCAGTCGTGACGTCGAAATCTGCGATGACGCCGTCTTTCAACGGGCGCACCACGCGGATTGAACCAGGAGTTTTCCCGATCATCGCTTTGGCGTCTTCGCCGATGGCAATGACCCGTCCTGATTTTGTATCAAGTGCTACCACTGAAGGTTCATTTAAAATAATGCCTTTTGATTTTGTGTATACTAAAATATTTGCTGTTCCTAAGTCAATCCCGATGTCTGTTGAAGAAAACATGCCTAAACTCCTCCTAATAATAAACAAGTACCATTTTGCATTTTACCATGTAAAAAATGATGTAAAAAGAACGAAACAACAAAATGATACATTAGAAAGGTCTTATGTTGGAAATGTAGGGATAATTACATTCCAAAAGGCCCTGATTGTTATTGTTATGTAAAATAAATGATTTGAAACTGTAATAAAAAAGTCGTACAAAAAAAGAAAAAAAGCCCGTTCCCTAAGCGGAAAACGGACTCTTTTTCAATATCTCTTTTTCGGTAGCGGATCTACATGCTCTGCATCATGTGAATGAAGCTCTCTGCCAAGGAAATGCAGAAGCGTAAAGAAGAACAAGAAGATAACAACCATAAAACCAAGAACTACTACGACGCCTTCTAACATAGGAATAACTCCTCCTTCATCTGCCGTTATCATTCCTTAGTATACATGATAACCGGCAAAAAATTAAGTGTCGAATTCGTGAGGCTTAGAACGCCCAGTTTCCATTGCGGAACACCGGCTCGCGCGTGCCGTCTTCAAGCACGCCGTCAATGTCCATTTTCTCAGAACCGACCATGAAGTCGACATGGGTGATGCTCTGGTTCAGGCCGTGCGCAAGCAATTCATCCGAACTCATCGTTTTCCCGCCTTCAAGGCAGAATGCATAAGCGCTGCCGATGGCAAAATGGTTCGAAGCGTTTTCATCGAACAACGTATTGTAGAACAGGATGTTCGAATTGGAAATCGGGGAGTGGTGCGGCACCAATGCTACTTCGCCCAAGTAATGCGACCCTTCATCCGTAGCCACCAATTCCTTCAAGACTTCTTCGCCTTGTGCTGCTGTAACCTCGACAATGCGGCCGTTCTCAAATGTCACTTTGAAATCATCGATGATGTTGCCGCCATAGCTCAAAGGTTTTGTGCTGGACACATAGCCGTTGACGCCAGTCTTATCTGGCACAGTGAATACTTCTTCAGTCGGCATGTTCGCCATGAAGGCATCGCCTTTTTCATTGACTGAACCTGCGCCGCACCAGAGATGGCCTTTCGGCAATGCAACTTCCAGATCCGTATTCGGCGAAGTGTAATGCAATTTCGCGTATTTTTTGCCGTTTAAATAATCCACTTTTGTATGGAGCAATTGATCATGTTTTTTCCATTCTTCCACCGGGTCGGCCAAGTCCGCGCGCACGGCTTTGAAAATGGCTTCCCACAAGGCGTCCATTTGCTGTTCTGCCGGCAGCTCTTCAAACACTTTGGCTGCCCAGTCGGGTGAAGCCGCTGCCAGGACGGTCCAGCTGATTTTGTCGGACTGCACATACTGGCGATATTTATTGAGCGCCGTTCCAGCTGCTTTCTGGAAAGCGGCGATGCGTTTTGATTCGATTCCTTTCAACAGATCCGGGCTTTGGGAAACGATGCTGATAAAAGCAGCTCCGCCTTCAGCCAATTGTTCGCGCTCCTGCACTTTCCACGCAGGGTACTCGCTGAACGAATCTTCCGGCGCAAGTTCAAAGCGCAGGCGCGTCACTTCATCGTCCTGCCAGTCGACATGGACCTGCTTCGCTCCGGCTTCGTATGCTTTTTTAGTGACCAATCGGACAAACGGAGCCGCCTCCAATGAAGCCACGATGTAAATCTGTTGGCCCGGCTGTACGTTGACGCCGACGTTCACCGCAAGTTCCGCATAGCGCGCCAATTTCTCGTTAAATGATGTCAATTAAATCTCCCCTTTCATCTTTTCTATTTTAGCAATGTTCAGAATGACCTGGCAATGTTTTAAAAAAGAAAGAAGAATACCGCTTGCAAAATTAATTATAATTGTTTATGATATAAACAAATGTTTGGGAAGGGGCGGTGGAAATGCTTAAAAAAGAGTTGGAAGTACTGGCGCTTCTGCGCAGGAATCCCTACCTTTCACAGCAGGAAATGGCCGAACAATTGAACCTTTCAAGGCCTTCAGTGGCTAATTTGATATCCGGTTTGATCCGGAAGGGGAAAATAGCGGGCCGTGCTTATGTGCTGCCGGAAGAAGGGGTCGTGGTTTCGATCGGCGGCGCCAACGTCGACCGCAAGTTCCGGCTTAGCCAACCGGTTGAGATGGCGACATCAAATCCTGCTTCTGCCAGTGGAAGCGTCGGAGGGGTAGCCCGCAATGTGGCGGAGAACCTCGGCAGGCTGGGCCATCCGGTCAAATTGCTGTCCATTGCGGGCGACGATCCGGAATGGCGATTGATCGAAGAGCAGTCGGCGCCTTATATGAGCCTCGAACTGACAAAGGCGCTGGACGGGCAGTCGACAGGCACGTATACCGCCGTGCTTCAGCCAGACGGCGAATTGGTCTTGGCGCTGGCCGATATGGCCATCTATGATTCCATGACGCCAGAGTACATCAAGCGCAGCGAAGCGGTGCTTATGGGAGCAGCTTTTCTTGTAGCCGATCTCAATTGTCCGAAAGAGACCATCAGCTATATTCAGGAACTGGCAAAAGCAAGGGATATTCCTCTTGCGGTCATCCCGGTTTCCGAACCGAAAATGGACCGGCTTGGACCGGACCTTTCCGGCATTTCATGGCTGATCCTCAATCGTGGCGAAGCAGCCCGCTTTCTGGGCACTCCTGTTGAAACGCCGGAAGAATGGCGCACCGCCTGTGAAAAACTGCTGGAACACGGTGTACAGAATATCGTGGTCACTGGAGGCGGCGACGGGGTCATCGCCGGAAACAACGAAGGCATCCGCCATTTTGCCGCGCAAAAAGTGCCATCCGTTGTTGATGTGACAGGCGCAGGCGACGCATTTTCAGGCGGCTTGATCCATGCCGTGATGGAAAATTTGCCATTGGAAGAAATAATAAATGCAGGACTGGTCAATGCGGCAAAGACGCTTCAAAGCGAATTGACCGTCCGCAGCACCTTATCCGCAGAGAACCTACAAAAAGAACTGGAGGAGATTTTATGAAAACAATGATTTCTTATTCAACTGAAGTACAGGAAGCAATGGACAACAAACGCCCGGTGGTCGCTTTGGAATCGACAATCATTTCACACGGAATGCCTTATCCGCAAAACGTGGAGACTGCACGCATCGTCGAAGACATCATCCGTGAAAACGGGGCAGTTCCGGCTACAATCGCAATCATGGACGGCAAGATTAAAATCGGTTTGTCAGCAGATGAACTCGAGTTGCTGGGCAATAGCCCGGATGTAGCGAAAGTTTCACGCCGAGACATCGGCCAATTGATCGCGACAAAGAAAATCGGAGCAACGACAGTGGCTGCAACCATGATCTGTGCAGAACTTGCCGGCATCCGGGTATTTGCGACCGGCGGCATCGGCGGTGTCCACCGCGGCGCTGAAACGACGATGGATATTTCTGCAGATTTGGAAGAGTTGGCAAACACGGGCGTTGCCGTTGTCTGTGCAGGAGCGAAATCGATTTTGGATATCGGCTTGACGCTCGAGTACCTGGAAACGAAAGGCGTGCCGGTCATCGGCTACCAGACGGACAAGATGCCTGCTTTCTATACCCGCGAAAGCGAATTTGATCTGTCATTCCGCGCAGAGGATGTTGCGACTATGGCGGCAGTCCTGAAAGCGCAATGGGATCTGGGCCTTGACGGAGGCGCAGTGATCGCCAACCCGATTCCTGCCGAACATGCGCTGGAAGCTTCATTCATCAACGGCATCATAGACCAAGCGATGAAAGAAGCGGTTGAAGGAGGCATCTCCGGTAAGCAAGTCACTCCGTTCCTTCTTGGAAAAGTGAAAGAACTGACAGGCGGCTCAAGCCTTGTAGCGAATATCGAATTGGTGAAATACAATGCGAAAGTCGGCGCCCAATTGGCTGTAGAACTTAATGGGCTATAAGAAGGAATTTTTAAGAAGTCCCTCCAAAAGGGGCTTCTTTTTTATTGGCCGGTTTTCAGCGGCGCTCTAAGCGGGTAGATAAAAGCAAGGAGCTGAAATGCATGAAAACAGATGTATTCATCAGTGGCGGTGGGGTAGGCGGTTTGGCACTTGCCCTGAAACTGGCCAACCGTGGAGTCGATGTGGTCGTCGCAGAGCGGCTTTCAAACAAGACTCCTGTCTACAAAGGCGAATTGCTGCAGCCAAAAAGCATGCAGATTTTCGATGGGCTCGGCCTTTTCGACGAAATACGCGGCCGGTCAAATGAAATCAAAGTGCTGGATATGCTTGAACTGTCGAGTTCTTTGAAAGTTCGCGATCAATCATTCATGGATTACAGTGTGCTGCCCGGAAAGTATGATGCTGCTTACATGGTGCATCATGAGGAATTGAAATCGATCATGTTGAAAGCTGCTTCAAGCTTACCGAATTTCCATTATTTCAACGGGACGGCCTGTAAAGGCTATACGGAGACCGCTGCCCAGCTTCAACAAGGGAAAGAGACGTTTGATGTGGAAGCGGATTTTTTCATCGGAGCGGAAGGGCGGACGTCCGTCACCCGAAAAGCGATGGATATCCAGATCAAGCAAACCATGTACAACCACCATTTCTTGACCGTAACATTCCCCCGGGCCGAGAACTTCAAGGATGGGAAGATCATTTCGACGTACAACCGGTTCCTGGGATTGTTTCCTTTGCCGGACCAGCAAGTAAGAAGCGTCTATTTGATTCCGGAGGGCGATTACCAGGAATTGAAGAAAAAACCGATCAGCCATTTCCATAAGCTGTACACAGACCTGGCGCCGGCAGTCGACGGCTATGTGCAGCAGCTGCAAGATTGGAAGAAGATCCAATTGATGATCCCAGTCATGTACCATGCCCCGGCCTATGTAAAAGGGAACAAAGCGATTATCGGGGACGCAGCCCACGCCGTCCATCCGATGGCAGGGGAAGGGATGAACATGGCGATCCAGGATGCGGATATCCTAGGCGAATTGTTGGCGGATATGAAAGCAGGCGGGAAACTGGATGCCGAAAACCTGTCGTGGTATGAGAAAGTGCGCTATCGCCGTGCGGAACACGTCCTTCAGCTCAGCCATCTGGCGGCGCTGGCTTATTCGTTCCCTTTTCGCACGGTCAGCTACCTCCGCCAAAAAACGTTTGAACGGATGGAAGAAGATCCTGTCCTCCACTTTAAGCAGATGCTGAATGTATCAGGGCTTGGCATGTGGAAAGAAAATGTCCGCGACCGGTTCATCCAGGGCGGCATCATTCCGAAGCGGGTAAAGGACCTGGATCCCGACCGGAAAGAACTGAAGTATTTTACTGAAATTGATGATTACCCGTGGAAAGTGGAGGGACTCCAATGATAGATGTTATGAAGATGTTCAAAGCAAGGATGTATATGAAACGGAACGAACCGTTCCTTTATAGCTGGCACGCCTATGTAGGATATGAACTTGATTTGTTCAAGGCATTCGATCGGCCGATGAGCAAATTCGATGTGGCTGACGCCCTCGGCTTGGATGATGACTTGCTGGAACAGTGGATTATGGTCGGACTTTCGATCGGCCATTTGAAAGAAGCGGGGCGTGGCCGCTACAAAATAGCGAACGCCTGGAAGCTGCCGAAGCCGAAAGGGGATAATTCTTCCGGTGTGCTCCTCAAGGAAATGATGGAATTGCACATTCCGACGCTTCTGCAATATCCCGAAATGATGCGGGAGAAGAAACGCAGCCATTTTGACGAGGAGAAGCATGCGCCGACCGTAGCGGAAACCAGCCGGCTGCTTGAAGTTCTGGCAATGCCGAAAATGTCGAAAAAGATCCGGGAAAATCATTTCAAGACGGTCCTGGATATCGGCTGTGGGGAAGCGGGCTACATCAAGAAGCTGGCGGAACGGTTCCCGAAGACGCAGTTCAAAGGGATTGAAATCAGCCCTGCTGTAGCGGAAAAAGCGGCAGAGGCGACTGCCTCGATAAAGAATGTGGAGATTGAAAATGCGGATCTTTGGCATTATCAACCGGAAAAGCCCGTCGACATGGTCATGCTCAATAATGTCATCCACTATATCGACATCGAAGAACGCCAGGCACTTTTCAGTGAACTCGCCAGTTGGCTCAATAGCGGCGGCATCTTGTCGGTCGTGACGCCGATTGCCGGGCGCGTCGACGATCCGCCTTTTGCCAATGTCTTCAACAGCTTTTTTTCTTCCTTCGATAACCTGTACCGTCTCCCGACGCGCGAAGAGCTCGCGGAGTGGGGAGAAGAGGCAGGCCTCAAGATGCTCGGCATCCGGACTGTCATCAAAGAAGGCAGCTGGTATATTGTCCAATATGCAAAATGAAAAATCCCTCGCTGCCTTTTGGCAGCGAGGGATTTTCTGTATGTCCGCAAGCGTGCTGTGAAGAGCGCGCCGTTTGGGAAAGTTATTTGCGCAATGAACCAAGTTCTTTTGCGATGGCCTGCATTTCGTTCGGTGTGATATTGTCGCGGCTTGCGACCATCTCGTACAATTCCTTCAAGTCTTCGTATTGCGAAGCGTTGAAATGCTCCGGCTTCATCGCATCGACATTGACCATGCGCAATTTCGTTTTTATCTCTTCGATCATGTATGTTACATTTTCGTCCGATTGTTTTGATAGGTCCATGATGGGTACCTGCCTTTCGATATGGTATAACCCATCATTTCACTGTTCAAAAAAAATGTCAATTGCCAGCCTGCTGCGCCGCTTTCTCTTCTTTGATTTTTGCGACAATCCGTTTTGTTTCCAAAGCGATGACGCCGGACAAACCGAGCAGTCCGATCAAGTTAGGAAGCGCCATGAGGCCGTTCATGATATCAGAGAACATCCAGATGACATCGAGTGATACGGTAGCGCCGACGAACACCATAGCGATGAACGCAATGCGGTAGACAATCAAAAGCGCCGGGTTCTTAAAGAGATACTGGAAGCATTTCTCGCCGTAGTACGACCAACCGATGATAGTGGACGATGCGAAGAAAATCAATCCGATTGCGACAATGATCGGCCCGATCGGCCCTAGGAATTGTTCGAAAGCTGCAGTAGTCAATGCAGAACCTTCATAGGCATCGTCCGTGTACAGGCCGGACATGACGATGGTAACGCCTGTGATGGAACAGATGATCAATGTATCGATGAATACTTGCGTCATCGATACCAAAGCCTGGCGTCCAGGCATATCTGTTTTCGCAGCGGCAGCCGCGATCGGAGCAGAACCGAGTCCGGCTTCGTTGGAGAAGACGCCCCGTGCTACCCCGTAGCGGATTGCAGCACCGATTGCGCCGCCGACAGCCGCTTCGCCAGTGAAGGCTGCGCTGAAGATAGTAGCGAATGCTGGACCGATCAACTCAAGGTTCATGACCATGATCGCCATCCCTGCAATAATATAGAACAATGCCATGAATGGCACAAAATATGAAGTCACTTTACCGATGGTCTTGATGCCGCCCAAAATGACAGCACCTGCAAAGATAGTTAAAATAAGTCCTGTAATCCAAGTCGGGACGCTGAACGTATCACGCACAACGGCAGCGACTGAGTTCGATTGGGTGCCGTTGCCGATGCCGAATGCGGCAATCGCGCCGAAAATGGCGAATAGCACACCGAGCCACTTTTGCTTCAGCCCATGTTCGAGGTAATACATTGGGCCGCCGGCCATTTGGCCATTGGCGTCGGTGATGCGGTATTTAACAGCCAGTACAGCTTCACCGTATTTCGTAGCCATCCCGAAGAATGCAGAAAACCACATCCAGAATACAGCTCCCGGTCCACCGAGCACGACTGCTGTGGCCACACCGACGATATTACCAGTTCCGACAGTTGCAGCCAATGCTGTGGAGAGGGCCTGGAAATGCGTGATGTCGCCGACAGATTTCTTATCCTGGTTCTTCGTGAAGACCAGTTTCAATGCATAAGGCAGCAGGCGCACTTGCAGCAGCCCGAGGCGGATAGTCAAATAGATCCCTGTTCCAACCAGCAAAATCAATAACGGGGGACCCCAAACAAAACTGCTCACTTCTCCTAAAAACTTTTCTAATTGTTCCATGTCTTTTTCCCCTTTTATGTAATTTAGTTTGAATAATGTAGACCTATTACTCACCACCTTTAGAGTTAATATTCCGAAATATTAAACGAAGAGTCAAGGCTTTTCTGAAAATAAAAAGTTTGCAAAGTTTAAATATCTGGAGATTAGGGAAAAAACCCATCATAAGTGAAATTACTACAACATACTGGGAGGAATTTAGGATGAGCCAAAACAAATTGTTAACAGGATTATTAGTAGGTGCAGCGGTAGGAGTGATCGTATCGTTATTCGACCGCAATACAAGAAACGACGTCATGAACAAATCGAAGAAAGCGACGAGCAATGCAAAATACTATGCGCAAAATAGAGATGAACTGGTTTCTACTGCGAAACAACAGGCAGAGAAAGTACAGAACCTGTACTCCCGTATTTCTGAAGACGCAGCTTATGTAGGGGGGAAAGTCAATGAATTGAAAGATTTGACTCCTCATGTAAAAGAGATGGCGCTTGAAACGAAGGAAGCGTTTGTTGATACGAAAGAAGCGCTTGTGGAGTCGAAAGAAGACGTCAAAGCAGCGTTGAAAGAAGACAACCCGTCGCCGACCACTTCATTAGGCGAAGGAAACGGATCTTCTCAATCCGGTTCAGGATCAGGAAGTTCTACAGGATCTTCTCAATCCGGTTCAGGATCAGGAAGTTCTACAGGATCATCAGGATCCGGCAGCAACACAGGTTCTACAGGAAGCTCGGCATCCGGTTCAACAGGCGGATTCAACTCTTCAACTGGATCGTCAAAAAACGTTTAAACAGAAACGAGCTTAAAATCATGGATATCGAACAAAAGGAAACAGAAGAACGTTTAAACAATTTGGCAGTCAGCCACGATGTGACAACCCGCAAAGGGTTCGGCAAAGAACTGGCTGAACGGATTAAGATAATGGATGTAACAGGATTAGGAGCGCAATTAGCGTTCTTTTTCCTGTTGTCTATTTTTCCTCTCCTTTTGTTCCTTATCACACTGCTGCCTTACTTGAACCTCTCGAAAGATCAGGTATATGATTTTCTGGTCCAAGTCATGCCTGGTGAGATCTACCTCTTGATCGAAGAAACGCTGAATGAAATTTTGACCACCCAAAATACCGGGCTGCTGTCTTTCGGGATCATTGCGACCATCTGGTCAGCAAGCCTCGGAATGGATGCTTTGATCAAGTCGTTGAATTTTTCCTACGGGGTGGAAGAGAACCGGCCGCTCATAGTCTCGCGCGGCATGTCCATCGTCCTGACGATCCTGATGATCTTCATCTTGATTGTCGCATTGGCGCTACCGATTTTCGGACGCCAGATCGGCTTGTTCATTTTCACCTATCTGGGCCAGGAGGAAGGATTTCTGGAATTGTGGGGGGCCATCCGTTTTATCATTCCGTCGCTCATCATCTTCCTTGTGTGTACGGTAATCTATTGGGTCGCACCGAACATCCGGCTGGATTTGAAAAGCGTTTTGACAGGCGCCATTTTTACAACCATCGGCTGGCTCATCATTTCGTATGGATTTTCCATTTACATCAACAACTTCGGGAATTTCTCCGCCACTTATGGAAGTATCGGCGGGATCATCGTCCTGATGCTGTGGCTCTATTTGTCTGCCATGCTCCTTTTGATCGGCGGGCAGGTGAACGCGGTGATGCAGGGCCGGAGGGATATACTGGTGACGCGAAAGAAAAACCGTGCAAGCTGAAATTCAGCTTGCACGGTTTTTTGCCGTAAGAACAACATCTAGTTCTCATCGGACGGGCGGGACTTGAACTGCTGCATTTTGTTCTCCAAATCATCCACCATGGCAATCAGGCGATCGATATCTTCAAGATCCGTATTTTCCGGTTCAATGGCATCCAGTACTTCTAGAAATATATTCAGCCGCTGCTTCATATAATCGACTTGCTGTTCTTTATTCGTGATGGATTTTCCCATACAGAACACCTCTTTCTACTCCTTTATGGTATCCGAAAACAACAACGATTTCAATAAATGATAGGTATTAAGATTGATTTTTCTTCTTTTAATGTTTTGAATATTTACACAAATCGTTTTCTATGCTAAGTTAATATCAATAAAAGCGAAGGGAGGCCGCAGTGAATCGTCGAAACCATTCGCAATGGAATCAAAGGAGGGGATTCGTACATTTCACCGGCAGCTTTAGCCGAAGAAATACGAGCTATGGAAATTCAAATTGAAGAGTGCAAAACATAGAGGCTCAGCCGGAATCTGATACACAGATGCGGACTGAGCCTTTTTGACGCCTTAAACCAGTTCGTAGGTTTCAACCACTTCCATGGAATTTTCGACAGAACGGACCATCGAACAATTTTTATGGGTCAACTCCAGGATGCCCTGCATTTTCGACGGATCGACATCGCCTCTGATAATAAAGTGAAGATGCACTTTGGCAACGCGGCCGGCTTCCTCATCAATCCGGACAATCTCTTTTACCTCAACTTGGATATCCTCTGCCGGCATGCGCTTTTTCTCCAGGATTTTGCGGATGATGCCGCCGCTGCAGACCGCGATGGAAGCGACAAGCAATTGGTAGGGCCGGAATCCGAACTCCTCATTTGTCGACACATTCAGTTCGCCATACGGCAAATCCCCTGAAAAACCATTTTCTGTCATCGAAAACTTCATCTGTTATCTCCTCCTTGTGTTAAAATTGTATCTGAATTCCAATCAAATTCAAAAGAACGTGCTTATATTAGGAGGCATCATGGGAAAATTTTTGAAAAACGACCAAGGGCGCTTCTGGATATTGGTGGCAATCGTCTCCATCTCCGGCTTTTCGCAAGGGATGCTGCTGCCCCTGATTGCAGTCATCTTTGAGCAGGACGGAGTCTCTTCCGCATTGAACGGCTTGAGTGCCACCGGATTGTATGTCGGCACATTGGTCATCGCACCATTCATGGAACCACAGCTTCGGAAGTTCGGCTATAAGCCGCTCATTTTAGCAGGCGGCGGCCTGGTCATTGCCTCCTTGCTGCTGTTTCCGTTTTGGAAAAGTGTGCTGTTCTGGTTTATCCTCCGGGTCTTGATCGGCATCGGGGACCAGGCGCTGCACTTTTCCACGCAAACCTGGATTACCAGTTTTTCGCCACAGCATAAGCTTGGGCGCAACATCGCCATCTATGGCATGTCGTTCAGTGTCGGATTCGGAGCAGGGCCGTTGTTTGTGCCGCTCGTTGAAATATTTGAAGCGCTGCCGTTCATCATTTCCGGGCTATTGTGCCTGGCCGCCTGGTCGCTGGTCTTTTTCCTGAAAAACGATTTTCCGGAAAACACCGCAGGGTCCATGGCTGGAAAAGGAACAGTGAGCCGTTTCAAAGCGGCAATTGTGATTGCCTGGGTGGCTTTTTTGCCGCCTCTCGGCTACGGGTTCCTGGAGGCTTCGCTGAATTCCATCTATCCGGTTTATGCACTTCGGCAGTCCATCGAAGTTGCAATGGTTTCCATCATGCTTGCGGCTTTCTCGCTCGGGGCAATCGCGACACAGCTGCCGCTTGGGGCGTTGAGCGACCGAATCGGCCGGCGCAATGTGCTGATGATCGGCCTTCTCGGCGGTGCCATTACGTTTGGGGCAGCCAGCTTTTTTGAAACGAGTGCCTGGATGACCGTCGGCTTTTTTGCGCTTTCCGGCATGTTCGTCGGCTCGATGTTTTCGTTAGGGATTTCCTTTATGGCGGATTTGATGCCGAAGGACCTGCTGCCGACCGGCAACCTGCTATGCGGGATTGCCTTCAGCATCGGCAGCTTGTCTGGTCCCTTCCTTGGCGGCCTATTTATCGAATACGCTGGAGGCTTAAGCTTTCTGCTGCTCATTGCTGCGATGCTACTTCTTCTGTTTGTGGCGGTGCTTTTGCGCGGCGACAAAGAAAAAGTGGAAGTGGCTGATGCCAAATGAAAAGGGGCTGTCCAAATAGGGCTGCTGTCCATTGCGGCGAACGCTTTCCCCGGGCTCGCGCCGAACTAACAAAGAACTTGTGCTCCTGGGTAAGCTCGTCGCAAATGCTTGCCCTCGCGAGCTTCGGTCAAGCATTGACTGGCGTCCGAGTGGATTTCGGCACTTCGCTGGCCCGCTGGAAAGCCAATGAGCGAAGGTAGTTTGGTCATTGGCTTTGCGACGAAGTGCGAAGCACTGCAACGGTTTTTCATGTCCCGAAGCTAGCGCAGCGATGCAGGGACAGGAGCACAATGTTTGCCCTCGCCGCCTCCATTCCCATCAGCCATTATAGAACAAAGAAAGGTCCAGAGGAGAAAAGCAATGCTTTTCTCCTCTGGCCATTCGTTTTGGGCTTTTTAGACAGCTGCTTAACTTGTTATGAAAGATATAAAGTGCTTTTCTTTTAATTGGCAAACTATAGTTTGCTTCATATTTATAAAATTTCTTAGCGCCGGCGCGTCCATGGGCTGGGCGGAGCTATGAGACGAGTGTCCTTCTCGGCTCATGGCGTAAGCCATGCCCAAAGCGGCCGAAGCGGTATAAGAAGTTTGTTTATTTCTCTAAGATATCTATATAAGATATTTCGACAAAAAAGGACACGGATACCCATCGGCATCCGTGTCCTTTTTTATTTCTTATAAAACCTTTTCCTGTCCATTTGCCGTTAGTGGCTTCATATAGAAAAAAAGCCAACCAAAAGCACTTATAAACATGATCCTTTGCAAGAGCCCCATGACGGAGGGGAAGGCTGCCATAGAAAGGGAGATTGAGACAGCGACCATCGATAAGGCAAATCTCCCAGCCCTCTGCGGTCCGAGGCTCATAAATCCGTGTCCGGCAGCAAGCAACGTGAAACTGAAACCGGTCATGCTGGCGGAAACGGAATGGATCCGATCTTCAAATTGATCGGCCGGCACATTTCCGGCTAACGGTGCATGTTGGAAAAGGCCGGTCAAGATGAGGCTGATTCCGAAAACCCCGCCTATAATTTGGTGGGAAGGATTCCGCTTCGAAAGGTGATCCAGATTGCTCTTGCTCCAAGAAAAACAAAAACGGCATTCATGAACCAGGAGTGCGGGGAGCCTTGTGCACCCAAATGGCTGGTTGTGTTCCTCGCATTGGAATATCCGTCAAAACTGAAGAACGGCAAGCCGAATGCTGCCAATAAAAACAGAATGTATAGCCACAAAGAGAGGCTGTCTTTTTTCATTGCACCTATACCTCCCGTTTAAGGGTGCATAAACATCCCGTTGAACAATCATTCGGCATACGATATTCATCTGGCGAGCCGTTATTCAAATCCGTCGGGAAATGTTGGTTATTTCAGTTCCAGGAGGCAGACAGCCTCGACTTGTGCGGTCTGCGGAAACATATCAACTGGCTGGATGTATTTGACGTTGTAAACTTTCGTCAGCTGCTGCAGGTCCTTTGCCAATGTTGAAGGATTGCAGGAGGTGTAGACAAAACGCTTCGGTTTTACTTTTATGATGGTTTTCAACAATGAATCGGCCAGCCCTGTGCGGGGAGGGTCGACAGTCAGTACATCCGGGACAAAGCCTTCATTGCTCCAGACTTCGAGCCATTTTTCTGCGGTGCCGGTTACATATTTTGCCGTCACGCCTTGTTTCTTGGCGTTCGCTTTCGCATCGACGACACTTTCATGGATGACGTCCATCCCTCGGATCTCTTTCGCGCCGCTCGCCAGCCAAAGGCCGATTGTGCCGACGCCGCAATAGGCATCGACAACGCTTTCCTTGCCTGTAAGCTTCGCTGCACGCTTGATCTCATCGTATAGTTTCACGGTTTGGCCGGGGTTCAGCTGGAAGAATGCGCGTGCCGACAAATCGAACGCCAATTCTCCGAGCTTCTCGTGGATCGTGTCTTTGCCGTATAAAGTGACCGTCTCATCTCCGAATATCAACGAAGTCTTTTCTTTGTTGATGTTTTGAACGATTGAAACAAGGTTTATGTCGATCGCTTTCAATTTCTCCAGCAGCAATTCCTTGTTCGGGATTTTTGCACGCGTCGTAACCAGCACCAATTGGATTTCACCGGTCTGCACGCCGGTGCGCACAACAATGGTCCGAACGATGCCTTTCATCGTCTTGCCGTCATAGATGGGCATCTTCAGTTCTTCGAGAATCCGTTTGACGGCATTGGTGATCACAGTGGTATCCGGGTGCTGGACGATGCACTGCTCGATATCGAGCAATTGGTGGGAACCTTCCGCAAAAAGGCCGGCGATCACTTTGGTCCCTTTCAGGCGGGTCTGGAACTGGCTTTTATTGCGGTAATGCCAAGGATCGTCCATGCCGATCGTCTTTTCGACACGCACTTTGGTCCCTTTCAAATACCGGTCCAATGCCTGCATGACCAAATCGCGCTTCTCCACCAATTGCTGGCTGTATTCCAGATGCTGGAGCTGGCAGCCGCCGCAAGCGTCATAAATAGGGCAGGGGGGAGTCTGGCGGTGCGGGGACGCTTTGAGCATCTTGAAGATGCGGGCTTCGGCAAAATTCCGTTTGATGCTGGTCACTTGCGCGGTAATTTCCTCGCCGGGCAATGCGCCTGCCACAAAAACGACATTGCGCTTGAAATAGCCGATGCCTTCGCCGTTGATGCCGAGCCGTTTGATCGTCAATGGAATTTTCATGCCTTCTTCCATAATGGGTTTGTCGTTCATCTTCTTCACGTCCTTCGTGTAATCATCCCCCCATTATAGTCCTATTTATAAATATCAGCCAGTGCCGATTGCAAACTCGGGAAGCTGAACTGGAATCCGTGCTGTTCGAGCACTTTCGGAAGCACCCGTTGGCCGGTCAGGACCAGCTGGCTTTTTTCGCCAAGGACTGCTTTCATTGCAATGGACGGAACCGGAATCCAATGCGGCCGGTTAAGCGCTTTGCCGATTTCCTTGCCGAAATCCTTCATCTGTTTCGGTTCCGGGGCTGTGACGTTGAAGGGGCCTTCGAGTGCAGGGGTATCCATTGCAAACTGGATTGCCCGTGCCACGTCTTTCACATGGACCCAAGAGACCCATTGCTTCCCGGAGCCGACAGGGCCGCCGACGAATAATTTATAAGGCAGTGACATAAGCGGAAGGGCGCCCTCTTCTTTACCGAGGATGATGCCGAACCGTGCAGAAGCGACGCGTACGCCGTGGACTTTGGCATGGTCGGCCAGCTTTTCCCAGTCCAAGACCGTACGGGCAAGGAAATCCGTGCCGAAATCTGCTGAAGCTTCGGTGTAGGTCACGGTATCAGAAGGAGCATAGACACCGATGGCGCTGGCGTTGATGAGCACGCGCGGCTTTTTGATGAGCTTGCCGATGATCCGGAGCACTTCTTCTGTTGCTTCCATCCGGCTATTGTAGATCTGCCGTTTCTGTTCTTCGCTCCAACGGCCGTCGTTGATCGAAGTGCCAGCCAAATTGATGATCGCATCGATGCCTTCCAATTGCTTTTCAGGCGCCGTGCCTTCTTTCAGCCACTGGACGTATTTGGTGTTCGGTGTCGAGCGCTTCTGTGACCTCGTCAAAATATAGACCACGTGGCCTGCCGTATGGAACAGCCGCGTCAATTCCTTGCCGACAAAACCTGTCCCGCCGGTGATTGCTATCTTCATCTCCATCGCCTCCATTTCTCTTAATATTACCCTCAATCCATGCATTTAAGCACTTCAACGGGTATAATAAGGGAAGAAGAGGGGGGCGCCAGATGCCGATTATCACTAAAATCACACAGGGCAAGAACAATCCGGAGAGGTATAACATCTACCTCGAAAAAAAGTTCGCTTTCAGTGTGGACGAATCGATCCTCATCAGGTATCAGCTCACCAAAGGCAAAGAGCTCGACCAATGGACCATCGAAGAGATGAATTTTGAAGATGAAGTCCGAAAAGCATTCAACAAAGCCCTTTCATACCTGAGTTTCCGTATGCGCAGCGAAAGTGAAGTGCGGACGAAACTGAAAGAAAAAGAGTTTGGCGAAGCTGTCATTGACGAGGCTGTCAAAAAATTATACAAACTGAATTTCCTGGATGACCGTGCATTCTCGGAAGCGTTGATGCAGACGCAGATCAAGTCCAGCAAAAAAGGCCCTCGGGCCATCCAGCAAGACATGCAAAAGAAAGGGATTGATAAACGCATGCAAAAAGACGTTTTGGATTCCTATTCAGAAGAAGAGCAATTGGAAGTAGCCAGAGGCCTTGCCGAAAAAATCGCGGCCAAAGAGAAAATGAAAACCCCGAGCCAGATCAAGCAGAAAATCAATGAATCGCTCATGCGCAAAGGATATTCCTACTCATTGATCCAACAAGCGATCGATGGCCTGGAGCTTGAGAAAGAGGAAGACGAATGGGACGACATTGTTGCGGCTCAAGGAGATAAGTTATGGCGAAAGTACAGCAGCAAACTGACCGGCTACGACCTGAAGTCGAAAGTGAAGCAAGGGCTGTACCAAAAAGGGTTTCCAAGTGAAGTAATCAATGGATACCTGGAAAAGAAGGAGCAGGAAGATGACTGAAGAAAAGCGTTACAGTGAAATGGATGAACATGAATTGCGGACGGAAATCGGCCGCTTGAAAGAAAAAGCCCGGAAAGCGGAACAGCTTGGCATCGTCAACGAATTTGCGGTGCTCGAGCGCAAAGCCGTGATGGCTGCAGCTTATCTGCTTGACCCGGCCGATTTCAAAAAAGGCGAGGTTTACCGGATTGAAGGAGACCCGAATGTCTATTTCCAGATCGATTACCTGAAAGGCCGTTTTGCCTGGGGCTACCGGCTGGGCGGAGAAAAATATGCTGAAGCATTGCCGATTTCCATGCTGCGGCCTCTAAAAGAAGGGAAGTAACCGGATGAACGAAACCATTGAAGAACTGACTATAGAACTGCGGGAGAAGAACCCGAACCTATCCGATGAAAAAGCTCGCACATGGATCGAATTATTGGTATCCGATTTTGAAGCTTCTTACGCGAAAGCGGGCTATGACTACCAAGGCACTGCTGTTGTCGAAAAAGTGATCCGCCAGTGGATTTCTAGCTACGGGGATAAGATCCATGAATTTGCCGGGTCCAACCCTAAATATGCCCACCTCTTGAAGGACCGGGAAAATTAAAAAAACGCACACGTTCGCGTGTGCGTTTTTTACTGTAGATAAAGTTTAATTATGATGGATAGAGATGTATAAGTCCGACCGTGCTGGCCACTTCGCTTTCCGTGGGCTCGGCTTCAGCCGCTTCCTTCGCTTCGCTCAGTCCAGGGTCTTCAGCTCGAGCTGCTCCCACAGGAGTCTCGTGGCCAGCACGGTCGGGAGCATCACCTGTATTTAAAAGAGACGGTTAGGATATTGATTCTGCTTTGACCTACCGGGTACAAGCTGCTAGATTCAGGATCCGCAACGGAAGGCGGCGAGCAAGTTGGCCGAAGGTAATTCGGTCAACTTGTTTGCGACGAAGCAGCGCAGCGATGCAGGAGCACCGGTTTTACCAGCGGGATAGCGAAGTGCCGAAATCCACTCGGACGCCAGTCAATGCTTGACCGAAGCTTGCGAGGGCAAGTATTTGCGACGAGCTTGCGCAGGAGCACAGGTTCTTAGTTAGTTCGGCGCGAGCCCGCGGAAAGCGTCCGCCTGAAGTGGAGGATCCAACACAGCTTCTATTAGTTATGGCTGAAATCAAGTTTCTTCCTCAGCTTGTCTTCGCTGAATATCCAGCCGGTATACGAGTTGACCACTTCGAGTTTGTGGTTCAGATGAGCAACCGCGACAAATGGATAATAATCATTGCTGCGGTAGCGCAGGTCGATGAGCCGCACTTCGTAAATTTCCCCGTATTCATTGATTTCCCATCGGTACAGAGGGGAGAAAGAGACGAAAGCGGAAAGGTTCTTATCTTTTAACGCAGTCTGGAACAATTCGTTCGATTGAGGGAGTTCCATTTTTTGGAATTTGTCGTAAATATTGATCGAACGCCCGTAGGCTCTTCCTACATAATGATGCGTGTCCGTGTCCGCTGCAATGCGCCATTGGAAAAACCGCATCGTCGGAGCGACGATGATATGGGTGGTGCCCGGAATCGTATTGCGGACCGCATGCTTGACTGCCCCTTGGACAATAAAGCGCAAAACGTAATAAAAGAATACGACGATATACAGAATCGACATCGTCCAGACCGGATCGGTGCCGAACGCCCAAAACATCAATGCTACCAAATGGAGGCCGAAGATGATCGGATCAAATGTATTGATGACCCCGAGTGCGATCCATCGGTTTGAAATCGGCCTGAGCGCCTGGGTGCCGTATGAATTGAAGATGTCGACAAAGACATGCAGGAATACAGCCAGGAACGTCCAGAGCCACAGATGAAGGATGTTCGCGGACGGCATGATCAGCCCGAGTACAGCGGTGATCAGCAATGGCCAGAACAAGACAGCTGGAATCGAGTGGGTGGCGCCGCGGTGATGGCGTATATAGATCGCATTGCTTCTCAATTTTAAAACGGTATCGATATCCGGAATTTGGGATCCGATTATCGTACCGGCAAATACGGCGGTCATGGTCGCAGGATGGCTGGCGACAACCGGGTCAGCAGCGGCGAGGCCGCCTAATGCGATTCCCATGACGATATGTGTGCCTGTATCCATTGCATCATCTCCTTTCAAGGGCGGCTGGTTTTGGTAAAAGAATCAGGTTTTGATAGAATAATAATATTCCCTGTGTAAAATCTATACCCGGGAATTCAGCGGAATAATCTAGAAGAGTGGAGGCAGTGACAATAGAATTCGACAAAATGCAATTTCAAAACGATTTAATCAGCTGGTTTGCTGCCGAGAAACGCGATTTGCCCTGGCGGAGGACTGCAGACCCATATCAGATATGGGTTTCAGAGATTATGCTGCAGCAGACGCGTGTGGATACGGTTATACCTTATTATAAACGATTTGTAGAGAAATTCCCTACAGTGAACGACTTGGCGGAAGCGGATGAAGAAATTTTGCTGAAGCAGTGGGAAGGCCTTGGCTATTATTCACGGGTCCGCAACCTGCAGGCGGGCGTCAAAGAAGTGGCTGAAAAATTTAATGGCGTCGTCCCTTCAAGCCGCAAAGAGATTTCATTGCTGAAAGGGGTCGGCCCGTATACAGCGGGAGCGATCCTCAGCATTGCCTACGGCATTCCGGAACACGCCGTCGACGGCAATGTCATGCGCGTGTTGTCCCGGATCCTGTTGATCGAAGAGGATATCGCCAAGCCGAAAACCAGGAAGGTCTTTGAAGAAGCAGTGACGGAGATCATCAGCCATGAAGATCCGTCGTCTTTCAACCAGGGACTGATGGAACTGGGAGCGTTGATCTGCACGCCGACTTCGCCGAAATGCCTCCTTTGTCCGGTCCGCGACCACTGTGCAGCTTTCCATGAAGGGAAACAGCACGAATTGCCGATAAAGACCAAAGCCAAAAAGACCAAGGCTCTTCAGTATGCGATGCTGGCTATCCAGAAGGGTGATAAAGTGCTGATGGAGAAACGGCCGCCGACCGGTCTGCTCGCCAATATGTGGCAATTCCCGATGGTGGAGCTGGCAGGCGAAGCACTGGCAGCTGAGATCGAAGAGCAGCTTTCTGAAAACTTCAGCGGTTCTGTCAGCGGAGCGGAAAAAATTATTTCTTTCAAACATGTGTTTTCTCATTTAACATGGAACGTGGATGGCTTTATCGCCCAAGGCGAGGACTTAAAGGTGCCGGAAGGGATGAAGTGGGTGACGGCTGAAGAGCTGGAAAGCCTGCCGATATCCGGTCCGGTGCAAAAAATGAAAACTGCATTGCAGCAAAGAGGAGATGTATGACAATGGCAGAACAAAAAGTGGCATTGGTGACAGGCAGCAGCAGAGGGCTGGGCAAAGCTTTGGCAATCGCCTTGGCAGAACAAGGATATGATATCGTAGTCAATTACGCGCGCAGCAAAACGGCGGCGCTCGATACGGTAAAAGAAATCGAAGCAAGAGGGCAGCGTGCGCTTCTCGTCCGCGCAAATGTCGGCGACGTAGAAAAATTGCGCGGCATGTTCGAAACAATCAAGGAAGAATTCGGGCGCCTGGATGTATTTGTGTCGAACGCAGCATCAGGTGTACTGCGCCCGATTATGGAACTTGAAGAATCGCATTGGGACTGGACCATGAATATCAATGCGAAAGCGATGCTCTTCGGAGCTCAGGAAGCGGCGAAGCTGATGGATAAAGGCGGCAAGATCATCGGCATCAGCTCCCTCGGATCCATCCGCTACTTGGAGAATTACACCACTATTGGCGTTTCCAAGGCAGCAGTCGAATCGATTACGCGCTATCTGGCAGTAGAGCTCGCTCCAAAAGGCATAGCCGTGAATACTGTTTCAGGCGGAGCGATCGATACAGAAGCTTTGACCCATTTCCCGAACCGCGAAGAGTTGCTGAATGATGCACGCGTCAATACGCCTGCAGGCCGCATGGTGGAGATCGACGACATGGTGAAAGCGGCTTTGTTCTTGATTTCAGATGATGCGGATATGATCCGCGGACAGACGATTATTGTTGATGGCGGCCGCTCCGTCGTCATGTAGAACTGGTATGACCAAAGCCTTATTGCCTTTTCACTGTATGTTTTCAGAATTGATTGATATAATTGTGGGGACATTAAAAAATTTATACGGTTTAGGCGAAAAGGTGGGATAGACATGGCGATTCCCGTGGAAGGCGAAACAATCCAAATCCACAGCTACAAACACAACGGCCGAATCCACCGTGTCTGGCAGGAAACAACAGTTTTGAAAGGGACGAATAACATAGTAATCGGTGCAAATGAGCGGACCATGGTTACAGAATCGGATGGCAGGACGTGGCTCACGCGAGAGCCGTCCATCTGCTATTTCCATGCAGAACATTGGTTTAATATAATTTGCATGCTGCGCGATGATGGGGTGTATTATTATTGCAACGTCAGTTCTCCGTTTGTATATAACAATGGCTCGCTGAAGTATATCGATTATGATTTAGATGTTAAAGTCTTTCCGGACATGTCGTACACCTTGCTGGACGAAGACGAATATGAGGACCATAAACGGCAGATGGGCTACCCCGAAGTGATCGACCAGATCCTCCACCGGAACGTGGAGAAATTGATCGGCTGGATCAAACAGCGGCGCGGCCCCTTTGCCCCGGACTTCATCGAAGTTTGGACGAGCCGGTACGAATTCTACAGGCAGTACCGGCTGACTGAATAAGCGAAAAACCTGTTGCTTGCCAACAGGTTTTTCGTTTTGAACGAAGAGAATGGAGTGAAAGCTTTGAGCAGCACAAAACGCTATATGCAATTTGTTAAACCTTATACATGGCAGATTGTGTTGACGATCATCATCGGCATTTTCAAGTTTGCAATCCCGCTATTTATCCCGTTGCTTATCAAAATCGTAATCGATGATATTATCGGGGCCGATGGACTGTCAGACGGCGAGAAATTGGACCAGCTTTATCTTTGGCTCGGCGGGACGGCAATCCTGTTTTTCATTTTCCGGCCGCCGATCGAATACTTCCGCCAGTATTACGCCCAATATGTCAGCAATAAAATCCTCTATGATATCCGGCAGCACCTTTACGGGCACATGCAGCGGCTGAGCCTCCGCTATTATGCGAACACACGGGCAGGCGAAGTCATCTCCCGCGTCATCAACGATGTCGAGCAGACGAAGAACTTTGTCATGATCGGCTTGATGAATCTTTGGCTCGATCTGGCAACCATTTTAATCGCCATAGGCATCATGTTGACGATGGATGTGCCATTGACCATCGTGGCGCTCCTGGCGTTTCCATTCTACGCGTTCAGCGTCAAATACTTTTTCGGCCGCCTGCGCGACTTGACGAAAGAGCGCTCACAGGCGCTTGCGAACGTCCAGAGCTATCTGCATGAGCGGGTGCAAGGGATGAGCATCATCAAAAGTTTCGCGCTTGAGAAGCATGAGCAGAAAATTTTCGACCAGACGAACGACGGCTTCCTCGATTCAGCGATCGCCCATACAAAATGGAATGCCAAAGCTTTTGCCGCCGTCAATACCATTACCGATGTAGCACCTTTATTGGTCATCGGCTATGCCGGCTATCAGGTGATCCAGGGCAATCTGACGCTTGGGACCATGGTGGCGTTCATCGCCTATATCGAGCGGCTTTACAATCCGCTTCGCCGCCTGGTGAACTCGTCTACCACATTGACGCAGGCATATGCTTCGATGGACCGGGTATTTGAACTGGTCGATGAAGAATACGAAGTCACTGACCGAGAAGGCGCCAAAGATCTGAAAGTGGTCGACGGCAAACTGGAGTTCCGGAATGTCTCATTCCAGTACAATAACGGCGGCACCGAAGTTTTGTCGGATTTGAATTTCACCGTCAAACCGGGCGAGACCGTCGCGTTTGTCGGAATGAGCGGCGGCGGAAAGTCGACGATCGTTTCGTTGATCCCGCGCTTTTACGATGTGACGGGCGGCGGCATCTATATGGATGACCATAATCTGAAAGATGTCACCATCCATACGCTGCGCGACCAGATCGGCCTCGTCCTGCAGGATTCCATCTTGTTCAGCGATTCGGTCAAATCGAATATCCTTATGGGCAAGCCGCACGCAACTGATGAAGAAGTGGTGGCGGCTGCAAAAGCGGCAAATGCCCATGAATTCATTGAGCTGCTTCCTGAAGGCTACGACACGAAAGTAGGGGAGCGGGGAGTCAAACTTTCCGGCGGTCAAAAGCAGCGCATCGCCATTGCCCGTGTATTCCTGAAAAATCCGCCAATCCTTATTTTGGATGAAGCGACTTCTGCACTGGACCTCGAAAGCGAAGCGCTGATCCAGGATTCCCTGGAACGGCTCGCGCATGACCGGACGACGCTCATAGTCGCCCACCGGCTGTCGACCATCACCCATGCCGACCAGATCTTGGTCATTGACCATGGGAAATTAGCGGAAAAAGGGACGCACGATGAATTGATGAAGCGCCAAGGTGTGTATTTCAATTTGTTCCAAGTCCAACAATTCACTTAAAGACAGCAAGGCCTCCCATCACCTGGGAGGCTTTTTTTAAATTCCAGAAAAAGGCTGTAATATTCGAAAAACTATTGCAATAATACTAATGTTACGTATAATATAAACACATAGAATTATCTGAATTCGAATGATTGCAAAAGGGGTGGCAACTTGGAAGAGAGAAAAAAGGTGCTGGAAGTAAATGGATTGCGAACTTCTTTTTTTACAGATGATGGGGAGATTCCGGCAGTCGACGGCATTGATTTTTACATCCGCGAAGGGGAAGTACTGGGAATCGTCGGAGAATCGGGATGCGGCAAGAGCGTAACATCCCTATCGATTATGGGGCTTGTACCGAGCCCGCCAGGAAAAATTACTGAAGGCGAAATTTTATTTCAGAATAAAGATTTAACCAAGTTGCAGGAGAAACAGATGCGGGATGTCCGCGGAAATGACATTGCGATGATCTTCCAGGAACCGATGACGTCCTTGAATCCGCTGTTCACCATCGGCGACCAGCTGCGCGAAGCGGTCAAAATCCACAAGCGGGATTGGTCGAAAAAGCAGATTCAGGACCGTGCTGTGGAAATGATGAAGCTGGTCGGATTGCCGCGGGCGGAAGACTTGATGAAGGAATACCCTCACCAATTGTCCGGCGGGATGCGCCAGCGCGTCATGATCGCCATGGCCTTGCTATGCGATCCGAAAGTGCTGATTGCAGATGAGCCGACAACGGCCTTGGATGTCACCATCCAGGCGCAGATCCTGAAATTGATCAAGAATCTTAACGAACGCCTGAATACGGCCGTGCTTTTGATTACCCATGACCTTGGCGTCGTTGCTGAAACATGCGAACGCGTCATTGTCATGTATGCCGGAAAAGTTGTCGAAGAAGGGCCGGTCCATACCATCTTCAAAGATCCGCAGCATCCATACACGCGCGGACTTTTGGAATCGGTCCCGGACATGCGATTTAAAAAAGAGCGGTTGTACTCGATCCCGGGCAATGTTCCAAAACCGGGAACAATCAAGACAGGCTGCAAATTTGCTGCCCGCTGTGAATTTGCGTGGGACCGCTGCATTGCTGAGAGCCCGCCGCTTTATCAGACGGCGGAGGATCATCAGACCCGCTGCTTCCTATACGATCCAAAGGAGGTAGAACACCATGAACGAACCGTTGTCAAAAATTGAAGAACCGGCGTTGACTAAACAAGAGCCGCTTTTACGGGTGGAGGGGCTGAAAAAATACTTCCCCATCAAGTCCGGCATTTTCGGGCAAGTGAAAAACCACGTCAAAGCAGTGGATGATATTTCCTTCACCGTGAACGAAGGCGAAACGCTGGGCATCGTCGGTGAATCAGGATGCGGCAAATCGACGACGGGCCGGATGCTGATGCGCCTGCTTGAACCGACAGAAGGAAAAGTGTTTTTTGATGGCAAAGAATTGACCAGCATTTCGAACGCAGATATGCGGAAAATGCGCCGGGATATCCAGATGGTGTTCCAGGATCCCTATGCTTCGTTGAATCCGCGCCATACGATCGAGAAGATCTTGATGGAGCCGCTCAATGTCCACAATATCGGCGATCCGAAAGAACGCAAACGGAAAGTCCATGAATTCCTGGAAATCGTCGGTCTCAGCAGCTACCATGCGAAACGCTACCCTCACCAATTCAGCGGCGGGCAGCGCCAGCGCATCGGGATCGCCCGGGCTTTGATGACGAATCCGAAATTGATCATTGCAGATGAGCCCGTTTCGGCTCTTGACGTATCAATCCAAGCACAAGTTTTGAACTTGATGCAGGACTTGCAGAAAGAACTGAAACTTACTTATATCTTCATCGCCCATGATTTAGGCGTGGTCCGACACATCAGCGACCGGGTGGGCGTTATGTACTTAGGCAATATGGCGGAACTGGCTGACAGCGAATCGCTTTATGAAAAGCCTCTGCATCCGTATACGCAAGCGCTGCTTGGCGCTGTCCCTGTGCCGGATCCCGATTTTATCCGCGAGGAAATCATCATCAAAGGGGATGTGCCAAGCCCGGCAAATCCGCCGAGCGGCTGCCGGTTCCATACACGCTGCCCATTCAAGATGGATATCTGCGAGGCAGTGGTGCCGAAATTCGCAGAAGTTGAGAAAGGTCATTATGTAGCTTGCCATCTTTACGAAGAAAGCAGGCCGCAATGATAATAAATAACACAAATGGAGGGGTCATTTTGAGAAAGAAAAAGTTCTTATCGCTGGCGTTTTTGATGCTTTTATTGGTATCTACAGCTTTGTTCGGCTGCAGTTCCGATAATGCTTCGGAAGGCGACGGAGGAGACAACGGGGAGTCGGGGGAATCAGGAGATCCTAAAGTATTGATCTTTGGGCGCGGAGGCGACTCGGTATCATTGGATCCAATCGCAGTAACCGACGGTGAATCATACAAAGTCACAAAGAACATCTTTGATACATTGGTGAATTTCGGTGAACAAGATACAGAAATCCATCCTGGCTTGGCTTCTGAATGGACAGCTGCTGAAGATGGTTTGACTTACACTTTCACGCTGGAAGAAGGCGTGAAATTCCATGACGGCACAGATTTCAATGCTGAAGCTGTCGTAGCGAACTTTGAACGCTGGGCAGGCGGAGACGCTGACCAGTTCCCGTACTACGGTTCAATGTTCGGCGGTTTCGGCGATGAAGAAGGCCACGTAATCGAGTCAGTGACAGCTACTGGCGATTACGAAGTTGAATTCAAGCTGAAACGCCCTCAGGCGCCTTTCTTGAAAAACTTGGCGATGAGCTCATTCGGAATTGCTTCTCCGACTGCATTTGAATCTGCCGGCGACAAGTTCGGCGATGCGCCAGTTGGAACAGGTCCATTCAAGTTCGTAGAATGGAAACGCAATGACTCGATCACAATCGAAAAAAATCCGGATTACTATGTTGAAGGCGAACCGAAGCTTGACCAGGTTATCTTCCGTTCAATTCCGGACAACTCTGCTCGTTTGAATGCATTATTGTCAGGCGAAATCGATTTGGCTGACGGCATTACGCCTTCAGATGCGGAAACGGTGGAAGGCGATGAAAACCTTCAATTGTTTGAACGCCCATCTATGAACGTAGGCTACCTTGGGTTAACTACGACGCGTGAACCGTTCGACGATCCAAAAGTGCGCCAGGCGATGAACCATGCAATCGATAAGCAAGCGATTGTGGACGCATTCTTCCAAGGACGCGGAGAAGTGGCGAAAAACCCGATGCCGCCTGTAATCAGCGGCTATAACGATGACATTGAAGGATACGAATACGATCCGGAGAAAGCGAAGCAGCTATTGGCTGAAGCAGGACTTCCAGACGGCTTCGAAATGGAACTTTACGCAATGCCGGTTCCACGCCCTTATATGCCGGATGGCCAAAAAGTAGCTGAAGCAATTCAGAAGAACTTGGCGGATGTCGGCGTAACAGCGAAGATTGTTTCATTCGAGTGGGCAACTTACCTTGAAAAAGCTGCTAACGGGGAAGCGGATGCTTTCTTGCTTGGATGGACAGGCGATAACGGCGATGCGGATAACTTCCTGTATGTATTGCTTGACCAGGACAATATCGGTTCAAACAACTACACATACTATGAAAACCAGGAACTGCATGACCTATTGATCAAAGCGCAAACAGAAGTGGACGAAAATACACGCAACGACCTTTACAAACAGGCACAAGAACTTATCCATGCAGATGCACCTTGGGTCCCTCTTGCCCACTCCACGCCTCTATTGGCTGGCGGCAAGAACGTAATCGACTTTAAAGCGCATCCAACCGGATCAGATAAATTGGCGTCTGTAGATTTAGAGTAGGCATTTCAGGAGGAGAGGTCATACTGATTTCTCCTCTTTTTTTCCTTAAGAATACATAATGCAAGAGATGGAGAGGTGAAGAAGATGCTTCACTATATAGGGCGGCGCTTGTTTCAATTGATTCCAGTATTGCTGGGCATGACGTTCATCGTCTTTCTGATCATCCGGGCAATTCCGGGCGATCCGGCACAAGTAATTTTGGGCCAGCAAGCATCCGAAGAGGCAATCAAAGCGCTAAGAACCACATTAGGATTGGATAATCCTTGGTATATCCAGTACTTCGATTATTTGAAGGGGCTGGTGACGGGAGATCTGGGGCAGTCGCTCCGTACGCGGACGCCGGTCATGGACGAAGTCTGGCCGTATTTGGCCGCAACAATTGAATTATCCGTATTTGCGATGATCATTGCGGTCGTCATCGGCATCAATGCAGGGATCATCTCGGCTTGGTTCCAAAATTCGTGGTTTGATTACCTGGCGATGATCATTGCATTGATCGGCGTATCCATGCCGATTTTCTGGCTGGGTTTGATGAACCAGTGGATCTTTTCAATCGAGCTTGGCATCTTGCCGACTACCGGCCGTGAAAATGTCCGTGATCCGGTCGATTCTATTACGAACTTCTATATTATTGATACGATCCTGACGGGCCAATTTGATCAACTGGCGACAGTACTCAAGCATTTGGTGCTGCCGGGCACAGCGCTCGCAACCATTCCGATGGCCATCATTGCCCGGATGACGCGTTCAAGCATGCTCGAAGTGATGCGTTCCGATTACGTCCGGACAGCACGCGCCAAAGGGCTGAAGATGTTCTGGGTAGTCTACAAGCATGCGTTGAAGAACGCCATCATTCCGGTTCTGACAATCATCGGGCTTCAAATGGGCTTGCTTTTAGGCGGTGCGATTTTGACGGAAACGATTTTCGGCTGGCCGGGCATCGGGCGTTATATTTACGAAGCGATCGGCTTCCGGGATTATCCGGTTATCCAATCCGGCATTTTGATCGTGGCATTCATTTTTGTCATGATCAATCTATTCGTCGACTTGATCTACGGCCTCGTTGATCCAAGGATTAAATATGATTAAGGAAGGAGGAAGAGCGTAATGGCTAATACAGTTGCAGGCAAGAATGATGCGGAATTGCAGCAGGTCGCCGGCCCGTGGAAAGAAGCGTGGCGGGGATTCCGGAAAAGCAAAGTGGCCGTTGTCGGAATGGGGATTGTCATCTTTTTCATCCTGCTGGCGATTTTCGGCCCGCTGCTAACACCGCAAGGCATCAATGAACAGAATTTATCTCAGCGCCTTATGCCTCCTTCCGCCGATCATTGGATGGGGACGGATGATTTTGGACGGGATATCTTATCGCGGATTGTTTACGGCGCACGTATTTCCCTTTGGGTCGGCTTTCTAGCAGTCGTCGGGTCGGTAGTCGTCGGAAGCATTTTGGGCATCCTGGCCGGCTATTACGGCAAATGGGTGGATACGATCATTTCGCGCATCTTCGACATCATGTTGGCATTCCCGAGCATTTTGCTGGCAATTGCAGTTGTCTCGGTCCTTGGGCCGTCGCTGCGGAATGCCTTGATCGCGATTGCCATCATCAACGTGCCGAATTTCGGACGGCTTATCCGCTCGAAAGTGCTGAGCATTAAAGAAGATGAATACATCATGTCGGCAAAAGCGATCGGCATGAAAGATAATCGGATTTTATTTTCCCACATATTGCCAAATTCGATGGCGCCGGTTATTGTTCAAGGGACACTGGCCATCGCAACAGCTATTATCGAAGCGGCCGCTCTCGGCTTTCTTGGATTGGGGGCGCAGGCGCCTTCGCCGGAATGGGGCAAGATGCTGGCTGATTCAAGGTCGTATTTGACCAATGCACCTTGGACGATGATTTTCCCGGGTATTGCCATTATGTTGACGGTTCTCGGGTTCAACTTGATGGGCGACGGCTTGCGCGATGCACTTGATCCGCGCATGAAGTCATAACGAAATAACGTGCCGGACACTATGTCCGGCACGTTTTTTAAATGGCTTTTTCGATGTCGGATGCAATTTCGTCCGAATGAAAGTTGTGGTAAGAGATGATCAGCAAGTCCAGATGTTCAAGCTGTTCCTCGTAATCGACTATAGCAGACAAGACGTGCATCAAATGATAAATGGCGAATTCGCTCGCAGCTTGTTCATGGGCTATATTGATCTCTTTTACGAAAACCGCCATCATTTCCTGGCGCTTTTCAGCAGCATCGGCAGCGAATGTTTCACTATGTTCCGGCCGCATCTTGCCGACGTATTTCATGTAAAGCTGTTCGTGATAGCCGGCAAGGCTTTCAAGCCGCTCCTGGACCATCAGATGGAAATGTTCCGGCAGTTCGGTCAGCTCATTTTCAAAGCGGTGGAGCCGCTTCAGGACTTCCAGGCTTTTCTTGGTCGTCATGATCATTTGGCGGTACAGCACAAGTTTCCGTGCTTTTGTATATTGCTGTTTTTTTGTGTAGCTGCGCTCATCTTTATAAAAAGAATACCATTGGTCCACCTTATCCAATTTGTCGCTCAAGCGGTCAATATCTTCTTTCAATGCCGTATGCGCCGTGGCATGCTGAATGGAAACGCGGATCCACCGGATGACTTCTTCGCTCACCTCATGGATGGAGCTGAACAAGCGTGTCTCGTACTTCGGCGGAAGGAAAATCAAGTTGACTACAAAAGATGCCAGGATGCCAAGGAGGATGGTGCCGAACCGCAGCGATGCAAATGCCAGGAAGTCGGGTTCGTGCGATTCCATGATGGCGATGATGGTCACCAAGGTCAAAGCTACCGTGCTTTCGAGCTTCAGTTTCAGCATGATGATAATCGCCAATACGGCTGCCAATCCGATGGTGAGGTAGTTGGAGCCGAGTGTCAAAACAAAAACGACCGCGATGCCGGCGCCGATCAAATTCCCGTAAATTTGATCCAGGACAGTCAGGTAAGAACGGTAAATGGATGGCTGGATGGCGAAAATCGCCGCAATTCCTGCAAAAACCGGCGAAGGGAGCTGCAATAAGTTCGCTAGAAACAATGCGAATGAAACAGCTATGCCAGTCTTGAATATGCGCGCACCTAATTTCATGAACTCATGCACTCCTTTCCTTGAAATTGCGGCATTTGGTCAAAGTTGTCCAAATGCGTTTCTTACCGCTTCGATCGATGCTTTGACATCTTCTTCGGTATGCTCAGTGGTCAAGAACCAGGCTTCGTATTTTGAAGGGGCGAGATTGATGCCTCCTTCGAGCATCAATTTAAAGAAGCGGCCGAATACTTCACCGTCTGTCGCTTCCGCCTGTTCATAATTCCGGACTTTCTGGTCGGTGAAATAAATCGTCAATGCCCCTTTGAGGCGATTGACCGTAATGGTCACTCCATGGTCTTCCGCCGCTTTCAAGATGCCTTCTTCCAATTGGCGGCCAAGGGCGTCCATTTTTTCGTAGACGCCATCCTGGCGGAGGATCTCAAGACACGCGATGCCGGCCTGGATGGATGCCGGGTTGCCGGCCATTGTCCCTGCCTGGTAAGCGGGGCCAAGGGGAGCGACCGTATCCATGATCTCTTTTTTGCCGCCGTATGCGCCAATCGGCAAGCCGCCGCCAATGATCTTTCCGAGCGCTGTCAAATCAGGCTCCAAGCCGAGAAGGTCTTGTGCGCCGCCATAATGGAAGCGGAAAGCAGTGATGACTTCGTCATAGACAATCAATGCCCCTTTTTCGCGAGCAATGCGGTGGACTTCTTCTAGGAAGCCGGGTTCCGGTTCAACGATGCCGAAGTTCCCGACGATCGGTTCCACTAAAATGCAGGCAATTTCCGATCCCCAGCGCTCCATTGCTTCGGCATAAGCTGCCGGGTCATTGAAAGGGATCGTTATGACTTCTTCGGCAATCGATTTCGGTACGCCTGCAGAGTCAGGGGTGCCCAAAGTTGCCGGGCCCGAACCTGCAGCGACGAGCACCAAATCGGAGTGGCCATGGTAGCATCCGGCGAATTTCATGATTTTCGTGCGGCCGGTATAGGCGCGCGACACGCGGATCGTCGTCATGACGGCCTCGGTGCCGCTGTTGACGAATCTTACTTTATCCATATTCGGCATTGCTTCTTTCAGCATTTTGGCAAAGGTGATTTCGTGCCGTGTAGGTGTTCCGTAAAGCAGGCCGGTTTCTGAAGCATGGGTGATGGCCTGTGTAATATGCGGATGTGCATGCCCCGTGATGATCGGCCCGTAAGCTGCCAGATAGTCTATGTATTTATTGCCGTCGACGTCCCAGAAATAGGCGCCTTTTGCGCGTTCCATGACGACCGGCGAGCCGCCGCCGACTGCTTTATATGAGCGGGACGGGCTGTTGACGCCCCCGACGATGTGCTGCAACGCTTCTTCGTGCAGCTGTTCGGATACAGAATGGTTCATGAATGAATGCCTCCCTAGTTGATCTTCTTCCTATTGTAGACAAAATCAATGCCGAACGCCAAAGAAATTGAAACTACCGACCAGGTTAGGTACGATAAGAATAAGAAAAGGAGTGATGGAGATGACGACGTTAGAAGGGCTAGAAGCACCGGATTTCTCAATGAAAAATGAAGCAGGCGAGACGGTTTCGCTAAAGGATTTTGCCGGCAAGAAATATGTGGTGCTGTACTTTTATCCGAAAGATATGACTCCAGGCTGTACGACCCAAGCATGTGATTTCCGGGATGCTGAAAAAGATTTTTCGGAACTGAATGCGGTGATCCTAGGGGTCAGTGCCGATGATGAAAAACAGCATGTGAAATTCATTGAAAAGCACGGACTTCCGTTTTCATTGCTGGTGGACGCAGACCACACTGTTTCAGAGGCGTACGGCGTATGGGTGCAAAAGAAAATGTACGGAAAAGAATTTATGGGCATCGAACGCTCTACATTCCTGATTGATCCGACGGGCACCATCGTCAAAGAATGGCGGAAAGTGAAAGTCGAGAACCACATCCAGGAAGTGCTCGAAACCCTGAAAACCATTACAAGCCGCTAAAAGGGGAGAAAGACGATGGAAGTATTGTTTACGTTTATTCCAAAAGAGCATCAGCAAAAACACTTGATCGAGCAATTTCCCGAGGTGCATTTCCACTTTGCATACAAAGACAAAACGCGATTGCCGAGTGCAGAAATCCTTGTGACTTACGGGGAAGATTTGGCTGCGGCAGATATTGAATCAGCGAAAAAGTTGAAATGGATCATGGTTGCAAGTGCGGGCATTGAAAAAATGCCGCACACTGCCATTGCAGAGCGGGGAATTATTGTGTCGAATGTGAAGGGCATCCATAAAACGCCGATGACGGAATCGGTGCTGGCCCATCTGCTCGCACTGAAGCGGTCGCTGCCGTTTATTTATGAGAAGCAACGTGAAAAACAATGGAACCGCAAAACCGGATCCACGGAATTGTACGGATCGACTGCTCTGATTCTTGGCCCCGGGGCGATCGGTTCTGAAATCGGCCGCCTGCTTCAGGCGTTCGGGGTTCATACCATCGGCTGCAACCGTTCCGGCAACCAAGCGGAGAATATGGAAGAGATGGTGCGGTTCGATCAGATCCTCGAAGCCTTGCCGAAAGCTGATGCTGTCATTTCCGTGCTGCCGAGTACGAATGAAACCAAGCATCTTTTAAAGAAGGAGCACTTCAAAGCCATGAAAGAAGATGCGATATTCATGAACTTTGGAAGAGGCGACCTTTTCGAAGATGAGGTGCTGGTCGAAGCAATGGAAAATGGGGAAATCGGCGCGGCAGTGCTGGATGTGTTCAATAACGAGCCGCTGCCTCCTGAGCACCCGTTTTGGGACATGGATAATATTGTGATTTCCCCGCATGCATCGAGCCATTCCGGCAGATATGTCGAGCGGGCTCTGGAAGTTTTTATTCCGAACTTAAGGAAATGGCTGAACGAAGAATGTGAGCCGACAAATCTGGTAAGTCTTGAAAAGGGGTATTGATGATGAAGATTTACACAAAGACAGGGGACAAAGGGACGACTTCACTCGTATACGGGACGCGTGTAGCCAAAAACGATGCACTTGTAGAAGCTTATGGCACGTGCGATGAAGCGAACTCGGCCATCGGATTTGCCATCAGCCACCTGGCATCTGAATTTTTTGACGAGAAAGAAGAGCTCGGAAAGGTTTTTCATGAAATCCAGACCACGCTTTTCCATGTGGGGGCCGAATTGGCTACGCCTAAAGGCAAAGAAGTAAAATGGCAATTGGCCGAAGCCGATATTACCAAACTGGAGCAATGGATAGACCGTTTCGATGAAGAAGTTCCGGCACTGGCCAACTTCATCCTTCCGGGCGGGCATCCGGCCGGAGCAGGATTGCACGTTGCGCGCACAGTGGTCAGACGGGCAGAGCGGCGGGCCATCAGCATCGGAGAAGGGGTGTCTCCGAATGTCATCGCATACTTGAACCGGCTTTCGGATTTCCTTTTTGTTGCGGCACGGTTGATCAATATGCGCTTGGGCAGCCAGGAAAAAACCTTGCATCAGCCATAAGGGAAGGGGAACGAAAGTGGGCGCTATAGTGATTTCTTGACACCACGGCATATTCTTAGGTACACTAATTATAACGATTACAATGTAAGAATATGTAGAAGTGAGGTGCACAGCGATGTCTGAAGTACAATTAAAAGACGCGCTAGAGGCTCTGAAGTCAACAGGTGTCCGAATCACTCCGCAGCGCCATGCAATTCTGGAGTTCATGATTCATTCTACGACACACCCGACAGCGGATGACATTTATCGCGCGCTTGAACGAACTTTTCCAAATATGAGTGTAGCAACTGTATATAATAATTTGCGTGTGTTCAAAGGGGCGGGACTGGTCAAGGAATTGACCTATGGAGATTCTTCCAGCCGTTTCGATTTTGTGACGCACGATCATTATCACGTTATTTGCAACGATTGCGGCAAAATCGTCGACTTCCATTATCCAGGGCTTGATGAAGTAGAACAATTGGCTTCACATGTCACCGGTTTCCAGGTGGACTATCACCGCTTAGAGATTTACGGCACTTGCCAGGAATGCCTCAGCAAGACTGCCCAAGCTCAATAAAGGACATGGACTCCATATCCTTTTTTATTTTTAGAGACAAAAGAAACCCGCCGGCACGATTGTGCCGACGGGTTTCTTTTTGGAAGCTAATGATTCAAGAATTTTTTTTGTTATAGGCTGTGTCAAACTCTTTTCCTTCAAGAGCAGGGTCCATCGTCAAAGGTTCACGGCAATGCATGCACATGTCGACGCGGCCAAGCATTTTTGTATGGCGTCCACAGTTTGGACATTGCACAGGCACAGTCTTCATCGACAACAATCCGATCCAAGCGTAAACACCGGTGCTTCCGATGATTGCCACGACGCCAAGGAGCATGAAGACGACCATGACGACCGGTTGATTTCTAAAATATATTCCAACATACATGATGACGATGCCGATAAAGATCAACGCCAAGGCAAATGTACGAATACGATTGATTTTATTTTTATAAGGTTTCATTCGCTCTTTCCTCCTTGCATCCATCATACTATATCACAACCGGCAGAAAAAAGTGATAATGATTTCCTGAAGAAGGAATACACAAGAAATATGTCGAAATAGAGAAAAGCATCACTGGGGATTCCTCCAAAACTTTCAAAGAAAGAAGCGAGGGAACGTTTAAAAATTGCCGCAGAAGGTAGATAGATTTGCAAGGAGCTGAAAATAGATGGAACAAATTTTAAGACCGATTTATCAAGAACGCGCCAGCCAAGAAAGTACGCTCGGAGTGGTGCTGGTGGAAAAACGGGAGAAGGTCAGCCCGATCACAGATACATTCGATTCGATCTTGCTGATCATTACGAAAGAAAATGAAACTTCTGTTTACACGAAACATTATACTTACTTGGATAAAAAAGCGGCGATGCATATTGTGACAGAGAAGCAATTAAAAAAATGGCTCCTGCTTGGAACCAACCGAAAAATTGTCGATTGGCTGTTCCACGGGCGCATTGTCTACGACCGGAATGAATTCATGGCCAACCTGAAAACAGAATTGAAGGATTATCCGTTCTATGGCCGGAAAATCAAAATGGGGATGGAATTCTCGAAATTGATCCGCCGGTATCTGGAAGGCAAAGTCTTCTTCGAAGGAAAACATTATTTAGATGCCTATCACCATATAGTTGAATCACTCCATCACCTTGCGCGGCTGGCCGTATTGGAGAACGGGCTGCCGCCTGAAGTGACAGTCTGGGCGCAAGTGAAGCAAATGGAACCGGCTATCTATAAACTGTATGAAGAATTGGTATTGAGCGATGAAGCGTTGGAGAAGCGCCTCGAACTTTTATTTTTGGCGAGCGAGTTTCTGATTCATTCCCGCACCCGGGATGGCGCGCAGCATATCCGGGAAGTAATGGAGCAGAAAGATCGTTGGACCATCCAGGAGCTGCATGAACAAGAAGAGCTGAGAAATTATTCTTCCAATCTTGAAGTGCTCATCGAATTCCTGATTGAAAAAGATTTGATTTCTGTAGAAAATGTCAAAACGAAAAGTGATGAAATCTTCCATCGATATTATTATGTGGAGAGCTGAAACAAAAATATTCTTAAGGAGCAGGCCGGCTTTAAGACCGGCTTGTTCTTTTTTTCTTCCTTAGAGTGTTTGGGAGGAGCGGGAAGAAGACAGCGGCAGGAAGAATGGCTTCAGCCCAGAAGAAAAGTTTTTTAATAATAACCGTTGACACATGAGGGCAAAACATATTATGATAATACACGTCGCTTGGACAGAAACAGTTTTTCGCAATAATAAAAAACGCTTGACTCTTCCGAGAAGCGATGATAAATTAGAGAAGTCGCTTTTACAGGACGCACAACATGAACCTTGAAAACTGAACAGCAAAACGTCAACGAAAGACGTCACGAGCGCCGAGGCGCGAGAACGGCTTT
>NZ_JBQJJG010000014.1:0-66248 GCF_052078085.1 Planococcus sp. FY231025
GGTATAGCCAAGCGGTAAGGCAACGGGTTTTGATCCCGTCATGCCCTGGTTCGAATCCAGGTACCCCAGCCATTTTTATTATGAGCCATTAGCTCAGTTGGTAGAGCATCTGACTTTTAATCAGAGGGTCGAAGGTTCGAATCCTTCATGGCTCATTTCATTTTTTTCCTTGCGCCTGTTCAGCGCGGGGCCTTAGCTCAGCTGGGAGAGCGCGACGCTGGCAGCGTCGAGGTCAGGGGTTCGAGCCCCCTAGGCTCCATTGTTCCATGTGTATTTGTACTATCCATGTGTAAAAAGCCCGTATCCAATTTTATTGGATGCGGGCTTTTTTTAGTTTCCGACGTATTCCGACTGCGGCCGGAAGATAACGTTGTCTTCTTGCTGCTCGCATACGTGGGCGGTCCAGCCGACAATGCGCGCGATGCTGAAAGTCGGGGTGAACAATTCCGGCGGCATCTCTATCGAACGCATAATGGCAGCGGCATAAAACTCGACATTTGTATGGAGCGCCCGGCCAGGCTTATGCAGATTCAACAGCCTAATAATCTCTTTTTCGGCAGCCACTGCTAAGTCCAGCCACGCATCTTCGCCTTCAAGTGCCAGGCACTTGCCCCGGAGAATAAGCGATCTTGGATCTTCTGTCCGGTAGATCCGGTGGCCAAAGCCCATGATTTTTTCGCCGCGATCCAGTTTTTCCGCAATGACCGCTTCAATGCGTTCCGGCGTTCCGATCTCCTCCAGCAAATCTATGACCCCGGATGGTGCTCCCCCGTGCAATGGGCCTTTCATGGTGCCGATTGCAGAGGTGATGGCTGACACCATATCCGATTCCGTAGATACCGTCACACGTGCTGCAAACGTCGAAGCGTTCATGCCATGTTCCATTGTCAGCTTCAAATAAGTCTCCAAGGCTTCAGTCTGTGCCTCAGAAGGCTGCTGGCCTGTTAACATCCAAAGGAAGTTAGCGGTATGTCCTAAGTCGTTTCGCGGCTCAATCGGCTCCCAGCCGTGTTTAAAGCGGTAGAGAAGGGCAGTCATTACCGGAAGTGCAGCAGTTAAGGCCAGTGCCTGAGTTTCCGGGCTGAGCTCGTTGAACTCTGGGCGGCTGTATGCGGAAACGAGCGTCCGCAGATTGTCCATGATTGGATTCTCTTTCGGTAACAGCCTAGCAACCGCCGACACCTGGGCCGGCAATATGCGGTATTCCTTCAGTTGGCGCTCCAGTGTTTCCTTCTGTTCATGAGTCGTATCGGTTCCATACCAGAGGAAATACGCCGCTTCTTCAAATGTCTTCCCTTTAATAGCTTCATCTATTAGCCGCCCGCGGTACTTCAGCACTCCCCGGTCCCCGTCGACTGATGCAATTTTGGTTTGTACGGCAATTACGCCCTTTAACCCTTTCTGAAACATATGAATTCCTCCTTTTCTTCCATCATACATCCACATATTGATAATAAAAATTAAAGATATATAATTAAATCAATTCAAATAATTAATTAAAGAGGAGATTCTTATGGAACTTGCCTGGCTGAAAACGTTTGTAGTGGCTGCGGAGACGTTGAATTTCCGCAAGACATCGGAGCATTTGCTGATGTCTCAGCCGAATGTCACGGTCCATGTGAAGCTGTTGGAAGAGCATCTCGGCATCCCGCTTTTCAAGCGGGAGAAAAACAGGGTGGCGCTGACCGAGGCCGGACGTCTTTTCAGGCCGGAAGCGGAAAAAGTGCTCATGCAGCTGAGCGACAGCGTCGACGGGCTTCATGCATTTGCCCAGGGCTACCGGCAAAAATGGACGGTGGCAATTTCTCCACTGATGGCCGAGACGGTTCTGCCGTTCATCCTAAAATCCTTCACGAAAGACCATCCCGATATCGAACTTGTCATTCGTGTACAGGAGTCGGAAGGCATCGAGAATCTCGTTGAAAGCGGGGAAGTTTCGGCCGGGCTATCGGCGTTGCCCTCGCTCCGGCGAAGCATTGTGCAGGAAACGGCTTTTATTGACCCGCTCCTGTTTGTCCTGCCACGGGATGCGTATGACGATGAAGCCGGGCCGCCGGTTTCTGTAGAAGCGGTGCTGCAAACGGCGTTTCTGTTCACTCATCATCATCCGGTGTATTGGGATGAGCTGTTGTTGAAGCTGCGGCGGGAAGTGCCGGGCATCCGGACGATGAAAGTGACGCAGGCGCATATCGCCAAGCGTTTTATCCAGGAAGGGTTGGGGGTTTCGTTCTTGCCGAAGTCGATGGTGCGCCGTGAGCTGATCGAAGGGCGGCTGATGGATGCGCATTTCGATTTGTTCGGGCTGCCGGAAGTTTCTACTTACTATCTCGTGAAAGAGATGGGCGCGTTAGAGCGCGAATTCCTAAAGCGGATCCAAGGGGTTCATTTCAATTAAAAAGGAGCGATAGCAAAGATGGAACTAGGAGATGTGCGTCTAAGGCAATTGGAGAAAGGCGATATACCGGCTCTTTGGGAGCTTCACACGCCGGCGGTATTTGAACATATGCTGACGAAAGTGGGAAGTTTTGAGGAGATGGAGGCCTGGCTCGAGGCTGGAATCGGGCGGAAGGATGTGCTGGCCTTTGTTGTGGAAGATGGACCCGGCACGGTGATCGGCACTACCCGCATTGCTTCCATTGACCTGGCGAATAAAAGCTGCGAAATCGGATCGACGTTCTATGCGGAGCGGGTGCAGCGAAGCCACGTCAACACCGCGGTGAAATTCATGCTGCTCCGGCACTGCTTTGAAGAGCTTGGCATGATCCGCGTCCAGTTCAAGACGGATGCCGAGAACGGACGATCCCAAAGGGCGCTCGAGCGCATCGGCGCAATAAAAGAAGGTGTGCTGCGCAATGAACGCATGCGTTCGACCGGAAAACCGAGGGATGCAGTGCTTTATTCGATTGTGGATCGGGAATGGCCGGAAGTAAAAGAAAAACTGTTAGGAATAATGAATAAATATACGTAATTTTGTTGAGTTGAGCCGAGTTGACCTTAGAAGGTACAATGGACGTAGACTTCGAAGGGGGTATAAAATAATGAATAAAAAGAACATCTCAATAATTGGTGTACCAATGGACCACGGACAAAATCGCCGCGGCGTAGACATGGGGCCAAGCGCAATCCGCTATGCGGGCGTTGTGGACCGCATTGAAAGCCTGGGCTACTCGGTAAAGGATGAAGGGGACATCCAAATCGGGCATGCTGATGGATCGATCGATGAAAATACGAACCTGCGCAACCTGAAAGTCGTGACTGATGCGACTGAAGCATTAGGCGCGAAAGTGTTTGAAGTGGCAGAAGCGGGCAATTTCCCGCTGGTTCTCGGCGGCGACCACAGCATTGCGATTGGCACGCTAGCCGGCATTTCAGAACGCCATGAAAACCTGGGCGTCATCTGGTACGATGCGCACGCAGACATGAACACAAGCGATACATCGCCATCAGGAAACATTCACGGCATGCCGCTGGCAGCAAGCTTCGGACTTGGCCATGAACAATTGACGCACATCCGTGGCTATTCGCCGAAAGTGAAGCCGGAGAACATCGTCATCATCGGCGCCCGTTCAGTGGATCCGGGCGAACGCGAATTGATCAAAGAGCGCGGCATCCGCGTTTACAGCATGCACGAAATCGACAGCATGGGAATGCAGGCAGTCATCGACGACGCGATCCAGTACTTGAAAGAAGAGCGCCGCACAGACGCAGTGCATTTGTCGCTTGATCTTGACGGCATCGATCCGATGTACACGCCAGGCGTGGGCACTCCGGTGCCAGGCGGCATCACGTACCGTGAAAGCCATTTGGCGATGGAATTATTGTTCGATGCAGGCATCATCACTTCTGCGGAATTCGTGGAAGTCAATCCGATTCTCGATGAGAAAAATCGGACGGCAGATGTAGCGGTAGCCTTGATTGGCTCGCTATTAGGTGAAAAACTACTATAAAACAGGCGAAAGCCTGTTTTTTTTGTGGTCTTTTTTAATCATTTATTTACAAAGAAACTGGGATTTTATAGGCGGGATTTGTTACGATGGAGAAAGAGAAAAAAATGAAACTTTATGAAAAGTAATCCGTATATAAAAGACAGCCGCATAGGCGGAGGGAAATGAGATCATGGATGCTTTAGTCAATAAACGAATAAAACAAGTGCTAAAGGGTGACCATCAGGCTTTCGCTGAGATTGTCGAGCTGTACCAGCACCAGCTGTACCAAATCTGTTACCGCATGCTTGGCAACAAGCACGAAGCGGAAGATATCGCACAGGAGGCGTTTACGCGTGCTTTTGTCAATTTGCATACCTTTGACCAGCAGCGGAAGTTTTCCACGTGGCTTTACCGAATCGCGACGAATTTGTGCATCGACCGGATCCGCAAGAAAAAGCCGGATTATTATTTGGATGCAGAGGTGCGGGGGACAGAAGGCTTGAATATGTACTCCTCGATCGCGAACGATGACGCGCTGCCGGAAGAGGAACTCGAGCGGATGGAAGTGCAGGAGCGGGTGCAATACGAAATCAGCCGCTTGCCAGATAAGTACCGTGCCGCTATTGTATTGAAGTATATTGAAGAATTGCCGTTGGCGGAAATCAGCGAGATTTTGGATTTGCCGCTAGGTACCGTGAAAACGCGTATACACCGTGGGCGGGAAGCTCTTCGGAAGCAATTGAGCAATTTGTAGGAGGCGAGCACAATGACTACGTGTCCGGATAGAATCGTCCGTTTCATGGACGATTATTTAGATGGGGATTTAAACCGTACGGAAGAGGCAGAGCTGAAAAGCTATTTGGAAAGCTGCAGCGACTGCCGAAAAATTTACCACGAACTGACGAAGACGATTGCATTTGTCCAAAGTGCATCACATATACAGGCACCTGCCGGTTTTGTCGAAAAGACGATGCAGCGGCTGCCAAAAGAGAAAAAGCGGGGAAGCGCACAGCGCTGGTTCAGGCAGCATCCATTTGTGACGGCTGCCGCTTTGTTCTGCCTGCTGATGAGTGGAGCCTTGTTCGGCACGTTCAATGACGACCAGCAGTTCGCGTTTACCAAGCAGCCGAATCTGCAGGTGGAAGGCGAAACAGTCGTTGTGCCGGAAGGGACGCTTGTAAAAGGCGATCTGACAATCCGCAACGGCGACCTGCGGGTGGAAGGCGAGCTTCAAGGGGATGTCACCATCGTCAACGGCCAGTATATGGCCTCGAGCGGCGTCATCACCGGTGAAGTCGAAGAAATCGACCAAGCTTTCGAATGGCTGTGGTACCGCATCAAAGAAGGTGCGAAAGATGCGGCTTCCATCTTTGACAGGAATGCGAATGAGTAAGTGTCCATGTACGGACAAAGCAGAGGCCAGGGCCTTTGCTCCTAAATAGCTTTGCCGCAGAGGAGGTGCCCCGATTTTCAATTGGGAGCAGCTCCTTTTCTATGGGCGCAACCGAAATGTTCTTATGCTATACTATTTTATATGCAGATGTTGAAAAGCGAGGGTTGCAGATGCCGTTCTTGGAAAGTTTTACAGACCAAACACCACTCGAACTTTTAGTGAATATTATTGATATTTTATTGGTATGGTTTGTCATTTATAAATTGATCACCATCATTAAAGGGACGAAAGCCGTTCAATTATTGAAAGGCATATTTTTTATTGTTATCGCGTATTTGATCACCCAGGCGCTCAACCTGGAGACGCTTGGCTGGATCATGCAGCAAGTGCTCAATTGGGGTTTCCTGGCCATCATCATCATCTTCCAGCCGGAAATGCGGCGGGCGCTCGAGCAGCTCGGGCGCGGGAAGCTGTTTGCCAGCAGCACGCTGAATGAAGAATCGGAGCGCAACCGCCTGATCGAAGCGATGACGAAATCCGTCAGCTATATGGCCAAGCGGCGCATCGGGGCATTGATCTCCATTGAAAGGGAAACCGGATTGAGCGAATACATCGAAACGGGCATCCCGATGAACTCGGATATTACGTCGGAGCTATTGATCAACCTGTTCATCCCGAATACGCCGCTGCACGACGGTGCAGTCATCGTCCAGCGCAACCGGATTGCCGCGGCCGCTTGCTATTTGCCCTTATCGGAAAGTCCGTTTATCTCCAAGGAGCTGGGGACCCGCCACCGGGCGGCTCTCGGCATCAGTGAAGTGACCGACGCAATCACGATCATCGTTTCGGAGGAGACCGGCGCCATCAGCTTGACCGCCAATGGCGATTTGCACCGCAACCTATCCCTTGAGGATTTCGAATTGAAGCTCCGCCGGATCTGGTTCGGCAGCGGGCAACAGCAGCAAGCGAATTCTTCCTGGTGGAACTGGAGGGGGAAAAAGAATGGATAAATTGATGGATAGCCCTTGGTTTTTGCGGATTATGGCGCTGCTATTGGCATGTCTTCTATTCTTTACGGTCAAAGCGGCAGACGATACCCCGGATGCAGCGGACAGCGGCACCATCACAGAAGAGATGGAAGCCATTCCGCTTGAAGTGTTTTATGACAATACGAGCCTGATGGTCAGCGGCTTGCCGGAAACGGTGGATCTGACGATTTCCGGGCCGACGAGCACGGTCCAGACCACGCGGCAGCTAAAGGACTTTACACTCTTCGTGGATCTGCGCGATTTGACGATCGGCGAGCATCGCGTGCCCATCCAGACCGAAAACCTTTCGGAACAGCTAAGGGTGCAGATGGATCCTGCGTTTGTGGATATTACGATAGAAGAACGGGTGACGGAGGAATTCCGCATCGACCCGGAAGTAAATGAACGCCTGCTTGCGGACGGCTTTGTGCTGGAGGAAATTTCAGCAGAGCCGAAAACGGTGACGGTCACCGGACCGAAAAGCGTGATCGATTCGATCAGTTTTGTCAAAGCGACGGTTACCGGAGAGCCCGGCATCAAGGAGTCGTTCCAGACAGAAGCGCGCGTGCGTGTCCTGGCTAATGATCTGACCAAACTGGAAAATGTGACGATCGAGCCGGAAGCGGTAGAAGTTGCGGTGACGATCAAGGAATACAGCAGGGAAGTGGCGATAGGCATCAAACCGGTCGGCGATCCGCGAGCCGGCATCACCATCAATACGCTGACGCCGTTGACCGAGACAGTCCAGATTTCGGGGCCGAAGAACATCGTCGATGCCATCAAAGAAATACCGGCCGAAGTCGATGTCAGCGATATTACGGAAGCGGATACGACGCTTGAAGTGGAACTTGAGGTTCCCCAAGGCGCTACAGGGATCACACCTGAGAAGCTGACGGTGGAAGCGGACATCACAGTCGATGACACCGCATTGCTGCCGGAAGCTGAAGAAAACACGGAATCGGACGAAGAGCCGTCCTGATTCCTGCAGTTCTTTTGAAAAGCAGCCAAATGGAAATAAAATAAAATCAGACAGATTATGATGATAGATTGAAGGAGCGAAAAAAATGGGTAAATATTTTGGTACGGATGGTGTCCGAGGAGTCGCAAACAGCGAATTGACACCGGAATTGGCATTTAAACTTGGCCGCTTTGGCGGATATATCTTAACAAAAAGCTCGAAAGAAAAACCGAAGGTGCTGATCGGCCGCGATACGCGGATTTCCGGTGAAATGCTGGAAGGCGCTTTGGCAGCCGGCTTATTGTCGGTCGGAGCGGAAGTGATGCGACTCGGCATCATCAGCACACCAGGAGTTTCCTACCTTACGCGCGTGATGAGCGCAGAAGCGGGTGTCATGATTTCAGCTTCGCACAACCCGGTGGAAGACAACGGCATCAAGTTCTTCGGCTCGGATGGCTTTAAGTTATCCGATGACCAGGAAGCGGAAATCGAAGCGCTGCTCGACAGCGAAGAAGATACGCTGCCGCGCCCGACTGGCGGCGATCTTGGCAGCATCACCGATTATTTCGAAGGCGGCCAGAAGTACATCCAGTACTTGAAGCAGACCGTGGACGAAGAATTCACCGGCATCCACGTGGCGCTTGACTGTGCGCACGGGGCGACTTCGACGCTGGCAACACACGTATTCGCTGACCTCGATGCCGATATTTCTTCAATGGGTGCATCGCCGAACGGCTTGAACATCAATGACAAAGTCGGCTCGACGCATCCGGAGAAATTGGCGGAACTGGTGAAAGAGAAACAGGCAGACATCGGCCTCGCGTTTGACGGCGATGGCGACCGGTTGATTGCAGTGGACGAAAAAGGAAATATTGTAGACGGCGACCAGATTATGTACATAATCGGCAAACACCTGCATTCTGAAGGGCGCTTGAAGAAAAATACCGTTGTATCGACTGTCATGAGCAATATGGGCTTTTATAAAGCGCTCGAAGAACATGGCATGGAAAGCAAGCAGACCGCTGTCGGCGACCGCTACGTCGTGGAAGAAATGAAGAAGAATGAGTACAACCTGGGCGGCGAACAGTCCGGCCATATCATCTTCCTTGATTACAATACGACAGGCGACGGCTTGCTTACCGGCCTTCAGCTCGTGAATATCATGAAGGTTACCGGCAAGAAGCTATCGGAACTTGCAGGAGAAATGACGATCTTCCCGCAGAAACTCGTTAACATCCGGGTAACGGACAAGCATGCAGTTACGGATAACGCCAAAGTGGCAGCGAAGATCGCTGAAGTGGAAGCGGAAATGAACGGCAATGGCCGTGTCCTTGTCCGCCCATCCGGCACCGAGCCGCTGGTTCGCGTGATGGTGGAAGCCGCTTCTGCAGAAGCTTGCGAAGAGTACGTCGAGCGCATCGCGGAAGTCGTGCGCGCAGAAATGGGCATGAAATAAGAAAAGTGCAAGCGTCTTCGCTGTTTTGCTCCATATCTCAAATAGCACTACAAAACAGGTAGAGTTGTCTGTTGCCAATGAGCGAAACCAGCGCCGGCGCGTCCAAGGGCTAGGCAATAAAATGGACCAAATGGAGTTGGGGCCATTTTATTTGCGACGAAGCTAGCGCAGCGATGCAGGAGCAGAAGGTTTTCGCTATGAGACGAGTGGTCTTCTCGGCTCATGGCGAAAGCCAAAGAGGCGCCAAAAGCATTTGGGTGACTCTTTTGCGACGAGCTTGCGCAGGAGCAGCGTCCTTTCATGTTTCGAAGCTAGCGAAGCGATGCAGAAACAATAGTCCTTGCACTGCCCAAAGCGGCTGAAGCGGAGTATAATCTTAAATTCGTTTGTTCAACTTATATAGAATAAAAAACAGGCTGAAGGCATGACTTTCAGCCTGTTTTTCTTATACAGAAAACGGATTCCAATTGGTTAAGCGGAAGACCGTTTGGAGGTGGAAAGCCTGCGAAAAACGCTCTAAAAAGCCATTGTCAGCGCTTCCAAAGCCGAAATGGTATTTTTGATTTGCCTTAAGGCTCATTTTAAAGGGCGTTCATTGACTTCACATAGGGGAGAAGGTATGATGAAATTGCCTGTTTAAGGCCGCAGATAAAGGGGGATAGTAATGCGTACGAGGAAAATAGTTAAAGCGCCTGTACTGGGAAAATCGGACGGACAAGTCATTTTCCAGTAGACGAGGAGGAGGAGTATCGAGATTTCGGCGGATACCTCCCGGCCGCGAAGCCCGGTCGTTATATCCAGCATTTAAAGCAGCGGAGCAATCGGCTGTACAACGGTGTGGATGGGCTCAGCAAAGTGTTTGCGAACGCATGCAAATGCTTATTTTAACTTGCAGAAAAAATTGGAGGAATTTAATCATGTGTGGAATTGTCGGATATATCGGGGAAAATGATTCAAAAGAGATCCTATTAAAAGGATTGGAGCGTTTGGAATACCGCGGGTATGATTCAGCGGGAATCGCTGTCCGCAATGGGGAAGGCATTACTGTATTCAAAGAAAAAGGGCGTATTGCAGATTTGCGCGCCATCGTTTCGGATGATGTAGTCGGCACGACAGGAATCGGGCATACGCGTTGGGCAACGCACGGCAAACCGAACAAAGTGAATGCGCACCCGCACCAGAACACGTCGGACCGGTTCACCATCGTCCATAACGGCGTAATCGAGAACTACCACCACTTGCAGCGCGACTACCTGGCTGGCGTGGAAATGGAGTCGGATACGGATACAGAAGTCATCGTCCAGTTGATCGGCAAATTCGTCGACGAAGGCATGACAACGAAAGAAGCATTCAGCAAAACATTGACGCTTCTGAAGGGTTCATACGCAATCGCGTTGTTGGACGCTGAAGAAGCGCAGACAATTTTTGTGGCGAAAAACAAGAGCCCATTGCTAGTCGGCCTGGGCGACGGCTTTAACGTCGTAGCAAGCGACGCTATGGCGATGCTACAAGTGACAGACCAGTTCGTCGAATTGATGGACAAGGAAATCGTCATCGTGCGCAAAGAAAGCGTGGAAATCTCCACATTAGAAGGCGAAGTCATCGAACGTGCACCATTCAAAGCTGAAATCGACATGAGCGATATCGAAAAAGGCACGTACCCGCATTACATGCTGAAAGAAATCGACGAGCAGCCGGCAGTGATGCGCAAAATCGTCCAAGCTTACCAAAACGGCGACGACAAATTGACGATCCAGCCAGAAATCCTGGAAGCGATGAAAGAGGCGGACCGCATCCACATTATCGCTGCAGGAACAAGCTACCATGCTGGGTTGATCGGCAAGGAATATATCGAGAAAATGGCGGGCATTCCAGTCGAAGTCCACGTTTCAAGCGAATTCGGCTATAATATGCCATTGCTTTCCGAAAAACCATTGTTCATCTTCATCTCACAATCAGGCGAGACAGCTGACAGCCGCCAAGTGCTTGTGAAAATCAAAGAACTGGGCCACCCTTCTTTGACCATCACAAACGTAGCAGGCTCGACGCTTTCGCGTGAAGCGGACTATACGCTTCTTCTGTATGCAGGACCGGAAATCGCGGTTGCTTCGACAAAAGCGTATACGGCGCAAATCGCTGTCCTGTCGATTCTTGGGGCTGTTACAGCAGAGTCCAAAGGCATCGATATCGGCTATGACCTGATCCAAGAACTTGGAATTGTCGCGAATGCGATCCAGGCGCAAGTCGACATGAAAGATGAAATGGAAGAGATTGCGCGTGAATTCCTTTCAACGACACGCAATTGCTTCTTCATCGGCCGCGTCATGGATTATTTTGTCGGCCTTGAAGGCGCATTGAAGCTGAAAGAGATTTCGTATATCCAAGCGGAAGGGTTTGCCGGCGGCGAATTGAAGCACGGCACCATCGCTTTGATCGAAGAAGGCACACCGGTCATCGCCCTTGCGACGCAAGAAGCGGTAAACTTGAACATCCGCGGAAACGTCAAAGAAGTGGCAGCACGCGGCGCGAACCCGTGCATCATTTCCATGGAAGGCTTGCAGGAAGACGGCGACCGCCTGGTGCTTCCGAACGTCCATGAACTGCTGACGCCGCTTGTATCGGTCATCCCATTGCAATTGATTTCCTATTACGCAGCGCTTCACCGCGATTGCGACGTAGACAAGCCGCGTAACCTGGCTAAATCGGTTACGGTTGAATAAAGAAACGAGTACTTTCCTGTTAATCGGGTGAAGTGAAGCCTATAACGTTGAACGGATCTTGCCGTTCGTAAAAGTAGGTGAAAATAAGAGGACGTTCGTAAAGTGGGTTGCCACTGTTGCGAACGTCTTTTTTGTTATTTTGGGAGGTTTATAAGTGCGAAATTTTATCGATGGATTCAGGTTCATTTTCTAATTAATTTCATAAACAGGATTTTTCAATTGATTAGCGAACTAATGATAAAGAAATCGTAATAGCTAGGTGCCCTATTAAATTGGGGTAAAAAATTCTGGTTTTTAAAAGCCGGTAGAAGAGGCCGCTGAGTTTTGCACTCTATAATTATTGGCCAAGGGCCCAAAGAAAGGTCTATTAAGAGTGTTTTTAATTTATTCCCAAATCCGAGATTGATTTTTGAAGTACGGAACCTTTTAATGATGCTAAATTATAACAAGGAGTTGGACCTATGAAATTATTGCTTACGTCTGCAGGTGTCACGAACAAATGCATACAAAATGCCCTGGTTGAAATGTTGGGAAAACCAATCGCCGACGCCACCGCTCTGTGCATTCCTACCGCGATGTATGGACATCCCTGGGTCGGTCCTGGCGTCAAAACCTGGGAGTTCATCAGTGGGAAATCCGAGAACCCGATGGTTGGCCTGGGTTGGAAGTCGGTCGGCATACTTGAGCTCACGGCTCTGCCAAGTATTGATCAAGAACGGTGGGTGCCGCTGGTCCACGAGGCGGACGTCCTGTTGGTGGCGGGTGGCGACGCCCTCTATCTGGCTCATTGGATGCGCCAGTCCGGGCTGGAAGAACTCTTGCCGTCGCTGAATGCAATTTATGTGGGAATGAGTGCAGGCAGTATGGTGATGGCACCGCGTATTGGGGAAGATTTCATTGGCTGGACTCCACCGGGCGGGAGTGATAGCGCAATGAAGATGGTTGATTTTTCCCTCTTCCCGCATCTTGAAAATGAAATGCTGCCCGAAAACACTATGGCTCACGCAGAAAGATGGGCTGCCGGGATACAGGGGCCGGCGTATGCGATTGATGATCAAACCGCCATCAAAGTGGTCGATGGATCGATTGAAGTTATTTCCGAAGGACGATGGAAGCTGCTTTCTCCTTGATATTACTGGGCTCTTCTCTACAACTGTGATCAAATCAGAAAGCGAGGCAATCGCAATGGAAAATGAAAAAATAACGAGAAAAAACCCTGAAAATATGCCGGGGCCTGTCGGCAATTACACGCATATCACTAAAATCCCCAGAAATGCGGAATGGTATGCAGCTTCCGGGCAGGTAGGGATGGACGAAAACGGCAGCTTTCCGGACAACATGAACCGGCAAATCAGCAATACGTTCAAGAACATCCGAGCGATGTTGGCGGCAGAAGCGCTGGAAGCCGGCCATATTGTCAAAGTGAACATCTGGGCAACCGAGAAAATCGATTGGGAATGGATGAACGCGGAATGGCGCGGTTTGTTCGGGGACGAATTCCCGGCGATGACAATCGGCTATCTGGTGCAGCTTGGGCTGCCGGAAATAAAAGTGGAAATCGAAATCTGGGCAGCAAAGCCTTAACAGAGAAACTCGACGCCGGACAGCAAAAGAGCTGTCTGGTGCTTTTTTGGGCAAAGGCAAAAGGGATTGACCTAAGGCTCATCCCTAGTCCATTAGTAAGAATTACCGAGGAAAACCACTAAAAAAGAGAAAATTATGTTAAAGTAAAAAAGTCCGTGATTTATTCTTTGCAGCCTGAGATGGCCGGCAAGGGAGAAATTCGCTTTTTTTTATTTTCAGCGTTAAGGTTGAGCTCGCTCTATCCGCTTTTTCAGCTCCTGACTCCACTACGAATAGGCACCCTCCACAGCCTAAAAACACTTACCAAGCTAAACCATCAGGCAAGCAGCTTTTTCTTTAATGCTTAAAATAAAAAAGGCGAGGTGAACGGAAATACCCATCATTGAAAGGAAGAGGATCACATGAGATCTGACATTACTGCAGATCAAGAATTGAACGAAACCGGCTTTAGACAGCAAGAAGAAACCAGCGGCGACTATACGTTCGACCGCGTACCGAGAGAAGAGCGGAAGATGGGCTGGTTGAGCATTACCAATATCACCTTCGGCATCGCTACCGCCATTTTCTATTTTCAGATGGGCAGTGTCATGGCCTTGCAATTCGGAGCGGTAAATGCCATTATTTCAGCCATTTATGCCATTGGGGTGGCAGGCGTGCTCGGAACGATCATCGTCTACCTGTCAGCAAAATCCGGCATGAACGTCAATCTGCTTTCCCGCGGAGGATTCGGTTACATCGGGGCCTCACTTACCTCCTTAATCTATGCATCCAATTTCATCATGTACTGTGCATTCGAAGGCATGATCCTTGTTGCAGCTGTGCATGCTTACTTCCCCGCAATCCCCATGTGGATTCTGATCGTTGTGTTCGGCTCGGTCGTCATTCCGTTGAACTGGTTCGGCATCAAGCAATTGGACAAATTGCAGAAATGGTCGCTGCCGCTGTTCGGAATTTTCCTGGTGGCCGCGATTGTTGTCGCGTTCAACCGGCCTTCCCTTTATGAAGGCAGCTTCTGGACCTATATGCCCGAAGGCGTCCAAGTCGGAGGGACGGCATTGCTGCTGTGCATCGGCATGCAGCACGGCATCATGGGGCTCACAGCGCTGATCGCTTCGGATTACGCGCGCTTTTTAAAACCGAAAGACCTGAAGATCGGCTCGTTCGCGATCGGTTTTATTCCCCAGATTTTCTGCTTCGGCGTCATGGGCGGCCTCGGCATCTGGTTCGGGGTGACGTTAGGCGAGTCCAACCCGGGCATCTACATCGTGGTATTGTTGGGGCTCGGCGGCGTGTTGTTTACGATGCTGACGCAAATCCGCATCAACATCACGAATATTTACAGCAGCTCGCTTTCGCTCTCGAGCTTTTTTGAAAACATGTTCAACTTTACGCCGGAGCGCCGCTTCTGGGTGGTTGTTGCCGGCCTGATCGCCATGATCCTGATGCTTGGCGGCATTGTGGACCATCTGGCGACGGCGATGACCTTCCAAGGCGTCGCGCTGATGACGTGGGCATCGATTCTAGTAACCGATGCGCTGGTTGTAAAGAAATTGCTGAAAATCGGTCCGGGCTATTACGAATCCCGGCAGCAGAATCTCCATAAATGGAATCCGGTCGGCGTCGTTTCGCTCATCGTGCCAAGCGTTCTTGGCACCATTGCGGCACTCGGTTTCATGGGAACATTCCTGCAAAGCACGGCGGCGTTTTTCGCAGCCATTCTGGCAGCCCTCATGACGGTGTCGCTGGCTGTGCTGACGAAAGGCCGCTTCTATATGAAGAGGGAAGCTACCGATATTCCCAAAGAAGATTACATTGCCTAAGCTGCAAAGGAAGACTGAAAAAGGAATAAACCATAGATCCGGCCCTGCTTATGCAGCGGCCGGATTTTTTTATGGGAATAAAAGCGGCGGCCTTTTGTTTGCTGATAGAATCCTTAATATGGAAGGAGTTTCTTCGCTGCACCGCGAAATAAATACAGAAAGATGTTCAGAAGGTGAGGCAATATAGATGAGAGCTTTTATTGATGATTTGGCAGGAGCCATTCATGACATATTAGGCGGGTTCTCCTATTTTCTAGCTGGCGTCCTGATTGTCAGCGCACTGATGTACCTTTTTGTATGGGTCATTCGTTTGGTGGCGGGCTGAAAGGCAGCGGCAAAGCTGTGTTTTTAAAAGGAAAATTAGAAGGGTGGATGGTCGGGTGGAGAAGTGGACAGGAGCGGCGGGGATTTGTGTGAATGACCGCAATGAATTGTTGATGGTTCGTGAAGAGATAGCAGGCGGAGGAAGTGCCTGGACGGTTCCGGCAGGCGGGGTAGAGCCTCCGGAAACGGTGGAGCAATGTGCGGTTCGGGAGATGGCGGAAGAAACGGGATACCTCGCTCGGGTTCAGGAGAAGCTTCGGGTGAAAAGCGGGGAATACGAACATCTTGGCATCGCTTACGAGGTGCATTATTTTCTGATGGAAGCGATCGGCGGCCAAGCACAGCTGCAGGACCCGGACAACCTGGTCCGTGAGATCGGCTGGAAGCCGCTCCAGGAAGTGAAGTCGTTGCCGCTTGTCTATCCCGAGGACCGGGAATATCTTGCCAGCCGATTGGAAAAGGGCTTTAAGCTGAACTCTGTTTGAAAACCAATAGATTGATTGAAGGAATGCAAAAGCCGGGAAACGAAATCATACATATCATCCGAAAAAGAAGGTGGCAGCATGCAAGCACCCGAAAATATACTAGCTGTGTGGCGGCGTTTTGACGGGTTTCCGATGGAGACGCTGACGAAAGCCTGGTTTTATCCACGGACAGGGGAAAACAAGCAGCGCAGCGTCGAAATGATGAAAGAGCACCGGCGACGCTACGGCAATACGGGGAATTGTTTTGATTTGGCGCTCTGGCTGCTGGATGAATTCCGGAAAGAAGGCGTCTGTGCATACGGGGTAGGCAGTGATTTAGGGACCATGGAAGCCCACGCTGCAGTGGTTGCAGAAGATGCAGAGGGCTGGCGCTATTTATGCGATATCGGCGACCAGTGGCTGCAGCCGATCCTGGTGGACGGCAGCGCCCCGGCTTTTCGGAGCGGAAAGCTGGCTGGTTTTTTCCCGGCAGCGGACGTGGAGATTTTCCCGGCAGGAAGAAGTGTGGACATCGTCTATCACCGGCCCGGCGGGAAAGCGTCGGAGCAGACCTATGAGCTGGAACCGGTGGATGACGATGCGTTCTGGCGAGCTGCAGAATTTTCTCAGCGCCATATCTACCCGAAAGCATTGCTGGAAGTCCGCATCCCCTACAAAGCAGAAACCGCCCATTGGGAATTCGAGCATTGGGAAAGCTTCCTGAGCACGAGCGAAGGCTTATTCCAGGATGCCCCGGTATCGACGTTGGATGAATGGGTCGAACGGATTCATGAGAAGACCGGCTTTGACCGGCAATTTCTGAAAGAAGCGCTGGAGATCTATAAAAAAGGAATCAAAAAAGATAATATAATGGAAAATGGATGAAAGAGCAGAAAGTGGGAAAAATATTGGAAACACGATTGTATTTTATTCGGCATGCGCATTCGGTTTACACACCGGATGAACGGGAGCGCCCCTTGTCCGAAAGCGGGCACGCTGATGCACAACACGTGAAAGAAGCACTGAAAAATGAAGGGATCGGTCGGGTGCTTTCAAGCCCCTATAAGCGGGCCATCCAAACCGTTGAACCGCTAGCCGGTTCCGTCGGAAGCGGGATTGAGCTGATGGAAGGGTTCCGGGAGCGGCAGCTCAGCGAAGGGCCGGTCGATAATTTTGCAGCGGCGATCGCGAAAGTGTGGAGCGACGAGAGCTATGCCTTCCAAGGCGGTGAATCCAACCGCGAAGCAAAAGAAAGAGGCGTTGCGGCTGCGCTTGAAGTACTGGAGCGCTATCCTGGAGCGCGGATTGCGATTGGCACCCATGGCAATCTCATGGTACTCGTGATGAATCATTTCGACAGCCGCTACGGAGTGGAATTCTGGCGGGAGCTTGCGATGCCGGACATCTACTGCCTGCGTTTTGATGGCTTGGAGCTGGCAGGCGTGGAACGTATCGGGATAGTGAAGGCCGGCCTATGATCAAAGCGGTGCTATTTGATCTGGACGGCACGCTGCTGGACCGCGACGCCTCGCTTGCATTGTTCGTCGAGAACCAGTATGAGCGGCTGCAAGCGCATCTCGGACATGTTCCGAAAGAGCAGTACAAGAAGCGGTTCATCGAATTGGACGCCCGGGGATACCGCTGGAAAGACGAAGTTTACCAGCAGCTGGCGAGCGAATTCGCCATCGAAAGTATTTCCTGGGAAATACTGCTCGAAGACTATGTCAGCCACTTCCAAGACCATTGCGTGCCTTTTCCGGGGCTCGAAGACGTGCTGGCGGAGTTGAAGCGCCGTTCGTTCCGGCTCGGCATCATCACGAACGGTCCGGGTGGACTGCAGCTCGGCAGCGTCCGGTCCCTTGGAATCGAACCGTATTTTGATGTGGTGCTGGTGTCGGGAATTGAAGGGGTCTCCAAACCCGACCCGCGCATCTTCAACAAAGCGCTCGAAGCGCTCGGTGTCGGGCCGCATGAAGCGGTCTATGTCGGCGACCACCCGGCAAACGATGTCGAAGCGGCAAAAGCTGTTGGCATGTCCAGTGTATGGAAAAGGGATCCGCAGTATGATGCGGCAAATGCGGAATATGTGATTGACGATCTGAGCGAATTGCCAAAGATTCTGGAGAGATTCCAGCTTCGCATCGAACCGTTCAAATCGGAAGATGCCGAAGAACTGGTCGGGCTGTTTTACGGAACCGTCCACTCGGTGAATGCGGCTGATTATTCTTCGAACCAATTGGCCGTGTGGGCGCCGGAAGGGCAGCAAGCGGAAAAAGCGGAGCAATGGCGTGTTTCCTTGTCACAGAACGCAACATTTGTCGCCAGAGTAGGCGGGAATATTGTCGGCTTCTGCGATTTGGCGAAAGGCGGCTATTTGGACCGGCTCTATGTCCACCGGAACTATCAGCGGCAAGGCATCGCGAGCCGGCTCATGGACCATGCCGAGCGGGAAGCCGGGAACCAAGGGGAAAGCGAAATTCATACCGAAGCGAGCATCACGGCAAAGCCTTTCTTCTTGCGCCGCGGCTATCGCATCATCCGAGAGCAATCGGTGGAGCGGCAAGGCGTCCGGCTCAGAAATTACTTGATGGCGAAGCACTTGGACGGCGCCGGACTATGACGTAAGGTCATAGAGGGCTGTTCCCGCAAAAAAAGAGAATTAAAAACATTACCTTTAGAGGAGAATAATATGGAAATCAAAACGCAGCGGCTTGCTTTGCTTCCTTTTACAGAGGAAATCCACGAAGCATATTCTGGCCGGTATGAAACAGGACCGCATATCGAAGGGCATTTGAAAGAATTGAAAGAGAATCCAGAGCTCAAGGGATGGGGCGTCTGGCTCGCCATTCGTCAAGACAACGGCAAGCCGGTCGGCGACCTCGGATTTAAAGGCAGACCGGATCGGGAGGGCGTGGTCGAAGTGGGCTACGGCATCGTACCCGACGAACAGAACCAAGGACTGGCGACGGAGGCGGTGGAAGCACTTATTGGCTGGGCATTCACCATGGGCGGAGCAACCAAAGTGATTGCCGAATGCCTGGCAGACAACATGGCTTCGATTAAAGTCCTTCAGAAACTTGGCATGCGCGAAACCGGAAGGGACCAAGGAATGGTCTATTGGGAATGCGCAAAATAAAACCTTCAAACTGTAGACAAAGTCTAATTTAAATGAATAGAGATGCATAAGCCCGACCGGGCTGGCCACTTCGCTTTCCGTGGGCTCGGCTTCAGTCTCCTTGTCACTGCGTTCCTGCGGGGCCTTCAGCTCGAGTTGGTCCCACAGGAGTCTCCGTAGCCAGCCCGGTCGGGAGCGTCTTCTGTATCTGATAGAGGGGATAAGAATACTAATCCTGCTTTGGCCTGCTGGGAACAAGCCGCTGGTTTCAGGATCCGCAACGGAAAGCGTCCGCCTGAAGTGGAGGATCCAACACAGCTTCCATTAGTTTTATTCATCGAATTGAAAAATTATTCTTTTGTCTACAAGCTCAAAACCTTCAGCCTGAAAAGGCTGAAGGTTTTTTCTACGAATAATAAAGGGCGGCAGACAGGATAAGGCTAAAGAAGCTCATCAATAGCCCGGCAAAGAACAAGCTTTTCCGTATCGGGAACGAGCGCGCATAGCCGTGCAGGTTTTCCTGGCGCCGCTCGCTTTCGCGGATGAGCTGTTCTTTTTTATTTACTTTTGCGAAAAAGTTTTTTGTGCTATGAACGAACGCGTCAAAAAAGCGCCCTTCGATCAATGCCATCACTGCTGAAGCCATCAGCAGGAAAAGCCCGACCAGAAAAACGGCGTCCAACCATTTCAGGACCGTCCAGGGCGAATCCATGAGAAAAGACAATAAAATCGAGAAGAAAAGAGAAATTATAAGAATGCCTGCTCTTGAAGTCATAGAAACGTTCCTTTCTTTGTATATTTATAGACTAACACGCATGTCTAGTTTTAGAAAATTTAAATATCTTGTTGCCTAATAAGTAAAATACTATTATGATTAAAAAGAATTATTAGAAAATACAGGGGGTAGGAAAAATGGGGAAAAAGATGAAAACCCAAATGTTGCTTGTTTTGATGGCATTCGTATTAATATTATCCGGATGTAACTTTAATTCTTCCGAAGGCACGTCAAGTGAAGGGGCAGAAGGCGAAGAAGGAAAGGCGAGCCAAGTACTGAACGTTTCAGAAACCGCTGATATTCCGACCTTGGATTCTACAAAAGCCCATGACGGCGTCGCATTTACGGTATTGAACAACGTCAATGAAGGGTTATACCGCCAGGATGAAAACCACCAGCCGATCGAAGCATTGGCGACTGAACATACAACCAACGAAGATGAAACTGTCCATACGTTCACATTGCGCGATTCAAAATGGAGCAATGGCGAACCGGTTACAGCGCAAGATTTTGAATATGCATGGAAACGCGTTATGAAAGATGCAAGCCCGTACAATTTCATGTTCGTGACAGCAAGCATCAAAAATGCTGAAGCGATCATGAACGAAGAGAAAGACGCGGAAGAATTGGGCGTTAAAGCTGTTGATGAAAAAACATTGGAAGTTACGCTTGAAAATGCAAACCCATTGCTTGAATCATTGCTGACATTCCCGACATTCCTGCCGCAGAACCAGGCATTTGTTGAAGAGCAAGGCGATCAATATGCATTGGAAGCGGAAAACATCTTGTTCAACGGACCATTCAAATTGGTTGACTGGACACATGAGCAAGGATGGAAATACGAAAAGAATGCAGACTACTGGGATGCAGAAGCAGTTAAATTGGATGCAATCAACGCATACGTTGTAAAAGATTCGACAACGGGCGTAAACTTGTACGAAACAAACAAAGTGGACCGCATCAACTTGAGCTCTGAGTCCGTCGACCAATACAAGGAAGATGAAAACTTTGATACGATTCTTGAGCCGAGCTTGATTTTCCTTCGTTTCAACCATAACCATCCGGTACTTGGAAACAAAAAAGTCCGCCAGGCAGTCAATATGGCGATCGATAAGGAAAGCTTGACGGATGTTATTTTGAAAGACGGCTCAACTGCATTGAACGGCGTCGTGCCGAAAGGGTTCTTCCAGTCTCCGGACGGTGAAGATTTCCGCGATTTGAACGGCGACTTCAACACAGGGACAGTAGAAGAAGCACAAAAATTATTTGCTGAAGGCTTGAAAGAAGCGGGCGCAACTGATGTAACAGCTTCGATCAACATTTCAGATTCAGACGACCACAAGAAAGTGGCGGAATACCTGCAAGCCCAGCTTGAAGAAAACCTTCCAGGATTCAAACTGGAAATCAAAGCCGTGCCATTTGCACAGCGCCTTGAAATCGAAAAAGCGATCGAATACGATATCTCCTTATCTTCATGGGGCCCTGACTACAGCGACCCGATGACGTACTTGGATATGTGGCTGGAAGGCGGATCTGCCAACCGCATGGACTACCACAATCCGAAGCTTGATGAATTGGTATCACAAGCGCGCGTCGAAACCGACCTTGCGAAACGCTACGACATGATGCTGAACATTGAAAAAATCCTCTTGGAAGAAGATGCTGCAATCGCACCGCTTTACCAGGATGGTTCAGCTATTCTCATGAGAAACAAAATTAAAGATTTGATTGTCCACCCGACTGGAGCTTCATTCTCTTATAAATGGGCATCCATCGAAGAATAATTTGCAGGTTATGCAGCTATAGGTACGAGGGTGTAGCCGAGTGATCGGCGCCCTCGTATTTTTGTCTGTTATAAGCGGGACAAAGAAACAAGCATTTCATCAAGAACTTACTTATTTTAGAGAACAGAGGTGTTCCCATGAAACGGTATATAGCGCAACGGATCGGCTATATGATTATCACTCTTTTTGTCATCGTCACGGCAACGTTCTTCCTGATGCAATTGCTACCGGGAACTCCGTTCACCAATCCGGAGAAGCTTGGGGCGGCCCAATTAGCTGTGCTGAATGCGAAATACGGGCTCGATCAGCCAGTCGGCATCCAGTATATCCAGTATCTTGGAAACCTGGTCCAAGGCGATCTGGGCTATTCGTTCCAGCATGAGGGCCGGACAGTAACCAGCATGATCAGCGAACGGATCGGGCCTTCTGCGTTTATCGGTCTGCAAGCCATGGTGTTTGGGGCAGTCGTTGGGCTAGTGCTCGGCATCGTTTCGGCGCTCAAGCACAATTCCATTTTGGATTACGGCTCGGTGACGCTCGCGGTACTTGGCATGTCGATTCCTTCATTCGTTTTTGCCGCATTGCTCCAGTACTACGTCGGCGTCAAGCTGGAATGGCTCCCGGTTGCCCTGTGGGAAGGCTATTCGAGCACGCTGTTGCCGTCAATCGCTTTATCGGTGACCGTGACGGCGACTGTGGCGCGTTTTATCCGCAGCGAAATGCTTGAAGTCATCGGACAGGACTACATCACGACTGCGCGCGCCAAAGGCATGACAGAACAGCAGGTAGTGGTCAAGCACGTCATCCGCAATGCGCTTATTCCGGTTGTGACGATGCTCGGGCCATTGGCGGTTTCAATCATGACCGGAACGCTCGTCATTGAAAAAATCTTTTCGGTGCCAGGGCTCGGGGAGCAGTTCACGCTGTCGATCCTGGTGCTCGATTACAGTGTCATCATGGGGATTACGATTTTCTATAGTGCGCTGTTCATCTTCGTCGTCTTTGTAGTGGATATTATTTACGGCTTCCTGGATCCCCGCATCAATTACAAGGGGGAATCCGCATGAAAGAAATAAACGCAAAGCCTCCATTCCGAAACGATATCCAGACACAGAACGAATACATTCCGGAAGCGATTCCGGCAGATCTGTTCGAAAAAGCGCCGCTCGACCAATCCAAAAGCGAGGAAATCGGCACACCTTCGCAATCATTCTGGCAAGAAGCATTTCAGCGGCTCACGCGCAACCGGGGAGCAATGATTTCACTGGTGCTGCTGATCATCCTGATTGCGCTTGCGCTGATCGGGCCAAGCATGAACGACTTTTCCTACCGCGAACAGAACTTGGCGCATTCCAATTTGCCGCCGAAAGTGGCAGGCTTGGAATGGCTGGGCTTTGACGGCTTGAATGCCCAAGGGACCGACGAGTACGCCGAGCGCCAAGTGGCAACCAATTATTGGTTCGGTACCGATGAATTCGGGCGCGATCTTTGGACGCGCGTCTGGAAAGGGACTCAAATTTCCCTTTTCATCGCTCTGGTGGCAGCAGCGCTGGACTTGGTAATCGGCGTCCTATACGGCGGCATATCCTCGTTCTATGGCGGCCGCGTCGACAACGTCATGCAGCGGATCATCGAAGTGCTGATGGGGATTCCGAACTTGATCGTCATCATCCTCTTCATCCTGGTCCTCGAACCAGGCGTCCGTTCGATTATCCTGGCCATGGTCATCACCGGCTGGGTCGGCATGGCACGGGTGGTGCGCGGGCAGATCCTGCAGCTGAAAAACCAGGAATTCATTCTGGCTTCACGTACGCTCGGGGCATCAAACAGCCGATTGATCGGCAAGCATCTATTGCCGAACGTCATGGGGCCGATCATTGTTACCGTCATGTTCACGATTCCGACCGCGATTTTCTTCGAAGCGTTTTTGAGCTTTATCGGACTGGGGCTGCAGGCTCCGCTGGCATCTCTTGGCGTTTTGATTGAAGATGGTTATAAATCGATGCGTTATTTCCCGTACAAACTGATTTTCCCGGCACTTGTCATCAGCTTGATCATGATTTCATTCAATTTGCTGGCTGACGGCCTGCGGGATGCATTAGATCCGAAAATGAAACGATAAGGGGGAGGGGCCACACATGAAAGAAAGTATCCTGAAAGTTGATGATCTGCATGTTTCATTCCAGACCCAAACCGGAAAAGTCACAGCGGTGCGGGGAGTCAGTTTTGATCTGAAAAAAGGCGAAACGCTCGCCATTGTCGGTGAATCCGGTTCCGGGAAATCGGTCACCGCGAAATCGATTATGCGGCTGTTGCCGAAACACAATACCGAAATTTCCAAAGGCGATATTTTATACGGCGGGAAGAGCCTCTTGGGCCTGTCGATGAAACAGATCACCGATATCCGGGGGTCCGAGATTTCAATGGTGTTCCAGGATCCGATGACGTCGCTGAATCCGACGATGAAAGTCGGCAAGCAGATCATGGAAGGCCTTCAGCGCCATCAAAGCATGAACAAAGCACAAGCGCGTGCGCGTGCCTTGGAAATGCTGAAGCTGGTCGGGATCCCGAATGCGGAAAACAGGCTCGACAGTTTCCCGCATCAGTTTTCTGGAGGGATGCGCCAGCGCGTCGTAATCGCTTTGGCGCTCGCGTGCAACCCGAAAGTGCTGATTGCCGACGAGCCAACGACCGCGCTTGACGTCACCATCCAGGCACAGATTCTTGATCTGATGAAGGATTTGCAGCAGAAGACAGATACCGCAATCATTTTGATCACCCACGATTTAGGGGTGGTGGCGAATATGGCCGACCGGGTAGCGGTCATGTACGGCGGCAAGATCGTCGAACAAGGCCCGCTGGATGAAATTTTCTATAATCCGCAGCACCCGTATACCTTGGGCTTGTTGAAATCGATGCCGAAGCTGAATGAAGAAAAAGGGCAGCCGTTGATGCCGATCCCCGGCTCGCCGCCGACCCTCGCAACGCTTGGCTCCGGCTGCGCCTTCGCTGCCCGGTGCCCGCATACGATGAAAGTCTGCCATACGTATACGCCGCAGGAAACGGAAGTGAGTGCTGGCCACACAGCCGCCTGCTGGCTGCAGGATGCACGGACTCCGAAAGCGGAACCGGCAAAAGAACTGGTCGGCAATTAAAAAAGAGTATGATGAAAAGCTTGCCTTAGGGCGGGCTTTTTTATTTTGGTAAAATAAATGAAAGGAGCGATGTAGATGGAAAGCGAAAGAATCACCCGGTGCGATGAAAATGGCAAGCCGCTCGGAACGGCTTCACGTGCAGAGATACATAAATACGGCGATTGGCATCAGACATTCCATTGCTGGTTTGTCAGCCGGAAGGACGGAAAGGATTGGATCCACTTGCAGCTGCGGAGCGGCGCCAAGAAGGATTTCCCGAATCTGCTCGACATTACAGCTGCGGGTCACTTGCTGGCAGATGAGAAAGCGGAGGATGGCGTGCGGGAAGTGGAGGAAGAACTGGGGATTCCGGTAAAGTTTGAAGACCTGGTGCCGCTGGATGTGATCAAAGACCAGATTCACTTGGGAGATTTTATTGACAATGAGCTTTGCCAAGTATTTCTCTATCGTATGCCAAACCATGACGTTAAGTATAAGTTCCAGAAAGAAGAAGTGGCGGATATGTTGGTAATGGAATTCGAGAATTTCTTCAGCCTGTGCACAGGGCGCAAAGAAGAAGCGGAAGCTGTGGCGTATGGGGATTACGCGGATAGATTTCAGAAGGATGCATCCAGAAAGGTGAATTTATACGATTTGGTTCCGCACGGAAAGGGCTATTTGGAAAAAGTGGCTGCTTTGATCCAAGAACAGCTCGATGCCTAAAAAACCGCCACTCCTTTTTATGGGGTGGTGGTTTTTAGGCTGCCGACAAACCTTCTTTAGATGAGTTAATAAAAGAGATATACTTCTTATCCCGCTTCGACCGCTTTGGGCATGGCTTCCGCCACGAGCCGGGAAAAGCACCCGTCTCATAGCGAAAAACCTTCTGCTTCTGCTCCTGCATCGCTGCGCTAGCTTCGTCGCAAATAAAATGGACCAAACTACCTTTGGTCCATTTTATTGCCTAGCCCACGGACGCGCTGGCGCTGGTTTAGCTCTTTAAAAGCTGAAAACTTTATCCGTTTTGCGGAATATCAGTAAGAGACAAGCATGTTGTATCTTTCTCAGCAAAATGAAAACCGCCACTCCTTTTATAGAGTGGCGGTTTTCGTTGTTAATTCGTGAAGAACGCTCCGTAATAGCGGCTGAAAGCTACCGCGAAGTCGCCGCGGGTGACTTGCTGCGCTGGTGCGAATGAGGCGTTGATGGTCGGTTTCAAGTCATATTTTCCTTGGTTGACAGTGAACTGGGCGTTCAAGATATTCAAATCCAATGCCACTTGGACATAGCCCTTTAAATGGGCAGGGATGTCGGCTTGATCACTGATTGAAATCCGTTCGTCTTTATACTGTACTGTTATGTCGCCTGTGAAATTTTCGGCCTCTTCTTGCAGCCCTAAGCTCTGGACGAGCGAGTAGGCAAGGTCCGCTTTTGTAACACTGCCTTTTGGATCAAACGCTCCACCGGCGCGAAGTTCAAGTACGCCTTTTGAAGTTTGGCGAAAGTCCCGGAAAGCGGCGCCTTTAGAAGTGACGGCCGCTGCATAGGGAGCAAATTCCCCTAATCCAGCGAAGGTTTCTGCTGAAACCATATTCTGGCGGATTTCTGCGCCCATGACCAAGTAAGTAGCCAAGTCCATACGATTTAATTTGGTATCAGGTTTAAACAGGCCTGTTGAATAGGAATCAATCAGCCGGTTCTCGATGCCCATGGCAATGGCCGCTTCAGCGGGGTGCCCTGCAATATCCGAAGCACCGGTAATGCCGTTTACTTTTGTAAAGGCAATCGAGCCTTTCACTGTTTCCGGAACCGCCAAACCTACAGGATTCAAAGCGTCTCCGCGAAGTCCGCGCACTTCCAATTTCCAATCACCCGCTGCCGGATTGTTGACAGTGACTGTGCGGTCGTAAGTGGTCGGGAACAGCAGGCTGACCCCTGAACTGTATTCGGTGCCATCAGGGGAGATGAGCACAAGATTTACCGGGTTTCCTGTTTGTTCGAGAATCCCCGCCGCATTAGCTTTCGCTAAAAGCGTGGATACCCCTTCTTCAACGGTGAAACTGTGCTGGGTACTAGCTGATAAAGTATACTCTACTGCAAAATCTTCAGTTGTACGTTCCGAGTTGACACTGGCATTGAAATCTTTTGTGCTGTTCAGTGTCGCCCCGTATGGAGTGCCGTTCATAACACTTTCAACAGCGGCGTAAGCATTCACGTAGCCGGCTCCGACTTCCCATGTTTCATAGCCGGGCATATTCGTAGCAGTCTGCTGCAAGATGGTTTTCACTTCATCCGGTGATAACGTAGGATCTGCTTCCAAAAGCAATGCTGTAATACCTGCTGCATGAGGTGTCGCCATAGACGTTCCGCTCATGATGGTGTAGTAAGGCAAGTGTGCCGGGTCCAGCGTTTCAATATCCTGCTGAGCCGCTAAAGAAGTGACAGGTGAAATGGTCCGGGTAGAAACGATGTCGACGCCAGGCGCTACGAATGTCGGAGCATCTGCCCAAGTCCAAGTTTTTCCGTCCATTTCAAACGTTCCGCCGACTCCTTTGGTTCCGCGTGAAGAAAAATCTGCGAGTGTTCCGTCTTTCTCGCCAGCGCCGACTGAGATGACCCATGGAGCTTTTGCATAAGGGTTATGTGTATTCTCGGCAGGGCCTTCGTTGCCCGCAGCAAATAAAACAACGATTCCGCGGTCATACGCTTTTTTGCTGGCAATATTGATAGGGTGGTTCGGATCGAATGCGCCTGAAGAACCCCATGAATTGGTGATGACGCGGATATTGTATTCCCGCTGGTGAGTAATGGCGTAGTCGAATCCGCCGATGCCATCGAGTACGAACAATGCACCGCCTGACCCGTAGCCGATCAAGTCAGCTCCTGGAGCTGCCCCTTCGTATTTTCCGCCGGACAAGGCTCCAGTTCCGCCAACAGTGCCCGCTACATGTGTTCCGTGGCCGGAATTCGTATCCGTGTTCGGTACATTCTCTGTATAGGAAATCGGGAGAATTCCGGTTCCTTGAAGATTGGTCGTGCCTAATACATTCTGAACCAGGTTTCTGCCTAATTCATGGTCTTTGTGCGTGCCGTCGACTCCGCTGTCATTGACGACTACCCCTATGCCTTCGCCCGACAGCGGGAATCCGCCGTTTTGCTGCTGGAACCCAGAATCGGACTGGACTTTATCCACGCCGGTGATTGCGGAGGCGTCTGCATTGAAATAAGTCATTTTTTCATTCAAATAAACCGATTGTACTTCTTCATTCTGGGCAAGCTGTTCCACTTGCTGCTTAGTGGCAAGTGCGCCCACGATCGGAAGGCTTTGCATCGTGATGGCTGAGTTGATGCCAAGGTCCTGTATAAGTGTTTTCTGTGCATCCGTCGGTTTGCCGTCGCCCTTGAATGCAATGATGACCTGGGCGGTGTCGCTCGCTTCGAATGCAGACCACAGCTTTTCATCGACTACTGTCTTAGCGGTAGTGGTAATGCCTGTTGCGCCGGCAGGTGAAAATGCCGGGAAAATTAAAAATAATAAAGTTATCAAGATCAATATTTTTTTCATTCTCCAACCTCTTTTCAAATGATATGGTGATGTCTTTGATTTTTTCTTCTATTGTTCCTGAATTTAATTGGCCGGAACACTTTCCGGTGTATTGACCACTAGTTGGACAGCGTCATAGGCATTGACATAGCCTGAACCGGTTTCCCAGGATTCATAGCCATCCATCGGCGTTGCGCTTTGCTGCAAGGCAGTTTTGATTTCGGATGGAGAAAGAGTTGGATCTGCTTCAAGCAATAAAGCGATGATGCCGGCGACATGTGGAGCGGCCATCGAAGTGCCGCTGAACGTCGTGTAATAGGGTAAATGGGCAGTTGAAATGGTTTCTGAATCCTTCTGCAAGCTGAGCGGCGCCAAAGGAGAAAGCACACGGGTTGAAATGATATCGACTCCTGGCGCGGTAATCGTCGGCTGATCCAGCCATTGGAACGTTTCACCATCAACCGTAACAGTTCCGCCTTTGCCTTTTACCCCTCGAGAAGAAAAGTCGGCCAAATGCCTGTTTTGATCGCCTGCTGCTACCGTGATCACCCATGGGGCTTTTTTATAGTTTCCGGAAATCGTTGATTCTGCAGAGCCGGAGTTTCCTGCAGAAAAGACGGTAGTAATTCCGCGGTCATACAATTTCTTCGTCGCGATGTTGATGGGGTGGTACGGGTCAAAATCGGTATTCGAATCGCTTGTGTCTCCCCATGAATTGGTGATGACGCGGATATTGTATTCCCGTTGATGCGTCAGAGCGTAATCGAATCCGCCGATGGTATCAAGAATGGCAATTGCGGCACCGGAACCATAGCCGATCAGATTCGCGCCAGGCGCCGCCCCTTCATATTTCCCGCCGGACATTGCACCCGTTCCACCGACAATGCCTGCCACATGCGTGCCATGGCCTGAAGTGGAATCGGTGTTAGGGACATTTTCAACATACGTGATAGGAGCGAGGCCGATTGTGCTGTTCAAATTCGTGCTTGCCAAGACATTCTGCACTAGGTTGCGGCCAAGCTGGTGGTCTTTGTGGGTGCCGTCGACTCCACTGTCGTTGACCACAACGCCAATGTTTTTGCCGGTCAGCGGAAAACCATTGTTCGCTTGCTGGATTGCTGGGTCTTCTCTAAGCCGGTCGACGCCTGTGAGTGAAGTGGAAGTTTCGTTGTCATACTGTAACGGTGCGTTATAGTAGATGGATTGGACGCTTTCTTCTGAAGAAAGGGACTTGATTTGCTGGGGAGTCAAAAGAGCTCCTGCCATGGGCAGGCTATTAAAGGAGATGCCTGTCTTGATGCCTAAGTCCGTTAACAGCTGAAGGTGTTCAGGGTTAACTTTTTCGGTGTCCCGGAACGTAATGATGACTTGGATGGGGCCCGAAAGATTTTTCTCTTGGAGCAGCGGCGCCAACAGCGGATCAATGATTGTTCCCGCAGAAGCGGAAGCAGCTGGCTGGCTCGTTCCGGCAGGCAGGAAGATCAATATTAGAGAAAGAAGAAGGGCTGTTGCGGCGTAGAAGGTTTTTTTCATGGATTTCTCTCCTTTAAGAGTCGCAATATTTTGTCTTGTCAATCATGTCATGGTCCGGATATTTCCGCTATTCACCAAGAGGTGTATTTTCATTAGTTAAAAAGGCGACCCCGGTTACTACTTTAGTAGTAATCTGGGTCGCCTTCAGTTTTTACAGCAAGGGTACGAGTTTATGTTGGACCGCGTAAATCAGCGCTTGAGAACGACTTTTAACATTGAGTTTCTTGAAAATATTGCTCATATGAATTTTGACGGTCTTATCACTGATAAAAAGCCGGTCTGCAATTTCTTTGTTCGACAGGCCTTCAACAAGTCCGAGAAGCACTTCCATTTCTCTTGGGGTCAACGAATTGTCTTCTTCTTTGTGATTAGCATGGTGAAGGGATAACAGCTTTTTGGTCATTGTCGGCGGAATGACGGATTCCCCCTGGCTCACCAACCGGATAGCCGAGATGACTTCTTCAGAAGGTGAGTCTTTCAGCAAATAGCCATTGGCCCCTTCCCGGATAGCAGCCATGAAGTATTCATCATCTTTATACATCGTCAATACAATAACTTTAATGTCGGGATACTTGGCCTTTACCCATTTGGTCAATTCGATGCCGTTTGTTTCCGGCATATTGATGTCCATTATGACTACTGCCGGTTGGAGATTCGGCAGCATTGTTTTTAATTGCGCAGCCCCGGTTGCTTCGCCGATGACTTTCATATCCTCTTCCTGCCCGATCATCGTTTTCAGCCCATCTCTCAGAATGGCATGATCATCCACTAACATTACTTCGATCACTTTGATTGTCCCCCTTTAAATCCCGCTTTCGGTATTCTGACAAAGATTTCGGTGCCGTTGTTCTTACTGCTTTCTATCTGAAACGCGGCTCCTACTTTTTCTGCGTCTTCGTTCATCTGTAAAATTCCGTAATGTGGTTCTTTCATAGCCGCTGTCATGGCTTCATATAGCGAAAAACCGATTCCGTCGTCCTTGACCGTCAGCAATATCTGATCGCGTTGATAGTTGAGCAAAATGCCGACTTTCCGGGCACATGCATGTTTGATGCAATTATGCAGGCTTTCCTGGATAATCGAAAAAATCGCTTTTTCCGCTACCAAATTCAGCTTCGGCTGTATGCCCCGGCTTTCAAAAGTGATATCGAGATCGAGGGCTTTATCCCGGTTCAATTCTTCAATCTTATTTTTGATAGCCATATAAAGGCCATGCTGTTCAGTCGGATACGGGCGCAATGCATAAATGGAATCCCGTATTTCCTGGAGTGCGCCGCGCAGGATGTTATTGCTGTCATTGACCAGCCATTGTGCATCTTGCGGATGGGAGTGGATCTTTTTGGCGGCGGCATCGAATTTCATTACGGCCCCCGCAAGAATCTGGGCGATGCCATCATGAATGTCGTGGGCGATGCGGTTGCGCTCTTCCAATAAAATCCGCTGTTCTTTTTCGGAAAAAAGCATCTGCGTTTTCAAAAAAATCGCCAATTGATTGGCAATGGTCGAAATTGAATGGACATCTTCTACAATAAAGCTGTTTGTACGGGTTTTTGCCATGATCAAGCAGCCCACTAATTCGTTTTCAAAAATGAGCGGAGCAAATACGGCTGATTGGATAGCCGGATTGAAATGCTGGGCGAGCGGCGACAGATGGATGTCGCTTTTATTGTAGACCGTGGTGGACTTCACTTGATCCAAAGCTGCGGCAACTGCAGCTTCCTTGGAAAGCGCCAAGTCGCCGTCGGCTATTGCCAGATTCCAATTGCCCTTTTCGTCGCGGGTCAACAAATAGCTTTCTTCGTAAGACACCACTTCTTTGATCAGCCCTTTAATTTCGTTTTCCCAGCCGGAGATCGGAATGGCTTTGTTCAATTCTGATGAAAAGTGGAACAAAGCTTTCAGCCTTAGCTTGTCAGCACTCAGCCGGATGATGACGGAACTGATGATTGCCAGGAAGATCAAAGGAGATAAAAAGAAGAAGTAGCTTAAAATGTCTCCGTCGCCCCGGTTTTGATTGCCGAGATAATGAAGCAGCATGCCATAAACCATGGAAATGGAAAAACTGAAAAGCTCCGCCCGGCTCTTCTGGAGCCAAGTAGAAAATGTGTACTTTTCCGGCCTAAGCAACAGGACGATATCGACAATTCCGTTGTTGATGAGGTAAAAAGAACCGATAAACAGCAGTAAAAAGAAAATGCTCAATGCGGAATCTGTAAGCCCTAGCTGAGGGACTGCCCAAGTTGTGATTTTATCCGCCAAAAACAAGCTGAGGACCAGCTGGGCAGGATTGAAAAAGATGATTCGGAGCGGCCGTTGATTGATCAAAGTCGTAAACAAGACCGCAGAAAAATATAAGACGGACGTTATTTCAATTCCATAGAGCAGATACGCCAGGTAGACGATCGGAAAAGTTAAAGAGGAATTTCCTTTTTGAAAAGGCATGGGAAAATATTCAGCGATAAAAATAAAGGCGATTAAAAAAAGCAATTCATACGGATCTCTGACCGGCTGGACGCCGAAAGCGGCATAGACCGCTACCGACCAGCCAATTGCCGAGATAAGCGTCATGAATAGCTGGGCAGTATAATGCCTGGAAGATGTTTGCTTCAAATGGTATCCATCCTAACGTGTCGAAAACCGGCTGGGCAGAAAGCCGCTCAACCGGTTTTCTGTAATTTTCCATAATCACTTAAAAAGCTGCGGAATGCCGTTCGATAAGGTGTAAATGCCCATCCAGGACATGGCAATCACAATGACGACACCGAAAATGGTCATCCAGAGCGGATGTTTGTAATCCCCGACAATTTTCGATTTATGTGCTGCCACCAGCATGACGCCGAGAGCCAGCGGCAAGATCAAGCCGTTCAGCGAGCCGACAAGGACGAGAATGAGGACCGGCTGTCCGACAATGACGAGAACCGTCGTCGAGATGACGATGAAACTGATGATCAAAAAGCGGTTGTATTTTTCAAGCGCCGGACTGAATGTGCGGATAAAGGAAACGGATGTATAAGCCGCACCGACGACCGAAGTGACAGCCGCCGCCCACATGACGACGCCGAAAATCTTGTAGCCGATATTTCCGGCTGCCAATTGGAACACGGAAGCCGGCGGATTGGAAGGGTCAAGGGCAAGCCCTTGGGAGACGACGCCCAAAACGGCCAAGAACAAAATGATGCGCATGAAAGAAGCGATCAGGATGGCATAGATGGAACTGCGCGTCACTTCCGGCACTGCCGCTCTTCCGGTAAGCCCGGCATCGATCAGCCGGTGGCCGCCTGCAAAAGTGATGTAGCCGCCGACAGTTCCGCCGACAAGCGTCACGATGGCGAAGATGTCAATTGTATCCGGAATGAATGTCTTGGCAACGGCTTCCCCGATTGGTGGCTGTGCTGTGAACATGACGTAGAGCGTCAAACCGATCATGACAAAGCCAAGGATCTGGGCGAAGCGGTCCATCGCTTTCCCGGCTTCTCTGACAATAAAGATGCCGATGGCAAGCAGTCCGCTGATCAAAGCGCCGATTTTCGGATCGATTCCAAAAAGGACATTCAACCCGAGACCCGCGCCGCCGACGTTCCCGATGTTGAAGGCAAGGCCGCCCATGACTACGAGCAGCGCCAGCAAGTAGCCGAGGCCCGGCAGGACATCATTGGCAATGTCTTGTGCGCGCTTTCCTGATACCGCAATGATGCGCCAGATGTTTGTCTGGGCCCCGATATCGATGATGATGGATATTAAAATGACAAATCCGAATGAGGCCAGCAATTGTTCGGTGAAGACGGTGGTCTGGGTCAGGAAACCGGGCCCGATGGCGGAAGTCGCCATCAGGAACGCGGCGCCGAGCAGCACACTGCGGTTCGTGTTCTTCATGTTCTTCTCCTCCTTCTCCTCCTGATTTACATGAAATCTTCCACTTTCATGACGCCGATTCCTGCATCTTTCAGAGATTTCGAAATGGCTTCGGCAAAATCGAGTGCTGTCACACCGTCGCCATGGATACAGATCGTTTCGGCCTGTATAGCAATGTCCTGGTGTTCGACGGTTTCCACTTTTTGTTCCTTGACCATACGTATGACTTGGTTGATGGCAGTACCGGTATCCGTAATCAGCGCATTCGGCTGTGTGCGCGGCGTCAATGTGCCGTCCGGCTGATAGGTGCGGTCCGAGAAAACTTCATTGGCGGTTCGCAGGCCGAGCTTTTCGCCGGCTTTCACCAATTCGCTCCCGGACAAACCGAAGAGGATGAGTTCCGGGTTGATGTCATAGACGGCTTCTGCAATCGCTTCGGACAAGGCGGCATTTTTGGCTGCCATATTGTACAAGGCGCCATGCGCTTTGACGTGCTGGAGCTTTCCGCCTTCCGCTTGGACAAACCCCGACAGTGCCCCGATCTGATAGACGGTCAGGTCATATGCTTCCTGGGGCGACAGACTGATGTTGCGCCGGCCAAAGCCGACCAGGTCCTGCAGCCCCGGATGCGCACCGATGCCGACGTTTTTTTCGAGCGCCATTTTCACCGTTTTGCGCATCGTCGCCGGGTCGCCGGCGTGGAAGCCGCACGCGATGTTGGCGGATGTCACGAAATCCAGGATGTCTTCATCATGGCCCATGGTGTAGGCGCCGAAACTCTCGCCCATATCGCAGTTCAAGTCTACTTTGAAAGTCATTTCCATTCCTCCATTTTCAAGTCGATTCCGATTTTTAGTTGGCGGATGTGCTGTTCCTGATCGATCAAGCGCTTCTGTGCTTCCTCGAGCGATATTTCTTTAAAGCGGATCCGGTCGCCGGGATTCAACTGGCTGATAAGCGGCAAATCGACAGATGCCACTTGGCCGATTTTCGGATAGCCACCGGTTGTCTGCCGGTCCGCCATCAAAACGATCGGATTGCCGTCTGAAGGCACTTGAACCGAGCCGAACGCCACCGGCTCCGAGATCAATTCGTCCGGCGTTTCCAGCGCAAGAGGGGAGCCTTCAAGCCGGTAGCCCATCCGGTCGGAATGGGACGACACCGTAAATGGATCGGAGAAAATGCGCTCTTTGCTGCGGGCGTCAAAAAGATTGAATTGGCGGCCCCTCATCAGGCGGACGACCGGCTCATGATAATAGTTCGGCGCCTGGATTTGCCATTCGATTTCGGCAGTGGCGGCTTTGCGGAGTGCCGCCATCCGTTCCGGTGCTGCCGTCCTCACCTGCAGGCGGTCGCCGGCTTTCAAGGCTCTCCCTTGGAAACCGCCGATTTCTGCCCGCAAATAGGTGGATTTGCTGTGCATAACTTCTTCCACTGAAATGCCACCGGCAACTGCCAAATAAGCGCGGCACCCTTTCTTCGGCGCCCCGAATCTCAAAATGCTTCCTTTGGACACCGCCAGGATGCGCCACATTTTGCAGCTTTTCCCGTCGATAGCCGGGGACAAATCGCCGCCGCAGATCGCGATGCAGGTGTCCGCTTCGAATTCGATTTCCGGGCCGATCAAGGAGATTTCCAGGGTGGCGGCATTTTCCCCATTGCCGACAAGCAAATTGGCAATGCGATGGGCGAAAGGGTCCATGACGCCGCTGGCAATGACGCCGTATTTCTGGAAGCCGTAGCGTCCGAGGTCCTGTACTGTCGTGAGCATGCCGCTTTTAATGATCTTCAGCATTCGGCTCCTCCTCCCATGCGTTGTAGTCGGCTTCTGCGATGCGGCGGAAGACGACGGTGTCGCCAGCCCGCAGGAGACTTGGAATGGCCTGCTCCGGCCGGAATAAACGGATCGGCGTCCGTCCGATCAATTGCCAGCCACCGGGCGTTTCGATCGGATAGACCCCGGTCTGTTTGCCGGCGATGCCTACAGTGCGTTCCGGAATCCGCAGACGCGGCGTATCGCGCCTCGGCGCCGCAATTTTCCCGGACATGCCGCTGATGAAAGGGAATCCAGGCGCAAAGCCGATCATGGACACGGAGTACGTGCCGGAAGTATGGATTTCGATGACTTGTTCTGGCGTTAACCCGTTGTGCTCAGCCACGAACTCAAGGTCCGGGCCGAACTCGCCGCCGTAGCAGACCGGGATTTCCACGGTGCGGGAAGCGGACTCTGCTGCCTCTCCCAATTGTTTCAACAGCTCGCCAAGCACGGTTTTGGCGGACTCGTAAGAAGCAGCCAGCGGATTGTAAAAAACCGCCACTGTCGTAAATGCCGGGATAAATTCCACCATCCATACCGGCGGCCGTTCTTCGAGCAGCGCTGCAATGGCCCGGACCTTCTTTTGCACCGCCGCATTGATTTCGGTGCCGGCTTCAATGACAATCGCCCCGTCGCCGAGCGGAGAAAACGTAAAGCTCATGCTGCCATCTCCCATCCTCTGATTATTCGAACTACTTAGGAACTAGTATACTGTTTTCACATGAATGAGTAAAAGTATTCAGGGGAAGTTATATCATTATTTATAACAACTCCTGTTGCTGCTGGAACTTCAGTATGACTTTTGCTCCAGGCTGCGAAAGCTTTGTGCCAATAAAAAAAGCTGCCCATAAAGGGCAGCATTTTCCTTCTTATTCTTCGATTTCGACTTTCTGCGTTACGTCAGCGCCATTGAAGAATTGGCCTGAAATTTCAGCAATCGTGCCGTCTTCAAGCATTTCCCCGATGACGCGGTTCACGTTCTCGACGAGTTCTTCGTTGTCTTTGTTCATGACCACACTCACTTCAGACGGGCTGTATTTCAAGTCCGGATGGATGGTGATGTTCAGCTCCGGGAATGCAGCAAGCGCAAGCGTCTGGAGGTAATAGTCGTTCAAGATTACATCTGTGCGGCCGATTGCCACGTCACGCAAATACACTTCGTTCGTTGCATTGTCGTAGACGACTTCTTCTGCGCCATATGAACGGGCTGTTTCCATGTATACGGAGGTAGAAGCACCTGCAGCTTTTTTGCCTTTCAAGTCTTCCATTGTCTTGATCCCGGACAAATCATCTTTGCGGACGATGGCCGTCCCGTAGGAATATTTGAACGGCGTGGAGAATGCGAACTTCTCTTTGCGGTCTTCTGTTGATTCGATGTCATTGGCCGCCATATCCACTTTTCCAGTTTGGACCGAAGTCAGCATTTCATCAAAACCAAGCTCTGTGAATTCGACTTCAAGCTCAAGCCGGTTGGCGATTTCACGCACGACTTCAACTTCAAAACCGGTCAATTCATCCGTGCCTTCTTCGCGGAACGAAGTCGGGAACAATGTGCCGGAAGTGGCGACAGTCAATGTGCCTTCTTCTTTTATTTCATCCCATGCTGTTTTTTCTTCCGTGCCGCTGTCGCTTTGGGATGAACCGCAGCCGGCTAATAAGGAAAGGGACAAAGCAGCTGTCAGCAGCGTCAAGCCCTGTTTCGTCAATAAATTCTTCATGTACCGCACCTCCTGATGTCTTTTCACTAAAAACATACCTGAATAGCCGGGGATAGTAAAGGTTTATAGCCGATTACATTAAAGTCTAAAGATTCAAATAAAACGGTTGACGAAGGGGTTTGGAGAGGATTACACTGTAGTCGACCACCTTGGTCGAAAAAGAAATGCGAGGATGGCAGAGCATGGATAAATTCAAGAAGCTCGACGTACAAAAACAACAGAAAATCCTGGAAGCGGCCTTGAGGGAATTTGCGGAAAACGGTTATGAAAAAGCTTCAACCAATCAAATTGTCAAAAAAGCGGGCATCGGCAAAGGGATGCTGTTCTATTATTTCAACAACAAGAAAGAGCTATATGAATACTTGGTGGAATACAGTTTGACGGTTATGACAGAGCAATACTACGGGATGGCGGATTTGGCGGAGCCGGATTTTATTGAGCGCCTGAAAAAAATTGCCGCCATTAAATTGAAAGCACAGGCCGAGAATGCGCATGTTTTCAACTTTATCGGTACCGCCATGCTGGCAAAGGATGCCGGATTGCCGCCGCGCCTCCAGAAGAAATATGAAGAAATGCAGAAAAAAGGCTATGCCATGCTTTACGAAGGCATCGACAAAAACAGGTTCCGGGAGGGTATCGATGTAGAGAAGGCCTTCCGGTTGATCCAGTGGGCGATTGAAGGCTACCAGAATGACTTGGTACGCAGGCTCAGCGGTGCAAAATTGGCTTCCGTCGATTTCGGCCCTTATTGGAGCGAGTTTTATGAGTACCTCGATATTCTAAAAAAAAGTTTCTATAAAGAAGGGGAGTGGGAAAAGTGACAATCCTAAAAACGGTTGGGCTGACAAAAAAATTCGGGGATTTTGCTGCTTTGGACGGTGTCGATATTGAAGTGGAGAAAGGGGAAGTCTACGGCTTTATCGGTCCAAACGGCTCCGGAAAATCGACGACGATCCGTGTGCTGCTGGGCATTTTAAAAGCAACCGAAGGCGAGGCGACGGTCTTTGGCAAAGACGCCTGGAAAGAAGCGGTCGATATTCATAAACGGGTCGGCTATGTACCCGGGGATGTAGACCTTTGGCCGAATTTGACAGGCGGGGAAGTAATCGATTTGTTCATTAAATTGCGCGGCGGCAACAGCAAAAACCGCCGGGATGAATTGATTCAAAGATTCGATTTGGACCCAGCCAAGAAATGCAGGACCTATTCCAAAGGGAACCGCCAGAAAGTGGCATTGATCGCCGCCTTGTCCACAGATGCGGATCTGTATATTTTGGATGAACCTACTTCCGGGCTCGATCCGTTGATGGAACGGATTTTCCAGGAATGGGTCATGGAAGCGAAAGCGGCAGGAAAAAGCATCTTGCTGTCGAGCCATATCTTGTCGGAAGTTGAGAAATTATGCGATAAAGTGGCGATTATCAGGCAAGGGAAGATCATTGAAAAAGGCACGTTAAAGGAACTCCAGCACCTAACCGGCACCATCGTATTGGTCGAAACCAAGGAACCGATGCCGGAATTGGCAGGCGTCAAAGGGGTACGGGGCATCAAAGAGAAGGGAGAAGCGCTGTCGTTTCAAGTGGACCAAGAAGAATTGGATAACGTCATCCGCTATGTCAGCCGCTTCGGCATCCTGCGGTTGGAAAGTTCGCCGCCGACACTGGAGGAATTGTTCATCCGCCATTATGAAGCAAGCGGAACAAGAGCCGAAACAGGAGCGGGAGGCGGAAGATAATGGGCAACGGCCAATTTAACGGTACAGGGAGCTTGAGCCGCTTTATCCTGCGGCGCGACCGGATCCGCCTCCCGGCCTGGATTTTCGGTTTTGTGTTCGTGACGCTGCTGATTGCCGTAGCATTTACAGGGCTTTACGGGAGTGATGAGGAACGGCAGGCCATGGCAGCGACAATGGAAAATCCGGCCATGACAGCCATGACCGGGCCAGGCTTCGGTTTGGCGGATTATACGATGGGAGCGATGCTCGCGCATCAGATGCTGCTCATGACGGCGGTTGTTGTAGGCTTGATGAATGTGCTGTTGACCGTTCGCCATACCCGTGCGGACGAAGAAGACGGGCGCGTCGAGATGATCCGTTCCTTGCCAGTGGGCCGCTTGTCGAATGTGGCTGCAACGCTGCAAGTGCTGTTTTTGGCCAATGTCTTGTTGGCGTTACTCATCGGCGTCAGCTTGTATGCCTTGAATATCGAAAGCATGGATTTGCAAGGGTCGCTTTTATACGGCGCCGCATTAGGGGCGACGGGCATATTTTTTGCCGCTTTGACAGCTGTTTTCGCTCAGCTGGCGCAGAATTCCAGAAGCGCCTTGGGGTTTTCGATTGCCGCTTTGCTGCTGGCGTATATCGTACGGGCAATCGGCGACGTCAGCAATGAAACCATCTCCTGGTTTTCGCCGCTCGGATGGATTTTGCGCTCCGAAGTATACGTCAACAATATATGGTGGCCGGTCCTGCTGACGGCGGGCGCCGCTCTGGTGCTGGTTGCGGCGGCCATGTACCTGAATTCCATCCGTGATTTGGGAGCCGGCTTCCTGCCGGCAAGGCCCGGGCGGCTCCGTGCTTCCGCCCTTTTGCAAGGTCCGCTGGGCCTGGCCTTTCGGCTTCAGCGTACGGGGCTGATCGCCTGGGCAGTCGGGATGTATGTACTGGGTGTTTCCTACGGATCGGTAATGGGCGACATGGATTCCTTTTTTGCCGATGTGGAAATCATGCAGGATTTGCTGGTGCCGAAAGAAGGCTTTTCCCTGATTGAACAATTTGTGCCGATATTGATGTCGGTCATGGGAATTTTCTGCGCCATTCCTGTACTGATGGCCATCTTGAAATTGAAGGGAGAAGAGAAGAACGGACGGATCGAACACATTCTGGGAAGGGCGGTATCGAGAAGCCGCCTGCTGGGCAGTTATTTGGTGATTTCTTTGGCTGCCAGCTTTATCATGCTGTCATTGGCAGGCCTGGGTTTTGGCACCACTGCCAATGCCATGGTGGCAGAAGGGTTCGATGTTGGCATGGCCTACCAGGCGGCGCTTGCGTATCTGCCGGCACTTTGGGCCATGGTCGGGCTGGCAGTGCTGCTTCTTGGCTGGGCGCCGCGGTTCACAGGGGCCATTTGGTTCTACCTGGCCGTCTCGTTTTTCATCATCTATCTTGGCAACCTGTTCCAGTTTGAGGAATGGGTCGGGAAACTGACTCCTTTCGGATACGTATCAGGCCTGCCGATTGAAGAGTTTGATACGGTCCAGGCAATTGGATTGACGGCAGCTGCAGTGGTGTTGGCAGCGATCGGTTTTATGGGATACAACAGAAGAGATATCGGCAAATTATGAAGGAGGAATAAAAAATGGCTCAATCACTCCCGAAAATCGTTCCCTTTTTGATGTTCACAGGCCAGGCGGAAGAAGCGATGAAATTCTACACCTCCGTTTTTGCAGATTCGGATATTGATGAAATCACTTATAACTTGGACGGATCCGTCATGAAAGCACAGTTCAAGCTGAACGGCCAGGCGTTTATGTGCATCGACAGCACGATTGAACATAAATTTACGTTTACGCCGGCAATCTCCATGTTCGTCAACTGCACGAGTGCCGCGGAAATCGACCGGAGCTTCAGCCAACTCTCCGAAGGCGGCGAAGAATTGATGCCGCTCGGCGAATATCCATTCAGCCGGAAATTCGGCTGGCTCGTCGACCGTTTCGGCGTGTCATGGCAATTGAATCTGGAATGAGGGCTATCCAAAAAGTCCAAAATTGAAGACCAAAGGAGAAAAAGCCGCACTTTTTCTCCTTTGGTCTTTTCCATATTCTATAAACGGCTGATGGGAATGAAGGCGGCGAGCAAGTTGGCCGAAGGTAGTTCGGCCAACTTGTTTGCGACGAAGCAGCGAAGCGATGCAGGAGCACCGGTTTTCCCAGCGGGCCAGCGAAGTGCCGAAATCCACTCGGACGCCAGTCAATGCTTGACCGAAGCTTGCGAGGGCAAGTATTTGCGACGAGCTTGCGCAGGAGCACAAGTTCTTTGTTAGTTCGGCGCGAGCCCCCGGAAAGCGTCCGCCGCAATGGACAGCAGCCCTTCTAGGATAGCCTCTTATTAGTTTACGATAGTTTTCGTTTACGTTACGAGAAAAAGAGCCAAACGATGACAGGGCCGAGAAAGGAGCCGACGACCGCGCTCAATGTCATGGCAACGGAACTCATGGAAGCGTCTTCGATGCCGTACTCGAATGCTTTCGCCGTTCCAAGGCCGTGGGCGGAAGAGCCGAGGCCGATCCCGCGTCCGATCGGGGATTCGACGCCAAGCAGCTTCAAAAGCCGCGGACCGATGATGAGGCCCGTGAAACCCGCAATCATGACAAATACGGCGGCCAATGAAGGAATGCCGCCAAGCCCTTCAGCCAGCTGCATTGCTACAGGTGTAGTAATCGATTTCGGCAGAATGGTCATGACCATTTCATTTGAAAATCGCAATAGCTTGGCCAACAACGCGCCGCTGAGCATGCCGGCAAGGGCGCCCGCTGTAACGCCGGCCGCCACTGGCCACAAATTCCGTGCGAGCAGGCTGCGCTGTTTGTACAGCGGAACGGCGAGAGCGACAACGGCAGGGCCGAGCAGCGCGCCGATCCATTGGCCGCCCAGCATATAGCGGCTATAAGGGATATCGAAAGCCAACAGGATGGCAATCAATGCGACCGTCGTGGTCAGTACAGGCGTCAATAAGGTCCAGCGGTATTTCACGTACAGGCTGTTGAAAAAGAGGTAGGCAACGGTGGTAAGGCCGGCAAACAATCCGGCGAGAAGAAAGAGCTCCATTCTTAATTCGCCTCCTTTTCTGCGCTGCGGCGTGAAGCCCATTGGCTAAGGAGAGCTGAAACGGCCATGGTCAGCAAGGTGCTGGCCATGACAATCACAATCAGCCACAGCCCCTTTCCGGTAAAGACGTCTCCGTATTGCATGACGCCCACTGTTGCCGGAATGAAATATAAGGATAAAAAGGCCAGCAGGAACTGGGCTCCCGATTCGATCCAGCGGAGGGGATAGATTTTCAGCAACAGGGCCGCAAAAAGAAGCAGGAAGCCGATGATGCTGCCGGGGAGCGGCAAGTTGAACCAGTTGCGCAGCCACTCGCCTGCCAGATAGAAACCGTATAAAACGATGAGTTGGATAAAAATGATGAGGAATTTCATCGGCCACGCGCCTTTCAGGGAAATAGTCGGGTAAGCGCCTTGGACCGGCGCCAATTGATAAGATCAGGTTTTGCTCCTTCAAAGGGCTGCGGCCAAAGCCGCCGGAAAGTTCTTTCCATAGTAGATTATTTTACCGCATTTCAGCGGCTACGGCGAAATGAAATTGCCGGACGGGGCTGGAAAAGCCGGTTTTCGCTTCTGCAATTGAAACTTTAATCTGCGGCATACGTAAGGAAAGAGAAGAAAGGGGAGTTGGAAATGGGCAACTACACGATTGAGGAGTTTATTCGCCAGACAAAGCAGGATGAACAGGAGAACGATTATTTCGAGCTCGAAACACCGCGTATACTGGAAGTGAATCTGCAGGATATGGTCTGGGCCAAAGCCGGGTCGATGATTTCCTACACGGGGCAGATCAAATTCGAGCGGGAGCGGATGCTTGAACACGGTGTGGGCACGATGTTCAAAAAAGCATTGACCGGCGAGGGCACGTCTTTGATGAAGGCGACAGGCCGAGGCCGGCTGTATTTGGCGGACAAAGGCAAGAAAATCACGATATTCGAATTGAACGGCGAAGCCATCACTGTCAACGGCAATGATTTGCTCGCTTTTGAGCCGGGAATCCAGTGGGAAATCAAGATGATGCGGAAAATGGCCGGTGTCATGGCCGGCGGGCTGTTCAATGTGACGCTGCAAGGCAAAGGCCGGGTAGCCATCACTTCCCATTACGAACCGTTGACGCTTTTGGTGCGGCCGGGAGAGACGGTATTGACGGACCCCAATGCGACAGTCGCCTGGTCTGGAAATCTGAAGCCTGAATTCCGGACGGATGTGACGCTTCGGACATTCCTAGGGCGCGGAAGCGGCGAGTCGATCCAGATGGAGTTTAGCGGAGAAGGGTTCGTCATCGTCCAGCCATACGAAGAAGTGTATACAGCCGGAAATCCGGGCGGTTAAATCGTTTGAACCGGCGCCATTCGGGAATAAGGAGACCAATGAACAGACTTTTTAAAGAAAGGGGCTGCCATTGGTGGGGAAAACTGATTTGGCGAAAGCGTTGGAAGCGCAGTTCCGGAATGAAATCGAAAAGCAGATCCAGAAAACGGATGAATACAAGCAGACACTTTATCATTACACCGGCATCCACAGTTTGATGGGGATGGTTGAAACCAATAATTTGTGGATGAGCAAAGGAACGTTCCTGAATGATTCGAGTGAACTGTTTTATTTCAGGGATGTGCTGAAAGCGGTTCTGGAAAAAATGGATATACCTCAAGACAAGGAACGGTGGCACCGCTTCATCGGTGATTTGGAAAGAGCGATGGCCCGTTTTTTGTCAGAGATTGAAGACGGCGGTTTTGAAGTTTATGTTTTTTCCATGTCCTATTCACCGGATTCACTGGCGCTTTGGTACAATTATGCCAAAGGGGAAGGCTATAACCTCGGATTTTCGAGGGACGAGCTGTTGTCCGGCATACAACGTTCCCCGGCAGACGGCACGCTCCTCCATGGCCTCGTCGAGTACAGCCGCCAGAAACAGGAGCTGATTTTAATGGGGCTGCTGCTCGGGACCTTTCAATTGTTGGACGAATTCGCCGGGCAGGAAGCAGAAGGCGTGTTGGAGAAACATTTTTTTACGGTCGTGGCGACATGCGCCATCTTTTTCAAAGAACCGGCTTTTGCAAGTGAAGAGGAATACCGGATTGCAATGATCCACCATCTTGCTGAAGCACCGGCAAATGTCAGTTTCCGGGCGCGAAATGGTGTCATCATCCCTTATATTGCTGTGAATTTTGAAGAGAAGCTGCCCATCAGCCATGTCACCATTGGTCCCAAAAACAATATCGACATCGCCAAAAGGGGCATTGAGCAATACTTGAAAACAAAAGGCTATGATTTGAAAGGCATCATCATCAAAAAATCGGTAGCGGCTTTGAGGTATTAAAGTTCGAGGCGGCTGGCAGGGAGTTTAGCTTTTTAAAAAAACATTTTCAGAAACAACGGCTGCGCTGATATGGCGGGCCGTTTTTTCTATGCGCATAAAGTTCAGGCTGTCGGATGCAGCAGTCCAAGAGCCTGCAAAAGAGAAAGCGCTTCTACTGCACTGGCCAAAGGGAAAAGAAGCAAATGAAAATCGCATCGCTGTGCGGCTCAGCCTTTTGTTGCACGCAAATAAATTCGGCTTGATGCATAAAAATTATTTCAATAAAAAAGGAAGAAATTCCTTATTCACAAAATAGACAGTTTTTCTGAAAATTTAGAGCAGTATATGTTGATTTTTCTAGTTAATGTTGTATTATGAGTTAGTGCGATATATTGCATGCAGAATTTAGGGGCTCGAAACGTTATTTTGGGATTGTATTTTATATTTTAATTAAGCTTAGATTTATATCTCAAGGAGGAAAGAAAGATGGATAAGAAATTATCGTTTAATGCATATGCCGTAATCGGCATGATGCTGTTTGCTTTGTTTTTCGGTGCCGGGAACTTGATCTTCCCTGCTCAATTGGGACAAGCCGCTGGAACTGAAGTCGGAATGGCGATCTTCGGATTTCTGATTACCGGAGTTGGGCTGCCGCTTCTTGGCATCCTGGCGATCGGGTATTCGAAAAGCAGCGATCTGCAGGATTTATCAAGCCGTGTCCACCCGATCTTCGGTGTGGTGTTCACGTCTCTTTTGTATTTGACGATCGGGCCATTCTTCGCATTGCCGAGAACGGGCGCCGTTTCATATGAAATCGGCATCGCGCCGTTCATAGGGCAAGAGTTTGCGGCTATCGGGCTGCCGCTCTTTTCGCTGATTTTCTTCGGAATCTCGTTATGGGTGTCGCTGAACCCGTCGAAGTTAGTTGACAATATCGGCAAATTCTTATCACCGGCTATTTTATTGACGCTGGCAGCATTATTGATCATGGCGATCGTCAATCCGATGAGCGCGATCGGAGCGCCTCAAGAAGCGTACGCAAGCGGTTCGTTCCTTAAAGGGTTTACGGAAGGCTACAACACTATGGACGCTCTCGCATCGTTGGTGTTCGGCATTATCGTAATTGCGACAGTCCGTAAACTAGGCGTCACTTCACCGAAAGGCATCCTTTCTGCAACCATGAAGAGCGGCATTGTCGCAGCCGGCCTTTTGGCTGTGGTATATACAGGAATCGCTTATCTTGGAGCGACAAGTGTAGGGACACTTGGCATGTTCGATACAGGCGGACCTGTCCTGAGCGGCGCTTCTTCCCATTACTTTGGCACGTTCGGGGCTTTGCTGCTGGCAGTCATCATCACGCTTGCGTGTTTGACGACTGCAATCGGTTTGACAGTAGCCAATGCTGAATATTTCCATAAGCTATTGCCGAAAGTAAGCTATAAAATGTTTGTCGTAATTTTTTCCGTGTTTTCACTTGTTGTTACCAACGCCGGACTTTCAAACATCATCACTTATTCAGTGCCGGTATTGATGTTCTTGTACCCGCTCGCTATCGTGCTGATCATGCTGGCATTCCTTTCGCCTCTTTTCAAGCACGACCGCCTGGTGTACATTTCGGCCATGGCCGTGACGTTCTTCATCGCCATAGTCGATGGGCTGAAGACATTGACTGCTTCGCTTGGGGTTTCAAATCCCGCGTGGCTGCAGTCCGTGATCGACTTTTATGCTTCTACGCTCCCGCTTTACAGCGACGGGCTCGGCTGGCTGGTGCCGGCTGTCATCACCATTGCGATTGCTGCGGTGATTGCCCGGAGCCGGAGAAGTCTGAATGTACAAACGGCACGCCACTAAGCGTAAACGGAGTTTGATGGCCGGCCCGAAAATCGGGCTGGCTTGAAATACAAAAAGCTGCCCTGCAAGTTTTGCTTGCGGGACAGCTTTTTTCTATTGCTATAGGGAGAGATCGTCAACGGTGCGAATCCAGTTTTCTTTCATGAGTTTGGCCACTTTTTCCGTGTCCTTCTTTTTCAACGCTGCAATAATGCGTGCGTGTTCATCTGCGGAATGTGCAGTCAGGATGAGGGAATGATGATAGAACTGCCTTCTGACATGGGCTTGCAGGCTGTTGAGAATCGTTTCCACGTAAGGGTTTTGCGCGGCATCGACAATGCACTTGTGAAACTCCTCATCAATTTTCAAGGCAGCAAAATTGTCTTTGGACTCGATGGCTTCCAGGAAACGGGTATTGGTTTCTTGGAGGCGTTCAATACCCCCTTTATCAAGGTGGGGAATCGCCAGTTCAGCCGCAAGGGCCTGCAAAGCGGATAAGGGCGGCAATAAGGTTTTCAGGTCTTCCTTGTCGACCGGGGTCACCCGTGTCGCTTTTCCGGGGAACATTTCAACAAAACCTTGGACTTCAAGCAATTGGAGCGCTTCCCGGATGGGGGTCCGGCTCAAGTTCAACGCCTGGGCCAAGTCGGTATCGATCAACTTTTCTTCAGGCTGTAAGGTGCCATCAATAATCCATTGCTGTAATTGGTTATATGCACTTTCCTTAGCTGTAAGACGGACTGGTTTTGCGTGATCTACGGGAATCGGCATAACAAGAGCACCCTTTCTATTGCTTCAATAGTTAAAATTATACACCATTTTGTGGAAATTGAAAAATACTTTATACGATATATCGCTGAAACGCTTCCGTTTTTTGCCGAAGCCCCTTTGCGCTGCCGCTCCTGGTCTCTGTGAAACCGCAACCGGCTGGCGCAATTTCTTGGGCGTGCCGGTATGATTGGCGGGTGCTTTGTATTACACTGAGAAGAAGAAAATCGGTTTTTACAGATAGGATGAGTGGCTATGAGACAGGAAATTTCAATAACTGTGACAGATAAAGCGAAGGCGGAATTCCAGCGGGGCTTTCCGCTGATTACAAAAGAAGCGCTCGAAGATGTTGAAGGGCTGGCAACTGAAGGAGCAATCCTCGAATTGAATGACCGCCAAGGCCGTTTCTTGGCAAAAGGCTATTATGGCAAGCAGAACAAAGGGTATGGCTGGGTGCTGACGCGCAATAAAGACGAAGCGATCAACCAGGCTTTTATCGAACGAACGCTGAAAGAAGCATTCGGACACCGCCAAGGTTTTTTTAATGACCCGTCCACTACGGCGTTCCGCCTTTTCAATGGGGAAGGGGATGGCTTCGGCGGCTTGACGATCGATTATTATGACGGCTTTTATTTATTGAGCTGGTATAGTGAGGGCGTCTATACATTCAAAGACGAAGTTATCTCCGCATTGCAGAATGTGGCAGACTGCAGAGGGATCTACCAGAAAAAGCGTTTTGATACAAAAGGGCAGTACATCGAAGAAGATGATTTTGTGGCAGGCGAGCGCGGGGAGTTTCCGTTGATCGTCAAAGAAAATGGCATTAATTTTGCTGTTTATTTGAACGACGGGGCCATGACCGGAATCTTCCTCGACCAACGGGACGTCCGGAATGCCTTGAAGGAAAAGTATGCGCGCGGCAAAACGGTGCTGAACACCTTTTCGTATACCGGAGCATTTTCGGTGGCAGCGGCGATCGGTGGGGCGGCTAAGACCACAAGCGTCGACCTCGCAAAGCGCAGCAACAGCAAGACGATCGAACAATTCAGCGTTAACGGCATCGATTACGAAAGCCAGGACATCCTGGTCATGGATGTCTTCAATTATTTCAAGTACGCCAAGCGCAAAGAGCTGAAGTTCGACGTGGTCGTCCTCGACCCGCCAAGCTTTGCCCGCTCGAAAAAGTACACGTTCAGCACGTCGAAGGATTATACCAATTTGATGAAAGAAGCGATTGCCATTACGGAACAGAAGGGCCTGATCGTCGCTTCGACCAATAGCGCGTCTTTCGGCATGAAGAAATTCAAAGGATTTATTGAAAAGGCGTTCAAGGAAGAAGGAAGGAAATACCGCATTGTTGAAGAATTCACGCTGCCGCCGGATTTCCGGGTGCGCAAGGAGTTCAAAGAAGGCGATTACTTAAAAGTCCTGTTTGTGAAGTTGGACTGATGATTTAAATAAATTGATTTAAATATTCTTTAACTATCGATATTCCGCAAAACAGCTGCTTAAAATCGCTTGCTCCTTCGCGCAGGAGCAGTGCACTTTCATGTTTCAAAGCTTGCGTAACGATGCAGAAACAGTACGGTTTTCTGCGCTGTTTTGCTCCATATCTTAGATAGCGTTACGAAAAAAGTGATGATATCAGCTTTCACTGCATGGCACCAGCGCCGGCGTGCCCTAAGCGCCTAAGCGATGTATAGAAACCTTATTGTTAAGTTCACCAATATATTTGTGGCGGAATTTTGAAGCGGTTCAGCATTTATTCAAGGGCTGCACCGCTTGATGTTTGTTTGGGAAGCGATCCGCTTTTATAATAGATACAGATTGCGAGGGGAAATGATGATTAAGAACGCATTGCAGAAGTTTCGGTTCATGGGATTTATTGAAGGTGGATCGCTGTTGGTATTGCTGTTTTTGGCAATGCCGTTAAAATACTTTTTCGGCTTTCCGGAAGCGGTAAGCGTAGTCGGCGCCATCCACGGCGGGCTGTTCACGCTTTACTGTTTGATGATCGTCTATATGACGTTCGTGGCAAGGTGGCCGTTCCGTTTCTCGGTGGCGGCAGTGGCGGTGGCATTCATTCCGTTCGGGAATTTTGTTCTCGACAAGCGGCTGGAAAACTGGCAGCAACTCAAGACAGCTTGAAACACTTGCGGAATCTTTTCCGCAAGTGTTTTTTCATGGCTGAAAAATGCTTTGGACTGGCAAAATATCCTATAATGGAGACAACTGATTTTATAGAGGAGGCCTTCAGGTGACGAAAACGATAACTTCCCAAGGAATCGGCAATCCGGTTTATCCGGTCATGTTCGCCATGGGGGCATGCCACTTGCTTAATGATTCGCTCCAGGCAGTCATTCCGGCGATGTTCCCGATTCTTGAAGCCGACCTCGGCTTAACATTTACACAGCTTGGCTTGATCGCTTTTGCGCTAAATATCGTGGCGTCGGTGCTGCAGCCGGTGGTCGGCTTTATCAGCGATAAAAAACCGATGCCTTTCGCCTTGCCGCTCGGCATGACCAGTTCGTTTCTCGGCATGGCCGGGCTCGCCTTTGCGCCGGAGTATTGGATGATCCTCGTGTCGGTGATGTTCCTCGGGCTCGGCTCAGCGGTCTTCCATCCTGAAGGGTCCCGCGTCTCTTATATGGCGGCAGGGCATCGCCGAGGGCTTTCCCAGTCCATCTACCAGGTCGGCGGCAATTCCGGCCAGGCGCTGGCGCCATTGATCAGCGCATTTATCCTGGTGCCTCTCGGCCAGCGGGGCGCGGCGCTGTTCTTGTTTGTGGCAGCGCTTGGCATATTCATCCTGTCGCGCATTTCAATCTGGTATCGGGCGCAGCTGGTGCGCGAACGGGCGAACAAAGGAAAGAAAGCATTCCTGTCTTCGCTTCCAGAACTTACCCGGAAGCAAGTCGGGGTGGCGCTCGCGCTGCTGCTGATCATCATTTTCGCGCGTTCGTTTTACGTGACGAACATGACGAGCTTTTATATTTTTCATTTGATGGACGCATATGGCTTGTCCATCCAGAAAGGGCAGCTTTATATTTTCCTGTTCCTCGCGGTCGGAGCGGCGGGAACCTTTTTTGGCGGCCCTCTGGCGGATAAGATCGGGCGGAAAAATGTTATCGTGCTGTCGCTTTTGGTGCCGATTCCGCTTGCGGTGATCCTCCCCTACGTACCATTGCTTGCGGTCATCATTCTGCTCGTGCTGATCGGCTTTTTCATCATGCTGAGCTTCTCAGTGACCGTCGTCTACGCGCAGGAATTGGTGCCGAGCAAAATCGGCACAATGTCCGGATTGACCGTCGGGCTGGCATTTGGCATGGGTGCAATCGGCGGTGTGGTCATCGGGATCTTGATGGACCGCATCGGTGTATTTGAAACAATGGTGGTGGTGTCGTTCCTGCCGCTGATCGGCTTGATCGGACTCGGTTTGCCGAAAGACCGGAAAATCACCGCTGCTTAAACTAATGGAAAAGGAAGATGGCATATGGTTTTAAAGTTACCGGAAGTGCCGGAAGAAATTGAAACAGAGCGTCTTCTGCTGCGCATGCCGCGGCCAGGGGACGGCAAAAAGGTGAATGCTGCAATCCGGGCGTCCTTCGACGACTTGCAGCAGTGGCTTCCATTCGCCCGGCACTTGCCTTCCCTTGAAGAAACGGAAATCAATACACTGGAAGCGCATGTCCATTTCTTGAAGAAAGAAGTGCTGCGCTACCTAATTTTCAATAAAGAAACGGGTGGCTTCATTGGTTCGACCGGTTTCCATGACATTGAATGGGATATGCCGAAAATGGAAATCGGCTACTGGATCGATACCCGGCAGAGTGGATTCGGATATATGGCAGAAGCGGTGAGCGCATTGGCAGATCTGGCAATGGATGGCTTCGGATGCTGCCGCCTGGAAATCCGCTGCGATGCGGCCAATACGAAAAGCCGGGCTATACCGGAAAAATTGGGCTTCCAGCTGGAAGGGCTCCTGCGCAACGATGAATGGTCGGTTGACGGCAAGCGCCTGACAGATACATGCATTTATGCCAAGTTGCCTGAAAACGGCTAGGAACAGGAGTTTTTATTGATGAAAAACCAACGAGAAAAAACGGCTTTGAAACCGTTCCTTTCCTTGATCCTTTCGCTGAAGACCCCGAAATGGGCGCTGGCCATCGGATTGGCATCGAGTATCGTTACAACATTGGTCGGCCTTGCGGTGCCCCTATTGACCAAAAGCTTGGTCGACGGGTTCTCGATTGAAGCCGTGTCTCCTGCACTTGTTGCCGGTTTGGTGGCAGCTTTTATCCTGCAAGCCGTGATCAATGGGGTATCGATTTATCTATTGAGCATGGTGGGACAAAAGATTGTTGCCGGGTTGCGGGAGCGGATGTGGATCCACCTGATCCGGCTGCGCGTTTCTTACTTTGAAAGGCAGGCAAGCGGCGAGACCGTCAGCCGGGTGGTCAACGATACCGGAATCGTCCGGAACTTGATCACCGACCGTTTCCCGCAATTTGTCACGGGCATCATTTCCATTATCGGCGCAGTCATCATCCTCCTAGTGCTCGATTGGAAAATGACAGGAATCATGCTGCTGTCCGTGCCAGTCACCATTGCGGTCATGATTCCGCTTGGCCGGAAGATGGCGAAAATCTCGCGCAGCCTGCAGGATGAAACCGCCGTTTTCACCGGACAGGTCCAGCAAACCCTGAGCGAAATCCGGTTGATGAAAGCTTCGACGGCTGAAGAGGTGGAAGAAGCAAGCGGTTTGGCCGGCATTCAAAAACTCTTCCGCATCGGCCTGAAGGAAGCGAAAATCTACGCGTTGATCGCCCCGCTCATGTACACCGTCGTCATGGCGGTCATTGTGATGATCATCGGCTATGGGGGCATCCGTGTAGCAGAAGGGACGATGACGACCGGCTCTCTGGTGGCGTTTCTCTTGTATTTGTTCCAGATCGTCATGCCGATGACGACGTTTGCGCTGTTCTTTACAGAGCTCCAGAAAGCGAAAGGGGCGACTGAGCGGATCATCGAAATCCTGGCACTGCCGCTTGAGGAAGGCCAGCAGGGCATTGAGATGGATATAAGGGGGCTGCCGCTCCGCGTCTCAAATGTAAGCTTCGCATATGAAAAAGAAGCTCCGGTAATAGACGGCATTTCGTTTGAAGCGCATCCGGGCGATATGATTGCTTTTGCCGGCCCGAGTGGAGGCGGCAAAACGACTGTTTTCGGCTTGATCGAACGGTTTTACGAACCGGATTCCGGGCACATCACAATCGGGGATACCCCGATCAGCCAGCTGACGCTGAATTCCTGGCGCGGCCAAATCGGCTATGTGTCACAGGAAAGTGCCATGATGGGCGGCACCATCCGGGCAAATCTGACTTACGGCTTGCCAAATGCGGAAACGGTGCCTGACGGTGAGCTGTGGCGGGTAGCCGGCATGGCGTATGCCGAAGAATTCATCCGGAATTTCCCGGAAGGACTGGATACGCAAGTAGGGGAGCGCGGCGTCAAACTGTCCGGCGGCCAACGCCAGCGGATTGCAATTGCACGGGCTTTTTTGCGGGATCCGAAAATCCTGATGATGGATGAGGCCACTGCAAGCCTCGACAGCCAATCTGAAGGGATTGTCCAACAGGCGTTAAGCCGCCTGATGGAAGGGCGCACCACTTTTGTCATCGCCCACCGGCTGTCGACCATCGTCGATGCCGATAAAATTGTATTTATTGAAAATGGCCGGGTCACCGGCATGGGGACGCATGCAGAGCTCAGCCGTTCCCATGAGCTTTACCGGGAATTTGCCCAACAGCAATTAACCTGAAATTCCGGCTTGACCTTGACGCAGCGTAAAGGTATAAAGTGGATTTATCAGGAGGTGAAGCGATGGAATACACGGTTCAGCAATTGGCCCAGACGGCGGGCGTCAGTACCCGGACGCTGCGGTACTACGACGAAATCGGACTTTTGGAACCGGCCAGGAAGAGCTCGGCAGGCTACCGGTTCTATGGGCGGCAGGAAGTGGACAAGTTGCAGCAAATCCTCTTTTACCGCGAGCTTGGCCTGGGATTGGAAGAAATCAAGAAAATCGTCAATGATCCTGCTTTTGATGGTCCAGCCGCTTTGAAAAGCCACCGGCAACAGCTTCTTGAAAAGCGCCGCCAGCTGGACCTCCTGATCACTAATGTGGAAAAGACCATTTCCGCAGCGGAAGGGATGAGCCAGATGAAGGACCATGAAAAATTCGAAGGCTTCAAGAAAGCGCTGATCGAAGAAAATGAACAGCAGTACGGCAAGGAAATCCGCGAGAGATACGGCGATGATACCGTCAACGAATCGAATGCGAAAATGATGGGCATGAGCGAGGAAACTTACGGGCGGTTCGCCCGTTTGGAAACGGAAGTGCTCGAAGCATTGGCGGCAGCCATCCAGACCGGAGACCCCGCCGGCCCGATGGCCCAAAAAGCGGCAGAGCTGCACAAGCAATGGCTGATGTTTACTTGGCCGTCCTACAGCAAAGAAGCGCACGCCGGCCTTGCGCAGATGTATACCGATGACCCGCGCTTTTCGGCTTACTACGACAAAGTGCAACCGGGAGCAGCACGCTTCCTGCGGGATGCAATCAACGTCTATACCGGCCATTCCCAATAAAAAAAAGCAGCCTTGCGCCAATGCAGGGCTGCTTTTTACATATTCTTAACAATCTTTTACACGAGGGTAACTCTGGCGAAACCTTGGCTTGCTATACTCAAGGCAATTAGTTGTTTGCCGGTGCTTAGAAAGAGCCAAAAGGAGAGAATTGTATGAATGAGAAACAGGTTGAAGCGATTGTTCCTGTTAAAATCATGTCATTTAATATTGCTCACGGTTTAGGGATGGACGGGCGCGTGAATCTGGAAAAGACCGCCCTGGTAATCGAGGGAGCGGATGCCGATATCATCGGCCTTCAGGAAGTGGACCGCTATTTTTCATCCCGCAGTTCTTTTGTTGACCAAGTGGCCTGGCTTGGAGGCCGCCTTGGCATGTATACGGCGTTCGGCGCGAACCTGGATATGGACCCGGTGCGGACCGGCCATCCGAGGCGGCAGTACGGCAATGCCATCTTAAGCAAATATCCGATCAAATACGTGGAGAACCACCCGTTGACGCCTATCCCCTCCGATTTTGGCAATAACGAACAGCGCGGTGTTCTCGAAGCCGTAGTGGAAATGAAAGGCAACCTTATCCATGTGTTCAATACGCATCTGGCGTTAAAAGAAGAAGAATTGAAAGTGAGCATCGAGGAACTGCTCAGCTTGACGAAGCAATGCCAATTGCCACATGTCCTGCTGGGGGATTTCAATGCACCGCCGGATCATGAAGGAATAGGGCGGCTGAACTGCTCTTTGACCGATGCTTTTCTGAAGCTGAAAAAAGGGGATGCCTATACGTACCCGACGCGCTACAACAACCCGAAGACCGGTGAAAGCTACAAGCCTGCAACCCGGATCGATTATATTTTCTCCGACGATCAGCTCCAGGCGGTTGGAGCGGCAGCAATCGAAACAGCCGTGTCCGACCATTTGCCGATCAGCGCAGACTTTATCCTCGAGACTGCAAAAACGCCAGTTCTGCCGAAAGCCCAATCGGCACTCCAAAAAATATAGCCTTTTACCCTGCAGCCCAAAGCCCATTTTGGCTGCTTTTATTTTTTTAAGAAAAAAGGGCTAAACAGAAGCGTTTTTGAGGCTTTTTTGCTACAATCAATGCATCAAAGACCCTCAAGCCTCGGATTATTGCCAGTCATGAAGGAGAGGTTCAAATGGAAGACAGCAGCATACCGCCCACGGTGCCCCTTAAAGTCATGTCGTTCAATGTAGCCCACGGCCTCGGGATGGACAATAAAGTCGATCTTGAAAAAACAGCGCGTGTCATCGAACAAGCACAGCCGGATATCGTCGGTTTGCAGGAAGTCGACCGATGCTTTACGGCGCGCAGTTCATTCTGCGACCAGGTCAGCTGGTTTGAAAAACGCTTGGGCATGAATGCCGCATTCGGCCCGAATCTGGATTTGGAGCCGTTGGACCCGGCCATGCCAAGACGCCAGTACGGCAATGCCATTTTAAGCAAGTATCCGATCCAGCACACGGAAAACCATCTGATGGTGAACATCGACGGACCTGGAGCGGCAGGTGAACAGCGGGGGATGCTGGAAGCCGTTATTCAGGTAAAAGGGGCTTTTGTTCATTTCTTCTGTACGCATCTGTCATTGGAAGAAGAAGAGCTTCAAGTGAACGTTCAGCAGATTCTGGAGATTGCGGAAAAAAGCCGATTCCCTCAGATTCTCGCGGGCGATTTCAATGCGGTGCCTGAAAACCGGCACATCCAGCGATTAAGCAGCCGGTTCCATGATGTTTTTTCGGATTTGGGGAAAGGGGATGCCTTCACATACCCGACACCGGTTCAAACGGTTTCAGAAAAAGAGGATGTGAAGCCGATGGCACGGATCGATTACGTGTTTGCCGGCCAGGAAGTCCAAGCAGAAAGAGCTTCTGTGATTAAGACGGACGCATCCGACCACCTGCCGATTGTCGCAGAACTGGTTTTGAAAAAACCTGCAGACAACAAAGGGCAGGGCTTTAAGACAGAATTCGGAGTTGTTCCTACCGCTGTAACATGAAGAAGCACTTATTCTATTCGGTACCTGAAAAAATAAAGCCGGCCGCAAATTCATGCGGCCGGCTTTTCTGATTCAGCGGTTCGTGATCGTTTCCGGATTCATGTCGTGGTTCATCATCCGATACGACGCCATTTCTTCGTATTTCGTGCCGGGTTTCCCGTAATTCGTGTAAGGGTCAATCGACAAGCCGCCGCGCGGAGTGAATTTGCCCCACACTTCGATGTAGCGCGGTTCAAGCAATTTGATCAAATCGTTCATGATGATGTTGACCACGTCTTCGTGGAAATCGCCGTGGTTGCGGAAGCTGAATAGGTATAATTTCAGCGACTTGCTTTCCACCAATTTCTTGTCGGGAATAAAGCTCAAGTAAATTGTTGCGAAATCCGGCTGTCCCGTCTGCGGGCAAAGGGAAGTGAATTCCGGGCAATTAAACTTCACGAAATAATCGCGTGTATGCAGATTATCAATCGCTTCCAGAATATCCGGATCGTATTCGAATTTATACTTTGTGTTTTGATTGCCGAGAAGCGACAAGTGGTCCAGTGTGTCTTCGTTTCTTCCTGCCATAAAAAAGGCCTCCTTCAAGTATCCGACTTAAGAGAGGCCTATAAAAAACGGAAAAAGAAAAAGCCGAATCGCATGTGGATTTGGCTGAGTTTCGTCAATCCATAGTTTTTTATAGAGGGTGAAATGCTATGAACCTCTCCCGTCGCCGGGTTATTAAATTCTTTCAACCTAACTCATAGTAAAAGACTTTTGATTGGCTGTCAAATCCTTCTTTCCTCCGCTGCTATAGCGGCCTGCACCATATCCCCTTCCTTGTTTGAGAGAATTCGCCTAAGGGTAAGTTAGGAAGAAAAGCCCGGCACAAGGAGGCGTTCCGGAGATGGCACCAATTAAGCCGATTCCCCAGGAAAAAGGGGCGGACCATATACTTGCTTTGTTAACGGAAGGATATTTGTTCATACCCAACCGGTCGCGGAAGTTTGGGTCGGGTGTCTTCCAGACGCGCCTGCTCGGACAGAAGGTGATTTGCATGGCCGGTGAAGAAGCGGCTGCCCTTTTTTATGATGAAAGCAAATTCCGCCGAAAAGGAGCGGTGCCGAAGCGCATCCAAAGGAGCCTTTTCGGGGAAAAGGCCATCCAGACCTTGGATGATGGCGAGCATAAGCACCGGAAAGCCCTTTTCATGTCTTTGATGTCGCCGGCCCAGTTGCTGGCCTTGAACATTTACGTAACGGAAGAGTGGGAGGCGGCTGCCCGGGAATGGGAAAAGCAGGAGACCATGGAATTTTTTAAAGAAGCGGAGCATCTGATGATGCGGGTGGCCTGCCGCTTTGCAGGCGTGCCGCTGAAAAAAGAAGAAGTGGAATCGCGGGCAAGGGATATGGGGGCCATGATTGATGCCTTCGGCGGAATGGGTCCGCGCTACTGGAAAGGCCGTACTGCACGTGACAATTCTGAAGAATGGATAGAAAAGATGGTCAAAGGGGTCCGGAGAGGGCTATTGCCGGCGATACCGGGGACAGCGCTTTTCGAAATGTCCTGGTACAAGCAGCCGGATGGCAAAAAATTGCCGAGCCGGCTTGCGGCGGTCGAAATCTTGAATATCATCCGTCCGATTGTAGCAATCGGGCGCTACGTCACATTCGGTGCTGTAGCCATGCATGAACATCCTGAAACCCGTTCGGCGCTTTCAGACGGCCCCACGGATTTCAGTACCTGGTTCGCGCAGGAAGTCCGGCGCTATTATCCGTTCGGCCCTTTTACGGGAGCAAGAGTGCGGAAGGATTTCATCTGGAAGGATTACGAATTCAAAAAAGGCACGCTTGTACTTTTGGATTTATACGGAACGAACCACCACCCAGATCTCTGGGAGGAGCCGGAAGTATTCAAGCCGGAGCGGTTCAACGGTTGGAGCGGCAGCCCGTTCAGCTTCATTCCGCAAGGCGGGGGTGAATATGAAATGGGGCATCGCTGTGCAGGCGAATGGGTGACGGTCGAAGCGATGAAAGCAAGCTTCGATTTCATCGCGCGAAAGTTAGATTATGACGTCCCTCCGCAAAATTTGCAGCATAGCCTTGTGCGCATGCCCAGCATTCCGAAAAGCCGCTTTATCATCCAGAACATCCGGCTCATCGACTAACAGCAGTTTGCCTTCCGCTTCCAATGCGGAAGGCGACTTTTTTAAGCCGCGATTAGGAAGCAGGAAAGGGCGGAGAACTATGGCAGAAGAAAAGATGGTGCAGCTGCCCAAAAAGACGGCTGCCTGGATAGAAGAGGCACTGGGCGGCACGCGCCGCATATCAGGAGCCGTTGCCTTGCGCGGCAGCACATCCTCAGATGTTTATGAAATCGAAACAGTAGGAGAAGAAGGGCGGTCGGGGTATGTATTGCGGCTGTTTTCGAAAACGGATTGGCTGGCCATAGAGCCCGACCTGGCCAGGCACGAAGCGGCCAGTCTAGAAATGGCGCAGCAAACCGGCTTGCCTGTTCCGCAATTGGTCGCTTTTGAAGAAACCGGAGACCCGTGCGGACTGCCGGCTGTCCTTATGACCAAATTGCCGGGAACGCCCGTACTAAAGTCTGAAAATGAAACCGATTGGCTTGAAACGATGGCGGCGGCCCTGGCAGAGATTCACCGGAACGAGGCGGATGGGTTCGCATGGGAGTATTTTTCATATAACAATGCGCTGACTCTCGACCGGCCCGTGTGGTCTCGCCATCCCGATGAATGGATGCGGGCCTTTTTTATCGTCGCCGGCGTCCGGCCGGAAGCAAAAGAACATTTCATTCACCGGGATTTTCATCCGGCAAATCTGCTTTGGTCTGATGGCCGAATCAGCGGGATTGTGGACTGGATCAATGCCTGCATAGGGCCGACCGGCATCGATGTGGGGCATTGCCGCCTCAATTTAGCCCAATTGCACGGCGTTTCGACAGCAGACTGCTTTTTGGCAGCTTATCAAAAAATCGCAGGAGAACAGTTCGAATACCATCCTTACTGGGATTTACTGGCGCTGACCGATGGATTGGACGGACCGCCAGCTGTCTATGCCGGCTGGCAAGCTTTCGGCATGACAGGACTGACCGATGAATTGATGCGCCACCGGCTGGATGAGTATTTGCTCAGCCTGCTTGACCGGTTCGACGAACGTTGAAGCTCAGCAGGAGCCAGGTTTGATTTCGCTGAAAAAGGAAATATACAGAACAAGCAGGTTTTTGAGGAGGAATCAGGATGACGGAAGAACAATTGAAACAATTGGAGAAGCAATTATTGGAACAAAAAAAGGCGCTTGAAGAACGGGTGGAGCATCACGAGGAATTCGAGCGGACCGAGCTTTCCAATTATGATAACCATCCGGCGGACAATGCCACCGATCTGTTCGACCAGGAACGCGGAATGGCGTTAAACCAGTTCAAGGAAGGCGAACTTGATGAGACTTACGAAGCGCTTGCAGCGATACAGGAAGGCACTTACGGAAAATGCGCCGTTTGCGGGAAGGATATTCCGTTTGAACGGCTGGAAGCGCTGCCGACTGCATTGACCTGCATCGACCATGCCCGCCACGACTTGGATATGACATCACGGCCGCCGGAAGAAGGAGTAATCGGCAGTTCAACTTCCCGGCCATCCAAAAAGGATGACAGCCGTTTGCGCGATTACGAAGACAGCTTTGAGGATGTGGAAGATTTCGGGTCGTCTGACGGCCCGCAGGATCAACCGGGTGAAGACATGGAAAACTTCTATGATGACAATAAAGATTGACCATTCACACCCTGCTGTAAGTGAGCAGGGTTTTTTTGCCCTTGTATTGACGGCAGAAGCGGATTTCTTTAATGTTAAGGAAAACTTGAGGGAGAGGATACCGATGGGGGAATTGGAGAAAGAGATATTCAATCTGGAGTGCAGCCATTTGCAGCCGGATGTACGGGTGTGCGGTGAAAAGCTCGGAAATGTATTGGATGAGGAATTTTATGAGTTCGGCAGCTCGGGGAGGATCACTTTCCGTTCGGATTATGAAGAGGACGATTCACTTACCCCGGACCGCATGGAGATTTCAGAGTTCCAAATGCATGAACTCGGGCCGGAAGCGGTGTTGACGACATACCGGATTTTCAATGAAACAAGCGGACGGCGAAGCAACCGGAGTTCGGTCTGGAAAAAGCGGGGGAAAGAGTGGAGATTATTCTTTCACCAAGGCACCGTTTCAGAGTGACGGTGTTTGAGCACCGGCAAAAGAGGTTATTTAATAGATAATGCTTTTTAAAGTGAAGGAGGAATACTCATGGACCATGCGATTGTATTATTCGACGGGGATTGCAATTTCTGTGATTCCAGTGTCCAATTCATTATAAACCATGACCCTGCGGGGTATTACCAATTTGCTTCCCTTCAAAGCGACATCGGAGAGAAGCTCAGACGCCAGCACAATATACCGGAAGATGTAGACAGCCTGGTGCTGATCAAAGACGGCAAAGCCTATGTGAAATCGGAAGGGGCATTGATGATCTCCAACCATTTGACGGGCCTTTGGAAGCTGGCGTATTACTTGAAGCCGCTCCCGCGTTTTTTAGGGGACACAGCTTACGACCTGATTGCCAAAAACCGCTACAAAGTGTTCGGCAAACTCGACAGCTGCATGCTGCCGCCGCCGCATATCCGCAAGCGGTTCCTCGACAAACAATAAAAGCCTGATGCGCTTGCCGGCGCATCAGGCTTTTATGCGGTTAAAGGAAATTCGAAATGCGCCAATACTGGCTGGCAATCGTGTCCGCCATCCAGGCCAACCCTTTGCTTTCTGCTCGGTGGAGCTGCAGCCAGTCGTACATTTTGTCATGCTTCAAATACACTTCGTGATTCGGAGCCTGGTCGTGGACCCCTACGATATCAAAATGTCCATCCCGGTAAAACGTTGCCGCTACGTCATAGTCGATATCCGGCGACGGGGTAAGGGGATTGCCGACGCTATGTGTCAACTGGACCGTAACATTGCGTGCGTCTTCTTCAACTTTCTCAAGCGAGATTCCGTCTGCTGAAGCGACATCGGCTTTTCTGAATTTCTTTCGCCAGTCGTAGGCGATGCTGATGCCGACATCGCAATGGAAATCCAAGGTGGAATCATCATCATTCAATTCGACCGTGAAGTTCACCTGCGTGCGATAATCAGAGGAATCGGCATCAAAGCCCCGGTTGTCGCCGGAGAAATAGCGGTTCAATGACAACAAGTTCGGATTTGCCAAATACTCGTCTTCCAGGAACGTGGTATAGCGGAAATCCCATTTACGGTTAAGATCTTCCACATCCTGTTTAGGCGCATCTGCCAGCAAGCGCTCGGCAGGTGCTATCTTTTGGGTAAGCCAGAATTCTTCCATCGCCGCCTGTTCTTGGGAAGACTTTAGATTGAAGAAACCGAAAACATGAGCTGCTATGGATTTCTCACCTCTCATCTTTGTCTCCGATTGCTCCAGCGGACGCTTTGAGCGGATCCAATACATATGTTCACGGTCTTTCGAAAAATCATAATCCGTGTATTGAGTCTGATGCGTAGTACCGATCCGCTCGCCGTCGCGATAGATTTCAAACTCTTCGAGCCCTTCGATGGCTCCCCAGGCAAGCGCGATCTTCGATTCGCTGACAATCATGGTGACCGCAATCTGCTGCAAAAGATTGATGCGGTCTTTATCATGGTTTTCAGTGCTTGTCCGCATCTTGATCCGTTCTTTGACTCGCCTGTTATCATCCAGGCATTCCAATGTGTACGTATATAATTCCCCAGCTTCCAAGCCTTGATCTTTGAATGTTGTCCCAGGCCCTTCGTAAATCGTCTCTGCATCCCTTATGACGCGGCAAGTGCTGCCGGTATCGGACCATTTCATCTCTATGGCCGAGTCGGTTTGCTGAAGCAGATCGATTTCCAGCCGCCTCTTTTTTTCATCCATCCCTATCAACTCCTTGGGTAGTATATCTTAAGCTATACCCGCTTCTTGAAATTCCTGAACCCCTTCACTACTTCACCGGGAAGGTTGAAAAAATGAAATACAAAATACATAGAATACGTATAATAGAGATAATAAGAAAAGGGAGGGCGTTCAAATGGCTGACGCTGTTCGACTATTAGCGGAGCTTCAAAAACGGATGCCGGACATTAGCGTATACGGTTGGCTGGAAGGGCAATGTAGTGCCTCTTTTCAGACAAGGAAAAGCAAAAAGGGATTCCTGATTGCGTCCGATAGCCGCATGCTCTTTTTTTCCAAGCAGAATCAAAAGGGTACCCTGTTGTTGTCCGTGGCGTTTTCGGAAATTGAAGCTGTGTCGGCAGGACTGGCGGGAAACTTGAGTTTGCTGTGCCATTTGAAAAATGGCGAATATGTCATGCTCTCTTCCATCACACAAGGCAGCCTGCCGGATTTTCTCGGCCATTTGAAATGGAAATGCTTCGGCCGGCAAGAGGATCTGCCCCGCTAAGGATTTGCTGTCCGCAACAGATGGGCCGCATGAAGTTGCAAAGCAAAGCGGCAAAGCGTATGTTTAACCAATAGAGCAGCCGTGTACGGCACTAAGAAAAAAACGAGGGGGACTGAACCGATGCCTTTAAATGGGACACGGAAAATGAACGATTTCCGCAATTTCGAAGATGCCGCAGCGCATATTCTGCAGCTATTGAGCCAGCAGATGAATATCAACACCCTCTTCATCGCAAAGAATGATGGACAGACAAATCACATCGTCAAAGCGATCAACACCGAAGAAGAACTCGTCACAGAAGGCGGCACTGCGCCGCTTGAACAAACTTTCTGCAGCTTGAGCATAGATTATGGTGAAAAGCCGCTCGTCATCGAAGATATATCCATCGATGCCTCAGCCCAACGGCTCGAAATTTCGTCCAGCTTCAATAACGGCTCTTTTATCGGCATACCCATTTATCGCGACAATGGGGAAGTGTATGGCACCATTTGCGCGATGGACAATGTACCTTTTGAATTCACCGAAGAGCACCGGCGCTCGCTGGAATTGATGTCTTCCCTGCTGACCTATGTGCTGGAATTGGAATCCGCCCATGAACAGATCCAGACCCTTTCATCTCCGCTTGTTCCTGTAGCTGATGGAATTGCTATTTTGCCGGTAATCGGCAATGTGACAGCCCGGCGCGCCCAGACCATTATCGACCGGGTGCTGGAAAAATGCGCAGAGGCGGAAGTCCGGTATTTGGTTGTGGATGTATCAGGCGTTTCCCAAATCAATTCGGTTGTCGGGGAATATTTGCTGAAGCTCGTCAGCACCTTGAAGATTATCGGCGTCGTCCCCGTAATCACCGGAATCCAGCCTTTTATGGCTTTGAAAGTTCCTCATTTTGCCGAGGCATTGAGCGGCATCCTAATTGAGGCGAATTTGCAAACCGCATTAAGGAAGTTGGGCTTTCAATTGTCCGATGAACCCAATGAAAAATCGGGACGGCGCTGATGCCGTCCCGATTTTTCATTCTCTGCTGTCAAAGAACACATGGCGCAATTCCCAAGTGTCGGCAATTTCAAGCAGTCCGAATGAGTACTGAGGCTGCTGGCGCTTGTCGGTGGGGGAACCCGGATTGAACAGGGTCACGCCTTGGACTTCCCGCATCACCGGGATGTGGGAATGGCCGAATACGATGATATCGACTTCGTCATCGGCAAATGCATCGAATGCTCTTTGCTCCGTCGTTTTGCGGATGCCGTCGCCGTGGATGACCCCTACTTTAATTTTCCCGAATGTAAGGATTTTCTTCTTGCCGAAACGGTCGAGTATATCCCAGGGATCCACATTGCCGGTTACGCCGTCCGTTTTGGCATATGCCGCCAACTCGTAATAGACATCCAAGGTTTGCCAATCTCCGGCGTGGATGATGAAGTCGGCATTTTGGCATTCGGCAACCAATGCCTCCGGCAATTTTTTGGCACGCATGGGAATATGGGTATCGGACAGGATGACAATTTTTTTCATGGAAACGCCCCTTCCAGAAGTTTTCTTTCACTTTATCAAATTCCATCGGCCGCGTCTAAAGATGGCCGGCGGTTTCACAGCAGCGGAAGCGGGAAAAGTAGTATAAAACTGTAATGGGAGGAATGGCAGATGGAAAATGAACGGAAGATCAGCTGCTTTATTGCTGCAAGCCTGGATGGATATATTGCTACGAAGGATGATTCGCTCGACTGGCTGTTTAAAGTGGAAGGCGAAGGCGATGCCGGATATGCGGATTATATAAAAAACGTGGACACGATTGTCATGGGGCGGCGCACTTATGAGTGGGTCATGGAACAGGAAAGCGGCAATTTTCCTTATACGGACCAAGAATGCTTTGTGTTCACTTCTGCACGGACCGGAAGCGATAATTTCGTCACCTTTACCGACGAAGACGTAGCAGGGTTTGCCGACCGGCTGAAGAAGCGGCCGGGGAAGGATATATGGGTTGTCGGCGGAAGCCAGTTGCTGTATGCCTTTTTGGAAGAGGGGCTGATCGATGAATTTATCATTTCCATTGCTCCGACGCTGATCGGCAGCGGGATTCCCCTATTCCGGGAATCCGCAACCGAACAGGAGTTTACATTGAAAAGCGTCAAACAGTACGGCCAGTTTGCCCAACTTCACCTGATGCGCAAATAGGAAAGCTGCGCTTGTCAGCTTGTTGCTGCGGGTCAAGCCTGATTAAAAAGAATCGCCTTCGCTTTGGCAATGACATTGTCGTGGTCGTCATGGATGATGCAGTCAGCGTGGGTGAGGCTGCGCCCTTCCTTGACCGCAAAAGCGCGGGCTGTCAAAAAAACGGAGCGGGCCCTTTTCAGGAAAGTGACATTCAAGTCAACGGCCATTACCTTCTGGCGCCCGTTTTCATCGGGAGCAACCGTATTGCATAGCGCAACTTCAGCTAAAGTGGAAATGATGCCTCCATGGATGACACCGGCACTGTTCTCGTACAGCGGCTTTATAGGAGGGTCACTTTGACGCTGTTTTCTGTAATCCGTTCATATTGCATTTCCAAAAACTCGTCAAAAGGCTGGCGGATAAACATGCAGTTTCCTCCTCAAAACAAACTCGTCCCTTGTTCTATTCGCTTTATAGCTATCCGATTCCTATTCGCAAGATGTACGAATAAGCCTTTTTTCATATAAATATTGCATAAACGACAGAAATTTGTCGCTCGTCCATATTCTGCAAGACTTTAGAACGTTCCAAATCTTTGAAATCAAGTAGGTCTGATGGATTTTCTCTCCCTCCGTTGCTCTTTATACTAAAGAGAAGGAATGGAAGCAATAATTCCTGGAATCGAAGGGAGAGAAATCATGAAAATCTTCAAGTCACTAGCATTAGGGGTATTGACAGTTTTATTTTTAAGTTTTTCTCAAACGGAAGCTGAAGCACATTCACCTGATCTGCATGTCGGCGTAAGCGGCGGAGAAGTAACGGCGCTACAGCAAAAATTGCAGAAACTTGGCTATTTCACGACACAACCAACCGGCTATTATGGATCTATTACAAAAAATGCAGTCATCCGGTTCCAACGCGATTTTAATGTTCCGGCAACCGGCTTTACCGGCTCTTTGACGCGCAGCAAGCTTAACCAGGTGGACATGATCGCACGCACCGTCCACGGCGAAGCGCGGGGCGAAAACTATAACGGGCAAGTGGCGGTCGCTGCGGTGATCTTGAACCGTGTGGACTCGAGCCGATTCCCGGACAGCACTTATAACGTCATTTTCCAACGCAATGCATTTACAGCAGTCAACGACGGGCAATACTGGCTCAAACCGAATTCCACTGCCTATAAAGCAGCAAGAGCGGCATTATTGGGAGCCGATCCTTCTGGCGGCGCCACTTATTACTACAACCCGTCAGGCGTCACGGATACTTGGATTTATTCACGCCCTGTCATCAAATCAATCGGCAAACATTATTTTGCAAAATAAGAAAAGCGGCTGAAACCAGCCGCTTTTTCTTATGGTTTTCCCTATAGATACCCAAATTCGTTATAATGAAAAGAGCTAAACTGAAAGGCGGAGAAAAGATGACAAATATCAACAACAGCGGGCTGCCGCCAAAAACATGCAGTATTGAGAAACTGGTCACAAATAAAAAGGACGTAGAAAAAGTTTTGGCCGGCCTCAAAACCGCCACACGTCGAAATGGCCGCTATGCGGATCCGGGAGAAGTCATGATCCTTGAGGGGCGTGAATTCCGGGTGGAGCGGGTCTATGCGGAGACGCTTGGAGATTTAAACGACGCCAAAGCGCAGCAGGAAGGGTTCAGCAGCGTCGAAGAGTATAAGCAATCGATCCTCCAATTCCATCCGGGCATGCCTTGGCTTCCGGAAATGGGCGTATGGGTCCATGAGTTTTCAGAAACAGGAAAATAATCCATCATGTACTCGTTCATATTATATCTTCATATTCTAAGTGCAGTTTTGTCCATCGGTCCGTTCTTTGTCCTGCTGCCGCTATTAAAGCGCATGGACGGTGCGGCCGAGATGGTGCTGCAATCGCAGATTGCCACGTTCCGATCGGCCATCCGGCTCGTCAAGCACGCTGGGCATGTGCTTGTCGCAACAGGTGTGCTTTTGATCTGGCAAAGCGCCTGGATGTGGACAACGCCGTGGGTCGTGCTGACACTCGCCGTAATGTTCGGCTCGGTCTTTTTCCTGGCCAGTGCCTTCAAACCGGTGCTCCGGAAATTCGATGAGCCGGCTGCGGACCAGAAGGGCTTGCTGAAAAAGCTGCACCGGTCGACATGGCTATATATTGCCCTGCTGCTGATCATGCTTTGGCTGATGGTGGCAAAACCGGTATTGTGGTGAATGCAAAAAAGGCTGTCGGATTTTCGAGGCCACTGAAAAACTATCAGAAGAAGCACCGAATCTCTATATTTTTAGAGATTCGGTGCTTTTTTCGATGTATAC
>NZ_JBQJJG010000015.1:0-66103 GCF_052078085.1 Planococcus sp. FY231025
CGAACACGGAAGTTAAGCTCTTTTGCGCCGATGGTAGTTGGGGGTTTCCCCCTGTGAGAGTAGGACGCCGCTGGGCATATTGAAGGCCGTTACCTGAAAAGGTAGCGGCTTTTTTGTGGTTTTTTCAAGAGAATATAAAGGAAGAATATATTAAATGGATTTCTATGGTTAAAGCATGCACCGAATGGGAAAACTTAAAGAGAGGTGATAATGATGAAACCAGGTTTATATAAAGTTGAAACTATTGATAAACGTACGGCACTTTTAACGCCTTTGGAAAGCCATTCAGAACAATTCACATTCCCGGTATCAGACTTTTCACATGATGTAAGCCAAGGTGATGTGGTAGAAATTTGGCGTGAAGGAACCAAGTGGAGAACTAAATATAGAGAAGAAGAAACTAAATCTGCTTCAAGCCATACGAAAGATTTTATTAAAAGAATAATGGATCAAGAATAAATTATAAGAGTCTCGGGAGTCAGAAATCTCGGGGCTCTTTTTTGTCATCCACTATGAATCATAGTATTTGATATCTTAAAAAAGGATGGTGTATAATTAAGTCAAATATAGTCAAAGTCAACCTTTGGCTTATTAAGTACCAAAGAGGTGATGGCGGTGCGCAATATTTCAGACGTAATTGAAGGGTATTTAAAAGAGGTTATAGAATTAAGCGAGAGAGAATATATTGAAATTAAGCGAAATGAAATTGCTGAAAAGTTTCAATGTGTCCCTTCTCAAATAAATTACGTCATCAATACCAGGTTTACCGTTGACCGAGGTTATCTAGTAGAGAGCAAAAGAGGCGGCGGTGGATATATCCGGATTAAACGCATCAGATTGCATCAAAAATCGGATGTCCTGTCAGAAGTTATTAATAGGCTCGAGCATGGTGCTCCTCAAAGCATGGCCGAGGATATAGTTTTCCGGCTGCTCGATGAAGAAATCGTTTCGAAGCGGGAGGCAAAGCTTATACTAAGCGCTATAGACCGGTCTACGCTTATGTTGCCGCTTCCAGTGCGCGATGAAGTAAGGGCTCGCATACTCATAGCTATGCTCTTTACTTTAAAACATCAGTCGAACTCTTGAGAGGTGATAAGATGATCTGCGACCAATGCGGAAAAAGACCCGCATCTGTGATAGTTAAACAAATGGCGCAGGGAAACATGACAGAAAGGCATTTATGCCACATTTGCGCAGCTGAGAACCATAACCTGAATGTTGCTTTTGAACAAGATCCTTTAGCCATTCATCAGTTGTTGTCTCATTGGTTCCCTACCCAGCAAAATTCTATCAATCCTGTGAAAAAGGAAGTAGCAGTGTGTCCCGTCTGCGGTTTTACTTTCTCGAAATTTTTGGAACTCGGAAAGTTCGGGTGTGCATCTTGCTATGAAGCATTTGACTCTCAATTGGATGGTATCTTTAAAAGGTTCCACAATGGAAATTCGGTTCATACCGGAAAAATTCCAGCTTCTTATGGCAGCACTCTAAAGATAAAAAAAGAAATTGAAGAATTAAGGAAACAAATACAAATTTCCATAACAGAAGAGAACTTTGAAGAAGCAGCCCGACTAAGGGATGAAATTAAAGAGTTGAACCTTCAGCTTGAAGGAGGTCTGCCAGATGGAAATTGATCGATTCCTTCAACCGAAAGCAAGCAGCTGGATGGAGAATAATGGAGAAAATGCTGATATTGCATTGAGCACAAGAATCCGTTTGGCACGCAATTTAAATGATTTTAAATTTCCATATGCTTATACTGAAGACGAAGCATTAAAGGTGGACAAAGAGATTTCATCGGTTCTGATTGATCGAGGAAAAGAGCTTTCCCATTCCTTTACTCATATTGCTATTTCGGACATTTCAGAGCTGCAACGCGATGTTCTAGTGGAGAAGCATTTAATCAGCCCATATTTGGCAAATGGAACTCATTCGGGCTCAGTTGTAATATCGGAAAATGAAGAACTTAGCATCATGATCAACGAAGAAGACCATTTGAGAATACAAAGCTTGAAATCAGGTTTTCATTTAAAAGAAGCTTATCAGGTGGCCAATCAATTGGACACTCTGCTGGAGAAGCATCTGTCATTTGCTTTCCATGAGAAATACGGCTATTTAACCAGTTGCCCGACTAATACAGGTACTGGAATGAGAGCTTCTGTGATGCTGCATTTACCTGCTCTCACCATGTCTCAACAAATTGCCCGTATTATTCCGGCGATATCACGTTTAGGAATGGTGGTAAGAGGTATTTACGGGGAAGGCAGCGAAGCACTTGGCAATGTCTATCAAATTTCAAATCAGGTGACTTTAGGAAAATCAGAGTATGAGATATTGCATGATCTGGAGAATATGACCAATCAAATCATCGAACAGGAACGGCGAGCCAGAAAAGCGATTCTAAGCAATTCGCCTTTGGCGCTTGAAGACCGGATATACCGCTCATTGGGCGTGTTGACGAATGCGCGCCTGTTGACGACTGAAGAAGCGGCGACTTGTTTGTCAGATGTCCGGCTGGGGATTGACTTGAAAATGATAAAAGAAATGGATATGTCCATATTGAATGAGCTGATGATATTCATGCAGCCTGCGTTTCTTCAGCAGTATTCAGAAAAGCCGCTTCAGCCAAAGGAACGGGATATTGCCCGCGCCAAGCTGTTCCGCGAGCGATTGACCAAAGCAAGTGTAACTAACAAAGGAGAGGATTTTGTATGATGTTAAATCGATTTACACAACGGGCACAAAAGGTTCTTCAGTTAGCACAAGAAGAAGCTATCCGCATGAAACACGAATCCATTGGAACAGAACACATTCTACTAGGTTTGATCCGCGAAGGCGGCGGGATTGCGGCAAAGGCACTTGAAGCCATTGACGTTAATACACAATTGATCGAAGAAGGCGTCAAAGAGCTTGTAGGCGTCGGTGAAAAAGATGTAGGCCCGATCGTCCACTATACGCCAAGAGCGAAAAAAGTAATTGAACTGTCTGTGGACGAGTCGCGTAAATTAGGCCACTCATATATCGGTACAGAGCATTTGCTTCTTGCACTTATTCGTGAAGGCGAAGGCGTGGCAGCCCGTGTTCTTGGAAATGCAGGCGTCAGCTTGAACAAGGCGCGCCAGCAAGTTCTGCAATTATTGGGCAGCAACGAACAGGCTTCCAGCACAGGCAGCAGCCCGAATGCTTCAGCCAACACCCCGACCTTAGATGGTTTGGCGCGTGATTTGACGCAAGTAGCCCGTGAAGGCAGCTTGGATCCGGTAATCGGCCGAAGCAAGGAAATTACGCGTGTCATTGAAGTGCTCAGCCGTAGAACGAAGAATAACCCTGTCTTAATCGGAGAGCCGGGCGTTGGTAAAACGGCTATCGCTGAAGGCTTGGCACAGCAAGTGGTTAATAATGAAGTGCCGGAAACTTTGCGCGACAAACGCGTAATGGTGCTTGATATGGGGACAGTTGTTGCCGGCACGAAATATCGCGGAGAATTTGAAGATCGCTTGAAAAAAGTGATGGATGAAATCCGCCAGGCCGGAAACGTTATTCTGTTCATTGATGAACTTCACACATTGATTGGCGCAGGCGGAGCAGAAGGTGCAATTGATGCATCGAATATCCTGAAGCCTTCATTGGCGCGCGGGGAATTGCAGTGCATCGGCGCAACAACTTTGGATGAATACCGCAAATATATCGAGAAAGATGCAGCGCTTGAACGCCGCTTCCAGCCGATTCAAGTGGACGAGCCGACAGTTGCTGAATCCATTCTGATCATTAAAGGCCTTCGCGACCGTTATGAAGCCCATCACCGTGTGAAAATTACAGATGAAGCGATTGAAGCGGCTGCGGTTATGTCAGACCGTTACATTTCAGACCGCTTCCTGCCGGATAAAGCGATTGACCTGATTGATGAAGCGGGTTCTAAGGTACGGCTCCGCTCGTATACGACTCCGCCGGATCTAAAAGAGCTGGAGGATAAACTGGAAGTGGCACGCAATGAAAAGAACGCTGCTGTCCAGAGCCAGGCTTTCGAGAAAGCTGCAGCATTGCGCGACGCTGAACAGAAGTTAAAAGAGCAGCTGGATAAAACGAAGAAAGAATGGAAAGAAAAACAAGGCAAAGAAGAGTCTGAAGTGACCGTGGAAGATATTGCAGCTGTAGTATCCATGTGGACTGGCGTACCGGTTTCGAAATTGGCACAGACAGAATCTCAGAAGTTGTTGAATTTGGAAGAACTCTTGCATAACCGGGTAATCGGCCAGGAAGAAGCCGTAACGTCAATATCCAAAGCTATCCGCCGTGCACGTGCCGGTTTGAAAGATCCGAAACGCCCAATCGGTTCCTTCATCTTCCTAGGGCCTACGGGTGTCGGTAAAACAGAATTGGCGCGGGCGCTTGCAGAAGCGATGTTCGGTGATGAAGATGCCATGATCCGCATCGATATGTCCGAGTACATGGAAAGACATTCGACTTCACGCCTTGTCGGTTCGCCTCCAGGTTATGTCGGTTATGAAGAAGGCGGCCAGCTGACTGAAAAAGTCCGCAGAAAACCTTATTCTGTTGTCTTGCTTGATGAAATTGAAAAAGCGCATCCGGATGTCTTCAACATCCTCTTGCAAGTGCTTGAAGATGGACGTTTGACAGATTCCAAAGGGCGCAGAGTCGATTTCCGCAATACCGTGATTATCATGACTTCAAACGTAGGGGCAGAAGAGCTGAAATACAATAAATTTGTCGGATTCAATCTGCAAGACGGAAAAACGGGTTACAAAGATATGAAGACGAAAATGCTGGCTGAATTGAAAAAAGCATTCCGTCCTGAATTCTTGAACCGTATCGATGACATGATTGTATTCCACTCGCTCGAACGCGAAGATCTGCGCAAGATCGTTAATTTGATGTCTCAGCAGTTGATCGATCGCTTGAAAGAGCAGCACATTGATCTTGAACTGACAGAGGCGGCGCTTGAAAAAATCGCAAAAGAAGGGTATGATCCGGAATATGGGGCTCGTCCTCTACGCCGCTCCCTTCAGAAGCATGTGGAAGACCGCTTGTCTGAAGAGCTGTTGAAAGGCACAGCGATTGCCGGACAGCACATCGTGTTTGATGTTGAAGAAGATGAATTCGTCATTCGCGTACAAGAAGAACCTAAAAAACAGGAAATCACGGATTAAAAAATCTCATTCCGCTCGCCGGATTTTCGGCGGGCGTTTTTTATATGAAAAGGGAGGCACTTATGGCTAAGAAAAAATCGAAATTCATATGCCAATCGTGCGGTTATGAATCAGCGAAATGGATGGGGAAATGTCCAGGTTGCGGAGAATGGAACCAAATGGTGGAAGAAGTGGAAGTGGCGGTGCCGAAAGGGACGCGCGGTGCTTTCCAGCATTCTGCATCGGTTTCCCAAAAAGCCACTCCGATCAATGCCATCGCAACGCAGGAAGAACCGCGGGTCGAGACGAAGCTCGGTGAACTGAACCGGGTGCTCGGCGGCGGAATCGTGCCGGGCTCGCTGATCTTGATCGGCGGAGACCCGGGAATCGGGAAGTCGACGTTATTGCTTCAAGTTTCAGCAATGCTTGCCAATAGCGGAAGCCGGGTGCTTTATATTTCAGGTGAGGAATCGATCCGCCAGACAAAGCTCCGGGCAGAACGGCTGGATGCGTCTTCTTCTGAATTGTTCATCTACGCAGAAACCAATCTGGAAATGATCCACAATACCATCGAGGAAGTGGCGCCGGACTTTGTCGTTGTCGATTCGATCCAAACGGTCCACCATCCGGAAGTGACCTCAGCACCGGGAAGCGTGACGCAGGTGCGGGAAAGCACTGCAGAATTGATGCGTATTGCGAAAACGAAGAATATTGCCATCTTCCTGGTGGGGCATGTAACGAAGGAAGGGCAGATTGCCGGACCGCGGATATTGGAGCATATGGTGGATACGGTGCTTTACTTTGAAGGGGAGCGCCACCATACGTATCGGATCTTGCGGAGTGTAAAAAACCGCTTCGGTTCAACCAATGAAATTGCGATTTTCGAAATGCTTCAGGATGGCTTGAAGGAAGTGCTGAACCCTTCCGAATTATTCCTTCAAGAACGCTCAAGCGGGGCAGCCGGCTCAACGGTTGTCGCTTCCATGGAAGGAACGCGGCCGATCCTGGTGGAAATCCAGGCATTGGTGACGCAATCGAGCTTCAATTATCCGAAGCGAATGGCGACGGGTATCGACCAGAACCGGGTATCGCTGTTGATGGCAGTGCTCGAGAAGCGGGTCGGCATGCTGCTCCAGGCACAGGACGCCTATATCAAAGTGGCAGGTGGGGTAAAGCTGGACGAGCCGGCAATCGATTTGGCCGTCCTGGCCAGCATCGTCTCAAGCTACCGCGACATTGCGCCGAACGTTTATGATTGCATCATCGGCGAAGTCGGGCTGACCGGCGAAGTCCGCCGGGTGTCACGGATTGAACAGCGCGTTCAGGAAGCGGCCAAGCTCGGGTTCAAGCGGGCGATTGTGCCGGCTTCCAATTTGGGCGGCTGGGATTATCCGGAAGGCATCCGTGTAGTCGGTGTTGAAAGTGTTAATCAGGCATTGAAAGAGATTTTTCCACAACAATAAGGGGGCGCCTGCCTCCTTTTTATTTACATATAAAGGTCTTAAAAGCGTTTCTAATACAAAAAGTGTATAATTATTAAAAAGGAGGTGGAGTCTATGTTAAAAAGAATTATCCAGATTTTATTTTTGCTTATTGGTGCTACCGTCGGAATCATATTTTTGCCTTACGTGTTTGAACTTATTCCTATTCTCGACAATCCTTGGGCCAATAATGCCATTGTTGCGGCCTTGGTTGGCGCAGCTATTTTCTTCCTGCTTTCCCTGCTGTTCGCGGATGTCATCGTCAAGTTCATGAGATGGATGGAAGAAAAACTTCTTCATGCCCCGACTCCGGATCTGCTGTTTGGGACCGTCGGGCTGATCATCGGTTTGGTTGTGGCTTTCCTTATCGGATTTGCGCTGAATACCATCGACATTCCTCTTGTTGCTACAGCGGCCCCGATTATCTTGTCTGTGGTCCTCGGTTATCTCGGCTTCCAGGTCGGCTTCAAGAAACGGGAAGAGATTGTCGGCATGTTGACGCCGCAAAGGCTGGGCAATAGCCAAAAGAAACCGGAGATCGAAGAGCCGGTGGAGAAATTTTCTTATAAATTATTAGATACGAGCGTGATCATCGATGGACGGATTGCGGATATCTCGGCGACGGGATTCATGGAAGGCACATTTGTGGTGCCGCATTTCGTGCTGTCGGAACTTCAGCATATCGCCGATTCTTCGGATACGCTGAAGCGGACACGCGGGCGCCGCGGATTGGATATATTGAAGCGCCTGCAATCGGAGCGCGAAGGCGCCATCATGATCACTGAAGAAAACTTTGACGAAGTCGCGGAAGTCGATATGAAGCTGATGCGCGCTGCCAAGAAAATGGGCGGGCAAGTGGTGACGAACGATTTTAATTTGAATAAAGTCTGCGAACTGCACAATGTACCGGTGCTCAATATTAATGATTTGGCGAATGCAGTGAAGCCGGTCGTCATTCCCGGCGAAGATATGCACGTGGTGGTCATCAAGGACGGCAAAGAACAGAACCAGGGTGTTGCTTATTTGGATGACGGAACGATGATCGTCATTGAAGACGGCAAAGGCTATATTGGCCAAGCCATCGACGTGACGGTCACAAGCGTCCTGCAGACTTCAGCGGGCCGCATGATTTTCGCGAAGCCGCGCGAAGGGCGCCAAGCCTCAATGAATGGATAAAGGATGTCGCAATATGAACTATACAGTCGTGCTTCCTGCTGCAGGCAGCGGGAAGCGGATGAAAGCAGATAAGAATAAATTGCTGTTGGAGCTGTTCGGAAAACCGATTTTCATTTATACGTTGGAAGTGTTCGAACAGGATCCGCAGTGTGAAGCGATTTGGCTTGCCGTCAAAGCGGACGAGCGGGCAACCATTGAACGGTATGTAAACGACTATGGGATCAGCAAAGTAAAAGGCTATGCACAAGGCGGAATGGAGCGGCAGGACAGTGTAAGAGCTTGTCTTGAAGCGGTTCCGCCTTGTGGCGTTGTGCTGGTGCACGATGCTGCGCGGCCTTTCATCGCGCAGCATGTAATCGACGAGCTTGTGAACGAAGCGGAAGCGACGGGCGCAGCAATTGCTGCCGTACCGGTGAAAGACACCATCAAGAAGGCAGCGGGAGGCGTTATCACGGAAACGGTCGACAGGGCACAGCTGTGGATGATCCAGACGCCCCAGGCCTTCCGCTATGAACTGCTGCTGAACGCGGCGCAGGCGGCGCACGAGGAAGGATTCCTCGGCACAGACGAAGCCATGTTGGTGGAACGTATGGGATTGCCTGTACATATTGTCGAAAGTACGTATGAAAATGTAAAAATGACTACTCCGGAAGATCTGATTTATGGAAAAGCCATCTTGGAGAGCCGGAAACAGGAGGAATAATAATGATACGAATAGGTCAAGGTTATGATGTACACCAATTAGCTGAAGGGCGGCCGTTCATTTTGGGCGGTATTGAAATTCCACATGATAGAGGGCTCCTGGGCCACTCGGACGCAGATGTGCTGCTGCACACCATCACAGATGCTGCGCTTGGTGCCATCTGCGGCGGGGACATCGGCAAGCATTTTCCGGATACCGATCCGGAATTCAAGGATGCGGATTCGAAAAAACTGTTGACGCATATTTGGGAATACGTAAAAGAACAGGGCTATGAACTGGGCAATGTCGATTGCACGGTCATTGCACAGAAACCGAAACTGGCTCCTTATATCGAAGCGATGCGGGAGTCGATTGCCGGCTTGCTCGAGGCCGATGTCTCGCAGGTCAATGTCAAGGCGACAACTTCTGAGCATCTGGGATTCACCGGCCGCGAAGAAGGCATTGCTGCGCTCGCTGTGATTTTATTGGTGCAACGCCCGCTTTCGCTGGACGTTCCTGAGTGATAGAATAGAAATACTGTTATCAATTGAGGAGGAAATCTAATGACACAAGAAGTACGCGTACGCTACGCTCCGAGCCCGACAGGCCACTTGCATATCGGCGGAGCTCGCACAGCGCTTTTCAATTACCTATATGCACGGCATAACAACGGCAAGTTCATCGTCCGCATCGAGGACACCGATATTGCCCGGAACATCGAAACCGGTGAATTGTCCCAGCTCGACAACCTGAAATGGCTTGGCATCGAGTATGACGAATCAGTGGACATCGGCGGGGAATACGGTCCTTACCGCCAAATGGAGCGGTTGGATACGTACAAGGAGCATGCCGGTCAAATGTTGGAAAAAGGCATTGCCTACAAATGCTTCTGTACAGCAGAAGAATTGGAAGCGGAGCGGGAAGCCCAGAAAGCTTCTGGGATTGCTGCGCCTCAATACAGCGGGACTTGCCGCAATTTGACGGCTGAAGAAGTGGCTGAGAAAGAAGCGGCGGGCATGCCGTATACATTGCGCATGAAAGTGCCGGCTGACGTAACGTATGAGTTTGAAGATCTGGTCCGCGGGCCGATCGCATTTGAATCAAAAGACGTAGGCGACTGGGTGCTGGTAAAGACAAACGGCATTCCGACATATAATTTCGCAGTAGTCATCGATGACCACTTGATGAAGATTTCACATGTCTTCCGCGGGGAAGAGCATTTATCGAATACACCGAAACAGATGATGATTTTCGATGCCTTCGGTTGGGAGCACCCGGTCTACGGCCATATGACGTTGATCATCAATGAAGAGCGCAAGAAATTATCGAAGCGCGACGAATCGATCCTTCAGTTTATCTCACAATACAAAGACCTGGGCTATATTCCGGAAGCATTGTTCAATTTCTTCGCGCTGCTCGGCTGGTCTCCGGAAGGCGAAGAAGAGATCTTCTCGAAAGAGGAGCTGATCCGCATCTTCGACGTCAACCGTTTGTCAAAATCGCCATCGATGTTCGACAAGCAGAAATTGACGTGGATGAACAACCAGTACATCAAAGCGATGCCGCTTGAAGACGTGGTGAAACTGGCGCTGCCGCATTTGCAGAAAGACGGCAAATTGCCGCAGGACTTGACGGCAGAGCAGACGGAATGGGCAGAAAAGCTGATTGCCTTGTACCATGACCAGTTGAGCTTCGGTGCCGAAATCACGGAATTGACGGAAGTGTTCTTCACGGGCGAGATCGCATTCAAAGAAGATGAAAAAGCGATCCTTGCGGGAGAGCAGGTGCCGGAAGTGATGGCCTCGTTCAAAGAGCAGCTCCAAAACCTGGAAACATTCGAAGCAGCCGACATCAAAGCGGCGATCAAAGCGGTGCAAAAAGCGACCGGCCATAAAGGGAAAAATCTCTTCATGCCGATCCGCGTCGTGACGACAGGCCAGATGCATGGGCCGGAATTGCCGGATGCGATTTCGCTTCTCGGGAAAGAAAAGACGATTGCCCGCGTTGCCCAATTTGCGAGCGCGTAAATTGACTTCTCCTTCAAAAGAGGTACAATAAATTTACTATCAATAAAACGTTGACGAGAAGAAGTACATGCAGCAAGCTCCGAAGAGAGGGTCCTCACCGGCTGAAAGGGATCCGGGCCGCTGCTGCATCGAAATGCCTCTCTGAGTGCTGAGTCGAATCGAGTAGACCAGACGTGTCGCCTGCGTTAAAGGCTTCGAGAGAGAAAGGGTCCAGCACCCTTTCTAATCAGAGTGGAACCGCGCAGAAAAGCGTCTCTGTCATTTAATTGACAGGGGCGTTTTTTATTTTGCCGAGAATGATAAGAAAGGAGTAGGAAAGTATGTGGAAGCGAATGAAAGAAGATATCGAGGTTATTTTTGAACAGGATCCTGCTGCCCGCAACTATTGGGAAGTGGTTTTGACATATGCGGGCCTGCACGCCATATGGGCACATCGCATCGCGCATTATTTTTTCAAGAAAAAATGGTTTTTCCTTGCCCGGCTCATTTCCCAGATCAGCCGCTTTTTCACGGGCATCGAGATCCATCCGGGCGCAGTGATCGGCCGGCGGTTCTTTATTGACCATGGCATGGGGGTCGTGGTCGGAGAAACCTGCATCATCGGCAACGACGTCACCATCTACCAAGGGGTAACGCTTGGAGGGACCGGGAAGGAACGCGGCAAACGACATCCGACATTGGAAGACGGTGTATTGGTGGCGACAGGAGCGAAAGTTCTCGGGTCCATTGTCATCGGCGAGAATTCTAAAGTAGGCGCCGGCTCTGTCGTGCTGAAAGACGTTCCGGCGAATTCCACAGTTGTGGGGATTCCGGGCAAAGTGGTCATGCAAAACGGCGTGAAAGTGAAGCCGGATCTGAACCACCAAAACATGCCGGATCCGGTCATGGACAAATGCGACAGCATGGAAGCGAAAATTGCTGCATTGCAGCTGGAAATAGAACGATTGAAAAATGAGCAGAAGAAAGCAGGGAGATTGCAATGACGATCCAGATTTTTAATTCATTGAGCCGGCAAAAAGAGGATTTTATCCCGCTCGAAGAGGGAAAAGTGAAAATGTATGTGTGCGGTCCGACCGTCTACAACTATATCCATATCGGCAATGCGCGCCCGGTCATCGTCTATGATACGGTCCGCCGCTATTTGGAGTACCGCGGCTATGACGTAACGTATGTTTCCAATTTCACCGATGTCGACGACAAATTGATCAAAGCGGCCAATGAGCTTGGTGTAGAAGTGACGGAAATCGCGGAGCGGTTTATCCAAGCGTACTTCGAAGACACGAAAGCACTTGGTTGCAGCGAAGCGGATGTGCATCCGCGCGTTATGGACCACATGCCGCAGATTATCGAATTTGTCGTAGCGCTGATCGAAAAAGGGTATGCCTATGAATCGCAGGGCGATGTCTATTACCGGACCCGTAAATTCGACGGCTATGGCAAACTGTCCCATCAGTCGGTCGACGAACTGAAAATCGGGGCACGCATTGAAACCGGCGACAAAAAAGAAGACGCCCTCGACTTTGCGCTATGGAAAACAGCGAAACCAGGAGAGATTTCCTGGGACAGCCCATGGGGCAAAGGCCGCCCGGGCTGGCATATCGAATGCTCGGTCATGGCCCGTGAACACTTAGGGGACACGATCGACATCCATGCCGGCGGGCAGGACCTGACATTCCCGCACCACGAAAACGAAATTGCCCAGTCGGAGGCGTTGACCGGCAAACCGTTTGCCCGCTATTGGATGCATAACGGCTACATCAACATCGACAATGAAAAAATGTCCAAGTCGCTGAACAATTTCGTCCTGGTCAATGACATTCTAAAAGAACTTGATCCACAGGTACTGCGCTTTTTCATGCTGTCCGTCCATTACCGCCATCCAATCAACTATTCACAGCAATTGGTGGAAGATGCCATCGCGGCGCTTGAGAGGCTGCGGACTGCCTACGGCAACTTGAAGCACCGGCTGGAAGCGTCCGCCGGCCTCGGCGACCATTCGGATATCTGGCTGTCGAAAATGGAAGCCATCAAAGCCGAGTTCGTCAAAACGATGGATGACGATTTCAATACGGCAAATGCCATTTCCAAGCTTTTCGATTTGTCGAAGCTGTCGAACACCTATTTGGTAGAGAAACAGACGTCCACTGAAGTGCTGCAGGCTTTCATTGACATGTTTGATGAGCTCGCCGGCGTGCTTGGCTTGCCGTTCCAACAAGCGGAAGACTTGCTTGATGAAGAGGTGGAAGCGCTCCTTGCAGAACGTATCGAAGCCCGCAAAAACCGCGATTTCGCACGGGCGGATGAAATCCGTGATTTGTTCAAAGAGAAAAACATCATTTTGGAAGATACAGCGCAGGGCACGCGCTGGAAAAGAGGATAAGGACATGAATGTTTTACGCAATCAGGACGTCGACCAGCTGAACGCGCTGGCACTCGCTTATATGGGGGATGCGGTATACGAGCAGGCAGTGCGGGAGCACCTTCTGCGCTCGGGGCGGGTCAAGCCGAATACGCTTCACCGCCTGTCCACCACATTTGTCTCCGCCAAAGCGCAGGCTGTGGTCTTGAAACGGCTGACGGAAGAGGAGTTTCTATCGGAAGAGGAGCTGGCGGTCATGAGGCGCGGCCGCAACGCCAAGTCCGGCTCGGTGCCGAAAAATACGGACGTCCAAACCTATAATTTCAGTACCGCGTTCGAAGCGGTGCTGGGCTGGCTGTACTTGAAAGAGCGGCAGGAGCGGGTGAATGAGATCGTCCGCTATGCCATCGAGATCATTGAAGAGTTGAGAGGAGTGGTGAAATGAGCGAAGAGCTAACGCCTGAAATCATCGGCGGCAAAAACCCGGTGCTCGAAGCGCTGCGTGCCGACCGCGATGTCAATAAAATCTGGATAGCAGAAGGCGTCCAGAAAAAAGGGATCACCGAATTGCTGCAATTGGCAAAAGAAAAAGGCGTGCTGGTGCAGTTTGTGCCGAAGAAGAAAATCGACAGCTTGACTGATTCCAATCACCAAGGGATTGCGGCGGCTGTGGCAGCCTATAATTACGCAGAGCTTGACGACCTGTTCGAAGCGGCGTCCAGCCGTTCGGAAGATCCGTTCTTTCTGATCCTTGATGAACTGGAAGACCCGCATAATCTCGGTTCGATCATGCGGACGGCGGATGCCATCGGGGTCCACGGCTTGATTATCCCTAAACGGCGGGCAGTCGGGCTGACGGCTGTTGTTGCGAAATCATCGACTGGTGCAATCGAACATGTGCCGGTCGTGCGAGTCAACAATTTGTCCCAGACGGTCGACGAGCTGAAAAAACGCGGCGTTTGGATTGCCGGGACCGATGCAAAAGAGTCGGTCGATTACCGCCGGATGGATGCCAATCTGCCGCTGGCTGTCATCATCGGCAGCGAAGGAAAAGGGATGAGCCGTATTTTGCGGGACAAATGCGACTTCCTGTATCAACTGCCGATGACAGGCCACGTTACTTCGCTGAACGCTTCAGTTGCGGCAAGCCTGCTCATGTACGAAGTCTACCGGAAGCGGAATCCGCTGGGTTGATGCCATGGACATTCTACTGGTTGATGGATATAACATCATAGGGGATTGGCCAGAACTGCAGGAATTGAAAAAAGAGAAGCTTGCCGAAGCCCGGGACCGATTGATCGAGCTGATGGCTGAATACCAAAGCTATAAAGGATGGCGCGTCATCATCATTTTTGACGCCCACCTTGTACCCGGCATCGAAGCGAAAAACCGCCGGCATGATATTGAAGTGATCTACACCCGGGAAAGCGAGACGGCAGACGAGCAGATTGAAAAACTTGCTACAAGCTTGAACAACCGGAGGGACCAGATTTATGTGGCGACTTCCGATATGACCGAACAGCGGGTGATTTTCGGCAAAGGGGCGCTCCGCATATCGGCGCGTGAACTAGAAATTGAAATGATTGAAATCCAAAAAAATATTACAAAAAAAGTAAAAGAAATCCAGGAGCAGCGTGCGTTCTCTAAAATCATGCTGTCGGATGAAGTAGCGGAAATTTTCGAAAAATGGCGCCGAGGCCAGAAATGATAGGTTGACGCTCAATTTTTCCTTCCTGTATACTGAGGGTATCGAGGCTCGCAACCGGAGGGATAGCCGTGCTAAATCAAGAGCAAGTTCAAGCCCAACGATTCACAGAAATGACAGATGAGGAACTTGTTAGCTTAGTCCACAGCGGAAACACTGAGGCCTTGGATTTTTTAATTACGAAGTACCGGCACTTTGTCCGGATGAAAGCACGCTCCTATTTCCTGATCGGAGCGGACAAGGAAGATATTATCCAGGAAGGGATGATCGGCTTGTACAAAGCCATCCGCGACTTCCGCAGTGATAAATTGTCATCTTTCCGCGCCTTTGCTGAGCTGTGCATCATCCGCCAGATCATCACGGCGATCAAGACAGCGACGCGCCAAAAGCATATTCCGCTGAATTCGTATGTGTCGCTCGACAAGCCGATCTATGACGAGGAATCCGACCGGACGCTGATGGATGTCCTGACCGGCAACGGAGCCGATGACCCGGAAGAGCTGATGATCAACAATGAAGAATTCTTGTATATGGAAGCGAAGATGGGGGAAGTTCTGAGCACGCTTGAACGGGAAGTGCTGGCGCTTTACCTGGACGGGCAATCCTATCAGGAAATTTCGGAAAAATTAGAACGCCATGTCAAGTCGATCGACAATGCGCTCCAGCGCGTGAAACGGAAATTGGAAAGGCATCTCCAATTTGACGAGACCCGAACGTCCTGAAGTGCAGTTGACAGCCTAGTGCTAAGGTGATACCCTTGAAAAAGCTGAAAACTCGAATAGGGTGAGAAAAATGGCTAAAAAAATCGTTTTAAGCTGCTCGAAATGTGCATCCCGCAATTACACGGTCCCGGCACGATCGGAACCTGGCACACGTTTGGAACTTAATAAATTCTGTGCTCATTGCAATGGGCATACCGTGCATAAACAAACGATATGAATTTTAAGTGAATGCCGAACGATATAGAGTGATTTTGAAATTCGGAGGTTTTTTAAACAATGGGCAACATTGGCAGTTTCTTGAAGAACGTCGTCACGGAAATGAGAAAAGTAAGCTGGCCGAAACGCAAAGAGTTGACTCGCTACACAGTAGTCGTTCTTTCAACGGTTATTTTCATGGCTCTTTTCTTCGCTTTGATTGATACAGGCATTTCGGAATTATTCCGCTGGTTCTTGGCGCTTTAAGGCGCACACAAAAATAACACGAAAAAATAGCCCGTCAGTAGTCGAGAACGGGTTTTTTCATTTGGAGAAAAAGGAGGGATGGACGCTTAGTCCGAACGAATATGGAGAAAAATTGGTATGTAGTCCACACGTATTCCGGTTACGAAAATAAGGTGAAAGCAAACTTGGAAAAGCGTGTCGAAACGATGGGCATGCAAGACAAGATCTTCCGTGTCATCATCCCGGAAGAACAGGAAACGGATTTCAAAGACGGCAAAAAACGTACGGTCATGCGCAAAACATTCCCGGGCTATGTGCTCGTGGAATTGATCATGACAGATGAGTCTTGGTATGTTGTCAGAAACACGCCAGGCGTCACTGGCTTTATCGGTTCTTCTGGCGGGGGCGCAAAGCCGACACCGCTATTGGATGAAGAAGTTGATTTCATTCTGAAACAGATGGGCATGTCTTCACGCAAAGTGGAAATTGACTTTGCAGTCGGCGATACCGTCGAAGTCATGGAAGGGCCGTTTGCGAACTTCCAAGGGAAAGTGGAAGAAATCGATGAAACAAAAGGCAAAGTCAAAGTTTCCATCGATATCTTCGGCCGGGAAACGAAAATGGAGCTTGATTTCGACCAAGCCCAAAAAATTTAAAAGCTGCTTGCTATTCTGCCCGGGAAGTGTTATCATTTCATAGGTCAGACTGTCATCAGACAATTTGTACAGGATAAACTAATTCTATCAACATAGTTGACAGAGATATTGAGTGGGAGGGGAAACCCTATTACCACATCACGGACTTAAGGAGGTGTGTTTCGTGGCTAAAAAAGTGATTAAAGTTGTAAAATTGCAGATCCCTGCAGCAAAAGCTAATCCAGCGCCACCGGTTGGTCCAGCATTGGGTCAAGCAGGTGTTAACATCATGGGCTTCTGTAAAGAGTTCAACGCGCGTACGGCAGATCAAGCAGGACTGATCATTCCAGTTGAGATTTCGGTATTTGAAGACCGTTCATTTACTTTCATTACGAAAACTCCACCCGCAGCTGTTCTACTTAAAGTAGCAGCCGGTATTGAATCAGGTTCAGGCGAACCGAACCGCAATAAAGTAGCGACTGTGAAACGCGACAAAGTTCGCGAAATCGCAGAAACTAAAATGCCAGATCTAAATGCTGCTTCAGTTGAAGCTGCAATGTTGATGGTTGAAGGTACTGCTCGCAGCATGGGCATTACAATCGAAGACTAATACGGCAGTTGTTTTTGGATGGGTTGCGCGAGTTCAAATTGAACCGCGCAGCCTTTAATCGTGGGAGGTTTAAACCGTTAGACCACAACAAGGAGGACGTTTAAAATGGCTAAAACAGGAAAAAAGCTGCAAGAAGCAGCAAAATTGATCGACCGCACAAAACTTTACGATGCTAAAGAAGCGATCGAACTTGCGAAAAAAGCAAGCACAGTAAACTTCGATGCAACAGTGGAAGTCGCTTTCCGTCTTGGAATCGACACGCGCAAGAACGACCAGCAGATCCGTGGAGCTGTAGTGCTTCCAAACGGTACTGGTAAAACTCAAAGCGTATTGGTTTTCGCTAAAGGCGAAAAACTTAAAGAAGCTGAAGCAGCAGGCGCAGATTTCGTCGGCGACGCTGAATATATTCAAAAAATCCAGCAAGGATGGTTTGACTTCGATGTAATCGTTGCAACTCCGGACATGATGGGTGAAGTTGGTAAACTTGGACGCGTTCTAGGGCCAAAAGGCTTGATGCCAAACCCGAAAACAGGCACAGTTACATTTGACGTAACAAAAGCTGTTCAAGAAATCAAAGCTGGTAAAGTGGAATACCGTGCAGACAAAACGGGTATCATCCACGCACCAATCGGGAAAGTTTCTTTCGAAGACGGCAAACTTGCTGAAAACTTGGAAGCGATCTACGATGTAGTTCTTAAAGCGAAGCCATCGGCTGCTAAAGGCGTCTACATCAAATCTCTAAACGTAACAACTACAATGGGGCCTGCTGTAAAAGTAGATGCTACTACTGTAGGGAAATAAGAGTATTGACAAATCTTTTGCGCTTTGCTAAACTAGCGAAGTTGTAAAAAGTATATTTGTACCGCAGACAGCAGGGGCGCCAGCCGCTTAATTTATCCCTGCCGAGGACATGATGAATTCAGTTGACATCTTTTTGATGCTGATATTATGCCTCTGTGTCTGTAAAGACCAGAGGCTTTTCTTATGGACGGACGGTACGAATGAAAAATCTATAGGAGGTGCCCAAATGACCAAAGCAGTTGAAACGAAAAAAGTAGTTGTGCAAACAATCGCTGACAAATTCAATGCTGCAGCTTCAGTTGTAGTTGTTGATTACCGTGGGTTGAACGTTGCTCAATTGACAGAACTTCGTAAACAGCTTCGTGAAGCAGGCGTTGAGTTCAAAGTCTACAAAAACTCAATGACTCGCCGTGCAACAGAAATGCATGGACTTGAAGCGATCAACGAACACTTTACAGGACCAAATGCAATTGCATTTTCTAACGAAGATGTAGTAGCACCAGCGCGGATCATCAACGATTTCGCTAAAAAGAACGAAGCGCTTGAAATTAAAGCGGGTATCATCGAAGGCACTGTAGCATCTGCAGAAGATGTTAAAGCATTGGCAGAACTTCCATCACGCGAAGGTCTACTTTCTATGCTACTCAGCGTACTTCAAGCACCAGTGCGCAACTTCGCTGCAATCACGAAAGCAGTTGCGGACAGCAAAGAAGAACAAGGCGCTTAATAAGTTAGCCGGATAAGCACGACAAAAAATCAACTTTCCATAGGAGGAAACTATAATGACACAAGAACAAATCTTAGACGCAATCAAAGAAATGACAGTTCTTCAACTTAACGACCTAGTAAAAGCAATCGAAGAAGAGTTCGGCGTAACTGCTGCTGCTCCTGTTGCTGCAGCTGCTGCTGGCGGTGCTGCTGAGGAAGAGCAAACTGAATTCGACGTAATCTTGAACTCTGCTGGAGATCAAAAAATCAAAGTAATCAAAGCGGTACGCGAAGTTACTGGCCTTGGCTTGAAAGAAGCTAAAGCACTAGTTGACGAAGCTCCTAAAGCTCTTAAAGAAGGCGTTTCTAAAGAAGAAGCAGAAGAAATCAAAGCTAAAGTTGAAGAAGTTGGCGCTTCAGTAGAAGTTAAATAATTTCAGCTTTTCATGAAATAAGAAAGAAAGCTCGTCAGTATCTTTACCGACGGGCTTTTTCTTCTTTCTAAATTCGAAAATGCCGGGCAGATTTCGTGATGAGTTGAGAACGGTAAGGAGGACTCCATGTGTCAGAGCATTATTATTCCAAAAATCCTCAAACAAAAAGCAACCCTCGAGAATGGACATATACATTGCGGGGCGAGAAATTCCATTTCCAGACAGATGCAGGCGTATTCAGCAAAGGTGAAATCGATTTCGGTTCCCGGCTGCTGATCGAAGCGTTCGAGGATTCGGAATTGTCAGGGCCGATTTTGGATGTCGGCTGCGGGTACGGGCCGATCGGAATGGCCATCGCCAAAACATTTCCCCATAAAGAAGTTCATATGGTAGACGTGAACACACGCGCCCTTGAACTGGCTAGAAAAAACACCGAAAAAAACGGAGTCGGAAACGTCCGTATCTATGAAAGTGACGGGCTGGGTTCTGTTGAAGAGGAAGGGTTTTCGTCGATTTTGACCAATCCGCCAATCCGCGCAGGAAAAGAGACGATCTTCCGGTTTTATGAAGAAGCATATGCGAAGCTTGAGCAAGGCGGGTCGCTTTGGGTGGTAATCCAGAAAAAACAGGGAGCACCCTCGACGCAGGATAAATTAGAGGAACTTTTCGGGAATTGCCGTACAGCGGATAAGAAGAAGGGGTACTTTATTTTTGAGGCGAGAAAAGTTTGACTTGACAAAACGCCTATGTTATTATAATGAAATGCAAAATTATTATTTTGAGGTCGTTTGCCCTTTTTAGGGCATGGCATGGCGACACGCAACCACAGGTATACAGAAAATGAGCTCTCAGTCAGCTTCGTTTTCTTTTTGTCTTTTCGATATCATACACCATTTGGCGGAAATCGCAAAGACCTATAATCGTTTTATTGAGGGGTGAATAAGTTGGTAGGTCAACTAGTTCAGTACGGGCAACATCGTCAACGTAGAAGCTTTTCGAGAATTAAAGAAGTGCTCGATCTTCCAAACCTGATTGAGATTCAATCAGCGTCTTATGAGTGGTTCCTCGAAGAAGGGCTGCGCGAAATGTTCCGAGATATCTCGCCGATTGAAGATTTCACTGGAAATCTGTCGCTCGAGTTTGTTGACTACAGTCTCGCGGAACCGAAATATCCAGTCTCTGAATCAAAAGAACGTGACGTCACTTATGCGGCACCGCTGCGCGTAAAAGTGCGTCTGCACAACAAAGAAACAGATGAAGTGAAGGAACAGGATGTCTTTATGGGCGATTTCCCATTGATGACCGAAACCGGAACTTTTGTAATCAATGGCGCTGAACGCGTTATCGTTTCCCAGTTGGTGCGTTCACCAAGTGTTTACTTCCACGACAAGACCGATAAAAACGGCAAGAGAGGCTTCGGGGCTACGGTTATCCCTAACCGCGGCGCTTGGCTTGAATATGAAACAGATGCTAAGGATGTTGTATACGTCCGCATCGACCGCACACGCAAATTGCCGGTAACGGTCCTTTTGCGGGCGCTTGGCTTCGGATCCGACCAAGAAATCATCGATTTGCTTGGAGATAACGAATACCTGCAAAACACCCTTGAAAAAGACAACACCGAAAGCACAGAAAAAGCGCTTCTTGAAATCTATGAGCGCCTGCGCCCGGGTGAGCCGCCGACAGTCGAAAGCGCAAAGAGCTTGCTCTACTCGCGTTTCTTCGACCCAAAACGCTATGACCTGGCGAATGTCGGACGCTATAAAATGAACAAAAAGCTTCATATCAAAAACCGTCTTTTCAATCAAACCATTGCTGAAACGCTGGTTGATCCTGAAACAGGCGAAATCCTGGTGGAAGCTGGCACGGTTATCGACCGCCGAGTGTTGGACCGTTTGATCCCTTATCTTGAAGGCGGCGTGAATTTCCACACTGCATCCCAGTCTGGCGGAGTCCTTGAAGGCGACGTTACGCTTCAGTCCATCAAGATCTATGCTCCAAATGATGAAAACCAAAAAGAAATAACAGTCATCGGCAATGCGTACGTGGAAGACAAGATCAAACACGTAACGCCTGCTGACATCATTTCTTCTATCAGTTACTTTTTTAACCTACTTTACGGAGTCGGAAACACAGATGATATCGATCACCTGGGTAACCGCCGCCTTCGTTCAGTCGGGGAATTGCTGCAAAACCAATTCCGCATCGGTTTGTCCCGTATGGAACGGGTTGTGCGCGAGCGTATGTCGATCAATGACACACAAGCGATCGTACCGCAGCAATTGATCAATATCCGTCCGGTTATTGCATCAATCAAAGAATTCTTCGGTAGTTCTCAGCTTTCCCAGTTTATGGACCAAACAAACCCGTTAGGGGAATTAACTCACAAACGCCGTCTATCTGCGCTTGGGCCTGGTGGCTTGACGCGTGAACGAGCCGGCTTTGAAGTACGTGACGTTCACTACTCGCATTATGGCCGTATGTGTCCAATCGAAACGCCTGAGGGTCCGAACATCGGATTGATCAACACGCTTTCGACTTTTGCGAAAGTGAATAAATTCGGTTTCATTGAAACTCCTTACCGCCGCGTAGACCCGGAAACAGGAATCGTAACGCCTCAAATCGACTACTTGACTGCTGACGAAGAAGATAATTACGTAGTGGCCCAGGCTAACTCGCGATTAAATGATGACGGCTCTTTTGTAGAAGAAGAAGTGGTAGCCCGTTTCCGCGGTGAAAACACATTGCTTAAACGCGAACGCATCGATTACATGGACGTTTCGCCGAAACAGGTCGTTTCGGTTGCGACAGCTTGTATTCCGTTCCTTGAAAACGATGACTCCAACCGTGCATTGATGGGAGCGAACATGCAGCGTCAAGCAGTTCCATTGCTTAACCCTGAAGCGCCATTCGTCGGCACGGGGATGGAGCATTTGGCAGCACGGGATTCAGGTGCGGCAGTCATCGCTAAATACGAAGGTATTGTTGAATCGGTGGAAGCACGTGAAATCAAAGTGCGCCGAATCGAAGAAGTGGATGGCAAAGAAGTCAAAGGCGACGTCACTTCTTACAAATTGCAAAAATTCGTCCGTTCAAACCAAGGGACCAGCTATAACCAACGCCCGATCGTCAAAGTCGGCGACCGCGTATCGCCTCGCGATATCCTGGCGGATGGCCCTTCGATGGAACGCGGCGAAATGGCCCTTGGACGCAACGTCCTTGTAGCGTTCATGACATGGGACGGCTTCAACTATGAAGATGCGATCATCATGAGTGAGCGTTTGGTGAAAGACGATGTGTATACATCTGTCCACATCGAAGAATACGAGTCCGATTCACGCGATACAAAACTCGGACCGGAAGAAATCACGCGCGATATTCCGAATGTCGGGGAAGATGCGCTTCGCAACCTGGACGACCGCGGAATCATCCGTGTTGGCGCAGAAGTGAAGGACGGCGACATTTTAGTCGGGAAAGTTACGCCGAAAGGGGTTACGGAACTGACAGCTGAAGAGCGCCTATTGCATGCGATCTTCGGTGAAAAAGCTCGTGAAGTGCGTGATACGTCCCTTCGTGTACCACACGGAGCAGGCGGAATCGTGCTTGACGTTAAAATCTTCAACCGCGAAGATGGCGATGAATTGCCGCCGGGTGTAAACCAGCTGGTGCGTGCATACATCGTTCAGAAACGTAAAATTTCAGTCGGGGATAAAATGGCCGGACGTCACGGAAACAAAGGTGTAATCTCGCGCATCCTTCCTGAGGAAGACATGCCGTTTATGCCGGATGGAACTCCTGTTGACATCATGCTTAACCCGCTTGGGGTACCATCACGGATGAACATCGGACAAGTACTTGAGCTTCACTTGGGTATGGCGTCCCGTTCACTTGGAATTCATATGGCCTCTTCTGTATTTGACGGAGCCAATGAAGAAGACGTATGGGAAACGATGGAAGAAGCTGGAATGCCGCGTGACGGAAAAACCATCCTTTACGATGGCCGTTCAGGTGAAGCATTCGATAACCGTGTATCTGTAGGGATCATGTACATGATCAAACTTGCGCACATGGTCGATGATAAATTGCACGCCCGTTCAACCGGTCCATATTCTCTTGTTACGCAGCAGCCACTTGGCGGTAAAGCCCAGTTCGGCGGACAGCGTTTCGGTGAGATGGAAGTTTGGGCGCTTGAAGCATACGGGGCAGCCCATACGCTTCAGGAAATCCTGACTGTTAAGTCGGATGATGTGGTAGGACGCGTGAAAACGTATGAAGCAATCGTCAAAGGCGAGAGCGTTCCAGAGCCGAGCGTTCCGGAATCGTTCAAAGTTTTGATCAAAGAGCTTCAGAGTTTAGGTATGGACGTTAAAATGCTGACGATTGATGATGAAGAAATCGAGTTGCGCGATTTGGATGAAGAAGAAGATCTTCAACCGGCCGATTCGCTGAACATCCTGCCAATCGCAGATACAGAAGCACCTGTTGGAACAGTTGATTGATAAATCTTGGAATCGGGCGGTCTTAGCCTGCCGCCCGTCTTCCAATCACTTGGTCGCAAACGAGGAAAAGCCGTACAGAAACTCGAGACAAAAGGGAGGTAGGCTCCTTGATAGATGTTAACAATTTTGAGTATATGAAAATCGGATTAGCGTCACCCGATAAAATTCGCTCATGGTCTTATGGAGAAGTCAAAAAGCCAGAAACAATTAACTACCGTACATTAAAACCAGAAAAAGACGGTTTGTTCTGTGAACGTATTTTCGGTCCTACAAAAGACTGGGAATGCCATTGCGGAAAATACAAGCGCGTCCGTTATAAAGGTGTAGTCTGCGACCGTTGTGGCGTTGAAGTCACACGTTCAAAAGTACGCCGTGAGCGCATGGGCCACATCGAGCTTGCAGCTCCTGTATCACATATTTGGTATTTCAAAGGAATTCCGAGCCGCATGGGCCTTATCTTGGATATGTCCCCGCGCTCACTCGAAGAAGTGATTTACTTTGCTTCTTACGTAGTAATCGACCCTGCGGATACACCGCTTGAAAAGAAACAGCTTCTTTCGGAAAAAGAATACCGTGCTTATCGCGATAAGTTCGGCAAAAAATTCCAAGCTGCAATGGGTGCCGAGGCAATCAAACGACTTCTGCAGGAAATCGATCTTGAACGCGAAACGGATTCATTGAAAGAAGAATTGAAAACTGCCCAAGGACAGCGCCGCACACGTGCGATCAAACGCCTTGAAGTAGTGGAATCGTTCCGTAACTCCGGAAACAATCCGGACTGGATGATTCTTGACGTTCTTCCGGTTATCCCGCCGGAACTTCGCCCGATGGTTCAATTGGATGGCGGACGTTTTGCAACTTCCGACCTGAACGATTTGTATCGTCGCGTGATCAACCGGAACAACCGCTTGAAACGCTTGTTGGACCTTGGTGCGCCTAGCATCATCGTCCAAAACGAAAAACGCATGCTTCAGGAAGCTGTTGATGCGTTGATCGATAACGGCCGCCGCGGCCGTCCTGTTACTGGACCGGGTAACCGTCCGTTGAAATCTCTTTCTCACATGCTGAAAGGGAAACAAGGGCGTTTCCGTCAAAACCTTCTTGGTAAACGTGTTGACTATTCAGGACGTTCCGTTATCGTTGTAGGACCGAACTTGAAAATGTACCAATGCGGATTGCCTAAAGGAATGGCAATCGAGCTATTCAAGCCTTTCGTCATGAAAGAACTTGTTGAACGCGGATTGGCCCATAACATCAAGAGCGCGAAACGCAAAATCGAGCGTCTGCATTCAGAAGTTTGGGATGTACTCGAAGACGTGATCAAGGAGCATCCGGTTCTCTTGAACCGTGCACCAACGCTTCACCGACTCGGTATCCAGGCGTTTGAACCAACGCTTGTGGAAGGCAAAGCGATCCGTCTTCATCCGCTAGTATGTACTGCATACAACGCCGATTTCGATGGTGACCAAATGGCCGTCCACGTACCGCTTTCTTCTGAAGCACAAGCTGAAGCGCGCCTTCTTATGCTTGCTGCCCAGAACATCTTGAACCCGAAAGACGGAAAACCGGTTGTAACTCCATCTCAGGATATGGTTCTAGGAAACTATTACTTAACACTTGAGCGCAAAGGAGCTACAGGCGAGGGCGCTACATTCTCAGGTCCGGAAGAAGCGCTTGTCGCTTACCAGACAGGGCATGTGCACCTTCACACAAGAATCGCGATTCTTGCTGGATCTCTGAACAACCCGACGTTTACGGCAGAACAGAACAAAATGCTCCTATTGACTAGTGTCGGTAAGATCATTTTCAACGAAATTCTTCCGAAATCGTTCCCTTATATCAACGAGCCGACCGATTTCAACTTGCAGGTGGAAACGCCGGCGAAGTATTTCGTACCGACTACGACCGATATCCGCAGCTACTTTGCTGAAGCAGAACTCGTGACGCCGTTCAAAAAGAAAATTCTTGGTGAAATCATTGCGGAAGTCTTCAAACGCTTCCACATTACAGAAACTTCAAGAATGCTTGACCGTATGAAGAGCCTTGGCTTTAAATACTCGACTCAAGCCGGTATCACGGTTGGTGTGGCGGATATCGTCGTACTTCCTGATAAAGGTGAAATCCTGATCGAAGCGCAAGCGAACGTGGATAAAGTCATGAAGCAATTCCGCCGTGGTTTGATCACGGAAGAAGAACGCTACTCGCGCGTTATCTCTTATTGGAGCAATGCAAAAGACGTCATCCAGGAAAAACTGATGGCATCTCTTGATAAATTGAATCCGATTTATATGATGAGTGACTCCGGAGCGCGTGGTAATGCTTCCAACTTCACGCAGCTTGCGGGTATGCGCGGACTCATGGCCAACCCGGCCGGCCGCATTATCGAACTCCCGATCAAATCTTCATTCCGTGAAGGTCTGACGGTACTCGAATACTTCATCTCTACTCACGGTGCACGTAAAGGTCTTGCCGATACGGCCCTGAAGACAGCTGACTCCGGTTACTTGACACGCCGTCTCGTAGACGTTGCACAAGATGCAATCGTCCGCGAAAACGATTGTGGCACAGACCGCGGCTTGCTTGTCGGAGCCTTGAAGGAAGGGTCGGAAGTGATCGAAGAGCTGGACGAGCGCATCTTGGGCCGTCATGCGAAGAAAACGATCCGCCACCCTGAAACAAAAGAAGTCATTGTTGAAAAAGACGAATTGATCACGCAAGATTTGACTCGCCTCATTGTGGAAGCGGGAATCAAAGAAGTGACAATTCGCTCGGCGTTTACATGTAATACGAAACATGGCGTTTGTAAGAAATGCTACGGTACGAACTTGGCAACTGGCGACGAAGTTGAAGTGGGCGAAGCAGTGGGTATCATTGCGGCTCAGTCAATCGGAGAACCAGGAACTCAGCTTACAATGCGTACATTCCATACAGGCGGGGTAGCAGGAGACGATATTACACAAGGTCTTCCGCGTATCCAGGAAATCTTCGAATCGCGTAATCCGAAAGGGCAAGCGGTCATTTCTGAAATCAACGGTACAGTTACCGAAGTGGATGAAATCCGTGAAGGCCAGAAGGAAATCACGATCCAAGGTGACGTCGAGACACGCAAATACTTGGCGCCTTACAATGCCCGCCTTAAAGTGCACGTGGATGATGTCATCCGCCGCGGCGAAGTGTTGACGGATGGATCGATCGATCCGAAGCAGTTGCTGCAAGTTAAAGATGTTCAATCTGTCCAAGTGTATTTGTTGAAAGAAGTCCAGAAAGTCTACCGTATGCAAGGGGTTGAAATCGGAGATAAGCACGTTGAAGTTATGGTCCGTCAAATGTTCCGTAAAGTCCGCGTGATCGAAGCTGGCGATACTGATTTGCTTCCAGGTTCACTATTGGATATTCACCAATTCACAGAAGCGAACGAAAAAGCGGTTCTAGAAGGCAACTTGCCTGCTACTAGCCGTCCGGTAATTCTCGGTATTACGAAAGCTTCACTTGAAACAGAATCCTTCCTATCAGCAGCGTCGTTCCAAGAAACGACTCGCGTCCTTACAGATGCAGCGATCAAAGGAAAACGCGATGAATTGCTAGGACTGAAAGAGAACGTCATCATCGGCAAGCTTGTTCCAGCCGGAACAGGAATGCAGCGTTACCGCCAAATCAAAATCGCACAGGCTGAAAAAGCTGTGAAAGAAGAGATTGTCGGCAGCGAATCATAATTGAATTGTATTCCGGAGAGGTCTTTAAAAACTCTCCGGGATTTTTTAGGAATATTGTTGACATGGATTGCTGAGAGTGATAACATGTTGAGGGTTGATGGTTTAGCTGTCTGTTGCTTGGAAAGGCATGCGAATGTCTTGTAAAAGATTCAGGCAAAAGAAGCATCATCGGTATAAAGCAATCAGTAAAAGCATTAGAAAGCGGCATTGTCCAAGATGTAAGAGCGGCAAAGACGCGAACGATCGAATGGCCGAGCAGATTTATCCAACAGCCTTAGAAAAGGTATTCCGATCAGATTTGCAGATTCACGATCCAAGCTTGGCAAAGCAAAGGCAATTATGCCGGCGCAGCTGCTGTGGCGTTTACTGGATACCAGTTTTTGTGTGAAAACACAAAGGCTTTGTTTTTACCCAAAAAATGAACCACCTGGATATGTGGTATTAGAACACCTTTTGAGAGGAGGAAAAAATCGATGCCTACAATTAACCAATTAGTTAACAAGCCTCGTAAACCAAAAAGCACTAAATCAGACTCACCAGCGTTGAACAAAGGGTATAACAGCTTCAAAAAGTCTCAGACTGACGTAAGCTCACCTCAAAAACGTGGAGTTTGTACTCGTGTTGGTACAATGACACCAAAGAAACCGAACTCCGCATTGCGTAAATACGCGCGTGTACGGTTGACAAACCAAATTGAGGTCAATGCATATATCCCTGGAGAAGGACACAACCTTCAAGAGCACAGTGTAGTTCTTCTTCGCGGCGGACGCGTAAAAGATTTACCGGGTGTGCGTTACCACATCGTACGTGGAGCACTTGATACTGCTGGAGTAAACGGCCGTATGCAAGGACGTTCTAAATACGGAACAAAACGACCAAAAGTCAAAAAATAAAAAGTTAAAATAACGAAGTGATTTCGTTGAAAGGAGGAACATACATGCCTCGTAAAGGTCCTGTAGCTAAACGTGACGTGTTGCCAGATCCAATTTATAATTCGAAATTGGTGACACGCTTAATTAATAAAATGATGGTTGACGGAAAAAGAGGTACTTCACAAAAGATCCTATACGGAGCGTTCGAACTAGTTAAAGAACGCAGCGGGAAAGATCCGATTGAAGTATACGAACAAGCATTGACTAACGTTATGCCAGTTCTTGAAGTTCGCGCACGCCGTGTCGGCGGAGCTAACTACCAAGTGCCGGTTGAAGTTCGTCCAGAGCGCCGTACAACTCTAGGCCTTCGCTACCTTGTAAACTATTCACGTCTTCGTGGAGAGAAAACAATGGAAGAGCGTTTGGCTAATGAAATTCTAGATGCTGCAAACAACACTGGAGCAGCGGTTAAGAAACGTGAAGATATCCACAAAATGGCGGAAGCGAACAAAGCGTTTGCTCATTATCGCTGGTAATTTCTTTCAAGATGTAAAAATCTTAATCCGAGACGGAAGGAGAAAGACAACATGGCTAGAGAGTTCTCCTTAGACAAAACACGTAATATCGGAATCATGGCACACATTGATGCCGGTAAAACGACTACTACGGAGCGTATTTTATACTACACAGGCCGTATCCACAAAATCGGCGAAACGCATGAAGGTGCTTCTCAAATGGACTGGATGGAGCAAGAGCAAGAGCGTGGAATCACGATCACTTCTGCTGCAACAACAGCGTCATGGAAAAACCACCGCGTCAACATCATTGATACTCCTGGACACGTAGACTTCACAGTTGAAGTTGAACGTTCATTGCGCGTACTTGATGGTGCAGTTACAGTTCTTGATGCTCAATCAGGTGTTGAGCCCCAAACTGAAACGGTATGGCGTCAAGCGACAACATACGGAGTTCCGCGTATCGTATTCATTAACAAAATGGATAAAATCGGTGCTGACTTCTTATACTCGGTAAGCACATTGCACGATCGCCTGCAGGCAAACGCTCATCCGATTCAATTGCCAATCGGTGCAGAAGACGACTTTTCAGCGATTATCGACCTTGTTGAAATGAACGCGCGCTTCTACGCAAATGATTTGGGAACTGAAATCACAGAAGGGGAAATTCCTGAAGAGTACAAAGAACTTGCTGAAGAATGGCACACTAAACTAGTGGAAGCTGTTGCTGAGCTTGACGAAGACTTGATGGAAAAATACCTGGGTGGGGAAGAGATCACTGTAGAAGAACTTAAAGCCGGAATCCGTAAAGGGACTTTGGATGTTGAGTTTTACCCAGTGGTCTGCGGAACTGCTTTCAAAAACAAAGGTGTTCAATTAATGCTTGATGCAGTAATCGATTACCTGCCATCACCATTGGATGTACCTCCAATGACTGGCGTCCTTCCAGATTCTGATGAGGAAGTTATCCGTAAGCCTAGCGAAGATGAGCCATTCTCAGCGCTAGCGTTTAAGGTAATGACGGATCCATACGTTGGGAAATTGACTTTCTTCCGTGTGTACTCTGGTACTCTTAAATCTGGTTCTTACGTACAAAACTCTTCAAAAGGCAAACGTGAACGCGTAGGACGTATCCTGCAAATGCACGCTAACTCTCGTGAAGAGATCGCTGAAGTTTACTGCGGCGATATCGCTGCGGCAATCGGCCTTAAAGATACCTCTACTGGAGATACTTTGAGCGACGAGAAGCACCAGGTAATCCTTGAGCGTATGGTTTTCCCAGAACCGGTTATCTCCCTTTCTGTGGAACCGAAATCTAAAGCCGACCAAGACAAAATGGGTCAAGCCCTTGCGAAATTGCAAGAAGAGGATCCGACTTTCCGTGCGCACACTGACCAGGAAACTGGCCAGACGATCATCGCAGGTATGGGTGAACTTCACCTTGATATCCTAGTTGACCGTATGCGCCGTGAGTTCAACGTAGAAGCTAACGTGGGTGCACCTCAGGTTTCATACCGTGAGACATTCCGTCAGTCTGCTAAAGTCGAAGGTAAATTTGTACGCCAGTCTGGTGGACGCGGACAGTTCGGACACGTTTGGATCGAATTCGCTCCAAACGAAGAAGGAGCAGGTTTTGAGTTTGAAAATGCGATCGTTGGTGGTGTGGTTCCACGTGAATACATCCCAGCAGTTGAAGCGGGTCTTCGCGACTCTCTAGATAACGGTGTAATTGCCGGTTATCCATTGATCGATATCAAAGCTAAATTGTTCGATGGATCTTACCATGACGTCGACTCGAATGAAATGGCATTTAAAGTTGCTGCTTCTATGGCGCTTAAAAATGCAATCTCTAAAGTTAACCCGGTTCTTCTTGAGCCAATCATGCGCGTCGAGGTTGTTATCCCTGAGGAATACCTTGGAGATATCATGGGTGACATCACGTCACGCCGCGGCCGTGTAGAAGGTATGGACGCACGCGGAAACGCGCAAGTTGTCCGTGCTATGGTACCTCTTGCTGAAATGTTCGGCTATGCGACTTCATTGCGTTCTAACACGCAAGGCCGTGGTGTATTCTCTATGCACTTCGACCACTATGAAGAAGTACCGAAATCAATTTCAGAAGAAATTATCAAAAAAAATAAAGGCCAATAATTGAATTTTGACCTTTAATAAAGTATAAATAGTTTGTATGCCCGGAATAATAGGGCCCTATTATTCTGGCACAGCAAACTACCTACTAACTTACATTCTGAGGAGGATTTTTCTAATGGGAAAAGCTAAATTTGATCGCTCTAAAACACACGCTAATATTGGTACAATCGGTCACGTTGACCATGGTAAAACAACTTTGACTGCAGCTATCGCTACAGTTCTTGCTAAAGCGTCAGGCGGGGAAGCTCGTTCTTACGACCAAATCGATAACGCACCAGAAGAAAAAGAACGCGGTATCACAATCAATACTTCACACGTTGAGTATGAAACAGCTACGCGTCACTATGCACACGTTGACTGCCCAGGACACGCCGACTATGTTAAAAACATGATCACTGGCGCTGCTCAAATGGACGGCGGGATCCTGGTAGTATCTGCTGCTGACGGCCCAATGCCACAAACTCGTGAGCACATCCTTCTTTCACGTCAAGTAGGTGTACCTTACCTAGTTGTATTCATGAACAAATGTGACATGGTTGATGACGAAGAGCTTCTTGAACTAGTTGAAATGGAAGTTCGCGATCTTCTTTCTGAATATGATTTCCCTGGCGATGACATTCCTGTCATCAAAGGTTCTGCTCTTAAAGCTCTTGAAGGAGAAGCTGAGTGGGAAGAAAAAATCATGGAATTGATGAACGCTGTTGATGAGTACATTCCAACACCACCACGTGACACTGACAAGCCATTCATGATGCCTGTTGAGGACGTATTCTCAATCACTGGCCGTGGTACTGTTGCTACTGGACGTGTTGAGCGTGGACAAGTTAAAGTCGGCGATACTGTTGACATCATCGGTCTTACTGAAGAACCAAAATCTACAACTGTAACTGGTGTAGAAATGTTCCGTAAATTGCTTGACTATGCTGAAGCTGGCGACAACATCGGTGCTCTTCTTCGCGGGATCTCTCGCGACGACGTGCAACGTGGACAAGTATTGGCTAAACCAGGCACAATCACTCCACACACTGAATTCACAGCTGAAGTTTATGTTCTATCAAAAGAAGAGGGTGGCCGTCACACGCCATTCTTCACAAACTACCGCCCGCAGTTCTACTTCCGTACAACTGACGTAACTGGCGTTTGCAACCTTCCTGAAGGCGTTGAAATGGTTATGCCTGGAGACAACATCGAAATGACTGTTGCTTTGATCTCTCCAATCGCGCTTGAAGAAGGAACTAAGTTCTCTATCCGTGAGGGTGGACGTACTGTAGGCGCTGGCGTAGTTGCAAAAATCACTAAATAATTTTTGCTAAGGTCCAAACCCCCGGTTTATCATTTGATAAACCGGGGGTTTTTTTGTTTTTAGAAGCAGGCTGATGCCTGCTTTTTCTCGTTATATGAAGTATGTAATATATTGCGTTCAAAAAATTTTCACATTTTTTAAGAGCCGTGGAAACGTTGCTACATCAACAATGAAAACGGATACATTATTTATCAATATTCTAAATAGACTAAAAATTCACGGAAAGTTGATTGACACCCCTTAAAATAGGCGATATGATAGCAACAATTTACATCGAGAAAACAAAAATTAATAAATTCCAGAAACAAAATATCCAAAGAAAGAAGTGGACAGCATGGGCGAACAAATGATTTATATGGATGGCAATTTTGTTAAAAAAGAAGATGCGAAGGTTTCTGTTTACGATCACGGGTTTTTATACGGTGATGGAGTGTTCGAGGGAATTCGATCCTACAATGGAAACGTGTTCCGGTTAGAGGAACATTTAGAACGTCTTTACGATTCCGCTAAATCGGTCATGCTTGAAATTCCACACTCTGTTGAAGAGTTGACGTCAATCGTAGTGGAAACACTCCGGCGCAACGAATTAAAAGATGCGTATATCCGCCTGGTGGTATCGCGGGGGCCGGGAAACTTAGGGCTCGATCCTCTCAGTTGTCCGAGACCAAGCGTTATTGTCATTGCAGAAGCATTGTCGCTCTTTCCGAAAGCCTTATACGAAACGGGCATTGAAATCGTATCAGTAGCCACACGGCGAAGCCGGTCGGATGTGCTGAGCCCGAAAGTCAAATCGCTCAACTACATGAATAATATTCTAGTGAAAATCGAAGCCAACCTGGCGGGCGTTTCCGAAGCGCTCATGCTGAATGATCAAGGCTATGTCGCAGAAGGATCTGCAGACAACATCTTCATCGTCCGGAAGAACAAATTGCTGACACCTCCGGGATATGTCGGAGCGCTTGAAGGCATTACACGAAACGCAATTATGGAAGTGGCGAAAGAAAAAGGCTACGAAATGCAGGAAGCTGTTTTTACAAGACATGATGTATATGTCGCTGATGAAGTCTTCTTGACCGGAACGGCAGCGGAAGTGATCGCTGTAGTGAAAGTCGATGGAAGAACGATCGGAGACGGAAAGCCCGGACCGGTAACAAACGATTTGCTTTGCTCGTTCCGCGAACTGGTACAGCAAGATGGCGTTAAGGTTTATGCAAATCAATTGAATGCAGTATGACAATTGAATAATCCAATTCAATGACGAGGTTAAAGAACATGGAAGATGTATTTACAGAGAGCCGGTACAGGTGGAAGCCGGCAATACTACCATTTTCGACATCCCCTCTGAGTGGAATGCTGAAAGGCTCCGGCCGAATAGGTATTCCCGGTGGCCGCGTAAAGCGGCTCATCGTTAACAGCGGATAAGCCGAGCTTATCCATGAGGCTGCAGTTGTGCAGCGAACTAGGGTGGTACCATGAAGCTTTTTCATCCCTATGCGAAGAACATGTTTCTTTGTGTAGGATGAAAAAGCTTTTTTTTATTCTAACAAAGACACAATTCAAAAGGAGGCGGAAAGATTGGGAGTAAATTTGGAAGTTAGAGAAGCAGTAGAACAGAAATTAAAAGGCAGCGGTGCTGATGTCCTGATTCAATCGTTGAAAGAGCAGGGTGTGGATGTGATTTTCGGTTATCCGGGAGGAGCCGTACTCCCGATCTATGACGCGCTCCATAGAAACCCGATCCGCCATGTGCTGGCACGGCATGAACAAGGTGCCATACACGCTGCCGAAGGATATGCCAGAGTATCCGGAAAAACCGGGGTGGTGATTGCGACATCCGGTCCGGGGGCGACGAACTTAGTGACAGGGATTGCCGATGCAATGCTTGACTCCCTTCCGCTGGTTGTCTTTACCGGACAAGTTGCGAGTAGCGTCATCGGAACGGATGCTTTCCAGGAGGCGGACATCATCGGGATTACGCAGCCGATCACCAAGCACAATTACCAAGTGAAAAACGTGGAAGATTTCCCCCGGATCATCAAGGAAGCATTTTATATTGCTTCAACCGGGCGGCCGGGGCCGGTGGTCGTTGATATCCCGAAGAACATCTCGACAGAGCTGATGCAAAGCTATGAAGACGAAGAAGTGAACCTCCCGGGATACCAGCCGACGACACAGCCGAATTACCTTCAAATACAAAAAGCCGCTAAGGCGTTGTCTAAGGCGAAGAAGCCACTGATTCTAGCAGGAGCCGGCGTCCTGGCAGCAAAGGCGTCAAAAGAGCTTCAGGAATTTGCAGAACGCCATCGATTGCCGATCACGAATACATTGCTGGGGCTTGGCACAATCGGCGGAAGCCATGAACTGTTTCTCGGGATGGCCGGGATGCATGGCACCTATACCGCTAACACAGCCATCTGCGAGTGCGATGTGCTTCTGAATATCGGCGCCCGCTTTGATGACCGGCTGACTGGAAACTTGGCCCACTTCGCACCAAAAGCAAAAGTCATCCACATCGATATCGACCCGGCTGAAATTGGCAAGAACGTGCCGACCGCGATTCCAATAGTGGCCGATGCAAAAGAAGCGCTGCGCGAATTGCTGAACCAGGACTTTGACTCTCCCGATACTGCCGACTGGTTAGAAGAGCTGGCAGCGAATAAAACCGATTATCCGCTTCAATACAAAGCGGACGCAAAAAGAGGCATTCTTCCCCAGCAGGCGATTGAGCTGATCCATCGCCTGACCGGCGGCGACGCGGTGGTGACGACAGATGTCGGACAGCACCAAATGTGGGCAGCCCAGTACTACAAGTTCTCACATCCACATAATTGGGTGACATCCGGAGGGCTTGGCACAATGGGATTCGGTTTCCCCGCAGCCATCGGCGCTCAGCTGGCGCGCCCGACAGAAAAAGTCGTTGCAATTGTCGGTGATGCCGGATTCCAGATGACACTTCAGGAACTTTCGCTGCTCCAGGAACTCCGGCTTCCGGTGAAGGTCGTAATCTTGAACAACCAAAGCCTTGGGATGGTACGGCAGTGGCAAGAAACATTCTACGAAGAACGCTATTCTCAATCATTGATCCATGTGCAGCCGGACTTCGTGAAATTGGCACAAGCATATGACATTGCCGGCTATAAAGTTGAGACGATGGAACAAGCGGAATCGGTGTTCAAAGAAGCGTTTGAGTCGAATGAGCCGGCGCTGATTGATTGCCGGGTAGTACAGATGGAAAACGTCTATCCGATGGTTGCGCCAGGCAAAGGGCTTAACGAAATGATCGGGGTGACAAGCGAATGAAACGAGTGATAACGACTACAGTGATCAATCAAAGCGGCGTCCTGAACCGGGTAACGGGCCTCTTGATGAAACGCCAATTCAATATCGAGAGCATTTCCGTCGGACATACCGAAAAGCCGGGAATGTCGAAAATGACATTTGTCGTCAATGTGGAAGATGAAGGGAAGCTTGAGCAATTGCTCAAGCAGCTGCAGAAACAGATCGATGTCATCAAGGTCAATGACATTACCGATAAGGCGATGGTCATGAGGGAGCTGGCGATTGTAAAAGTAGTATCGCCGCCGGCTGTCCGCAACGAGCTTTATGCAATCGTCGAACCGTTCCGCGCCACAGTGGTGGATATGAGCAAGAACGTCACCACCTTCCAAGTGGCCGGCGATCCGGAGAAAGTCGAGGCATTCATCGACCTAATGAGGCCTTACGGAATTAAAGAAGTAACAAGAACCGGTGTATCCGCATTTGTCCGTGAGACACAAAAGACCCCGGCAGCACAGCTGTCGATTCTTTAATAAAACCCAAACACTCGAGGAGGAAATTAAAAATGGCGAAAATGTATTATAACCAAGACGTAAACGAACAGGTATTAGAAGGAAAGACAATTGCGGTCATTGGCTACGGTTCACAGGGACATGCACATGCCCAGAACTTAAAAGAATCCGGATTTGATGTTGTGGTTGGTGTAAGACCCGGGAAATCATTCAAGCAAGCGCAAGAAGATGGCATGAATGTGACAACAGTGGCGGAAGCGGCGCAGGCAGCGGACATCATCATGATCCTGGTGCCGGATGAGAAGCAGACGAAAATCTACAACGAAGAAATCAAACCGGCATTGACGGCTGGAAAATCACTGGTATTCGCACACGGCTTTAACGTTCATTTCAACCAAATTGTCGCTCCAGAAGATGTGGATGTCTTCTTGGTAGCGCCAAAAGGGCCGGGGCATCTGGTCCGCCGCACATACGAAGCAGGTGCTGGAGTTCCGGCATTGATTGCCATCCACCAGGATGTTTCAGGACAGGCTCAGGAAGTGGCGCTGGCTTATGCGAAAGGGATCGGCGCTGCACGTGCAGGTGTGTTGGAGACGACATTCAAAGAAGAGACGGAAACGGATCTATTCGGAGAACAGGCTGTGCTTTGCGGCGGTGTCACATCACTTGTGAAAGCGGGCTTTGAAACTTTAGTGGAAGCGGGCTATCAGCCGGAAGTCGCTTACTTCGAATGTATGCATGAATTGAAATTGATCGTTGATCTGATGTATGAAGGCGGACTGTCAGGCATGCGCTACTCAATCTCTGACACTGCGCAATGGGGCGATTTCGTCTCAGGGCCGCGTATAGTCGATGCAGCGACAAAAGGCCGCATGAAAGAAGTCTTGACGGATATCCAGACTGGGAAATTCGCCAAAGGCTGGCTGCTTGAGAACCAATTGAACCGTCCGGAATTCACAGCCATCGAAAAAGCGGAAGAAAATCACCAAATCGAACAAGTAGGCAGAGTGCTTCGCGAAATGATGCCATTTGTCAACGAAGGCAAAAAGACAAAAACAAAAGAGGTGGTCGCCAGTGCGCAAAATTGACATCTTTGATACAACGCTACGGGACGGAGAACAGTCGGCTGGGATCAACTTGAATACTGCTGAGAAAATCGAAATCGCCCGCCAGCTTGAACGTTTTGGCGCGACGATCATCGAGTCAGGATTTCCGGCAGCCTCACCGGGAGATTTCGATGCGGTAAAGCGCATCGCAGGGACAGTAAAAAAATCAATCGTGACGGGCTTGGCCCGTTCGGTTGAAAGTGATATTTCTACGGCATGGGAAGCGTTGAAAGGCGCCGAACAGCCGCATGTCCATATCTTCCTGGCAACATCGCCGATCCATATGGAACATAAATTGATGAAAACACCGGAGCAGGTCTTGGAAACGGCAGTCGCTTCTGTGAAATACGCCAAGAAATTCTTTCCGCTTGTCCAGTGGTCGGCGGAAGATGCTTCAAGGTCCGATCCGGACTTCCTGGTACGCATCATCCGTGAAGTCATCAAAGCGGGAGCCACGACGATCAACTTGCCGGATACGGTAGGATATGCGACTCCAGCGGAATACGGCGCAATGTTCAAATACGTAAGCGAAAACGTCATCGGCATCGAAAACGTCAAATTGTCCGCTCATTGCCATAACGATCTTGGGATGGCGACAGCCAATACACTAGCAGCGATTGAAAACGGCGCAACGCAAGTGGAAGGGACCATCAACGGAATCGGCGAACGCGCCGGCAATGTGGCACTTGAAGAAATCGCAGTGGCGCTTCACATCCGAAAGCAGATTTACGAAATCGAAACGGGAATCGAGCTGAAAGAGATCAAGCGCACCAGTCAATTGGTCAGCCAGTTGACGGGCAGCCTGATTCAGCCGAACAAAGCGGTTGTCGGCAAAAACGCTTTTGCCCATGAGTCGGGCATCCATCAGGATGGCATGCTGAAAAATCCGTTGACGTACGAAATCATTACGCCGGAACTGATCGGCGATGCATCAACCGAATTGGTGCTCGGCAAGCATTCCGGCAGGCACGCCTTCAAAGACCGGGCGATCAAGATGGGCTTTGAACTGAGTGATGAGAAATTGAATAAAGCCTTTATCGAATTCAAGAAATTGGCTGACAGCAAAAAAGAGATTGTTGAAGACGATTTGTTCGTCTTGCTGACAGACCAGCAGATCAATGAAAAAGACGTGCCGGTATATGAACTGGAAAGCGTGCAAGTCCATTATGGAACGGCGAACATCCCGACGGCTACGGCATCCGCCCACAGCCCTGACGGCCAGCTGGTCCGGGACTCCGCAACAGGCGCCGGTTCGGTGGAAGCGATATTCAACAGCCTTGAGCGCATCGTCGCCGGCAAAGTGCATATTCTCGATTACCGCGTAACTTCGATCGGCAAAGGGCGCGACGCGTTAGGCGAAGCCGTCATCAACATGACCTATGACGGCGAGACCGTTACAGGCCGGGACGTGGCGCAGGATGTACTGGAAGCGACAGCAAAAGCCTATCTGAATGCAGTGAACCGCCAATTGGTGAAGAAAGGCCAGAAAATCAGCGTTGCCACAGCATAAAACAACATGAGTGAAAGAGGAGGAATTTCAATGGAAAAAACGATAGCGGTATTGCCAGGAGACGGAATCGGACCAGAAGTGACAGATGCAGCGGTAAAGGTACTGCAATCGATTGCCATGCGCTACGGGCATACATTCCATTTGAAGCACGCGGCAATCGGCGGCTGCGCAGTGGATGCGCACGATAATCCGCTGCCAGAAGAAACCGTGGCGGCATGTGAAGCGAGCGATGCCATTCTGCTTGGTGCGGTAGGCGGCACGAAATGGGATCAGCATCCGGCCCATCTCCGTCCGGAAAAAGGCTTGCTGAACATCCGCAAGCGTTTCGGTTTATTCGCGAATATCCGGCCGGTCAAAGCGGTGCCGGCATTGCTCGGTTCCTCCCCATTAAAAGAAGAAGTGGCGAAAGAAGTGGACATGGTCATTGTACGGGAATTGACAGGCGGCCTCTATTTCGCAGAGCCGAAACACCGTACGGAAAAAGCCGGAGTGGATACGCTGGTCTATACCCGTGCGGAGATTGAACGGATTGTTGACAAGGCGTTTGAAGTGGCCCGCGGACGACGCGGCAAGTTGACTTCGGTCGATAAAGCGAATGTGTTGGAAACGAGCAAGCTATGGCGGGAAGTGGTCGAAGAGCGAAAAGCGTTTTATCCGGATGTGGAAGTCGAGCATATGCTGGTGGATTCAGCTGCGATGAAACTGATCACGGATCCGCGTTCGTTCGATGTTGTCGTAACGGAGAACATGTTCGGCGATATCTTAAGCGATGAAGCTTCGGTCATCACAGGATCGCTTGGGATGCTGCCTTCAGCAAGCATCCGTGCAGACGGTTTCGGGCTTTATGAACCGGTCCATGGTTCGGCACCGGACATTGCCGGCCAGAACAAAGCGAACCCGTCGGCTGCCATCTTATCAGCGGCGATGATGCTCCGCCATTCGTTCGGCCTCCATTCGGAAGCGTCGGCAATCGAAGAAGCGGTAATGGGCGTCTTGGAAGACGGCTATTGCACAGGCGATTTGTACACGGCCGGAAAACGGAAGGTTTCAACTGAAGCATTTGTAACGAAAGTGATCGAAGAGCTGGAGCGGGAATTTGTTTCCGAACACATCATGTATTCTTATGTTTAAGTAAAGGAGTGGGCCCTATGGTAAAAACGATCATCGAAAAGATTTGGGAACAGCATATCGTCTTTGAAGAACCCGGGAAGCCGGATCTTTTATATATCGACCTGCATTTATTGCATGAAGTCACTTCGCCTCAAGCCTTTGAGGGGCTGCGGCTGAATGGCCGGAAAGTGCGCCGGCCGGATTTGTGTTTTGCCACCATGGACCACAACGTCCCGACGCGAAACCGCGACCGGATCACGGACCCGATTTCGCGCAAGCAGATTAAGACGCTGCAGGAAAACTGCGAAGAGTTCGGGGTGCCGCTGGCCGGCATCAACCACCCCGACCAAGGCATCGTCCACGTCATCGGACCGGAGCTGGGGCTTACCCAGCCGGGCAAGACGATTGTCTGCGGCGATAGCCACACATCCACACACGGGGCATTCGGTGCGTTGGCATTCGGCATCGGCACCAGCGAAGTCGAACATGTCCTATCGACTCAGACGCTTTGGCAATCAAAACCGAAAACCATGGAAATCCGCATCGACGGCGAATTGGGCTTCGGTGTTTCTTCAAAAGACGTGATTTTGGCCATCATTGCGAAATTCGGCGTCGATATGGGAACCGGCCATATTATCGAGTATACGGGAGACGCCATTCGCCGCATGTCGATGGAAGAGCGCATGACAATCTGCAATATGTCGATCGAAGCAGGGGCGCGTGCGGGCTTGATCAGCCCGGATGAAACCACCGTGGCCTATTTGGAAGGCCGTCGCCATGTGCCTCAAGGAGCCGCCTTTGACGCAGCTGCTGAGCGGTGGCTTGCATTGGCGACTGACGAAGGAGCGGCATACGATGTATCGCTTTCCATCCATGCAGATGAAATCTCGCCGTTTGTCACATGGGGAACAAACCCGTCGATGGGTTCAGGCATTGCAGGGCATGTGCCTTATGCATCTGATTACAAGACCCAGGCGGACCGCGATGCACTGAAACAGGCGCTCGCGTATATGCAACTGGAAGAAGGAGCTCCTTTATCGTCAATCGACATTCAGCATGTCTTTATCGGCTCCTGCACCAATGCCCGAATCGGCGACCTTCGTGCAGCCAGTGCCATTGTTGAAGGACGCAAAGTACATCAGTCTGTTACGGCAATTGTTGTTCCTGGATCAGAGACTGTCAAACGGGCGGCTGAAGCGGAAGGATTGGACCGGATTTTCTTGGAAGCCGGCTTTGAATGGCGGGAGACAGGCTGCAGCATGTGCCTGGCGATGAATGAAGATTCCGTACCGGCAGGGGAGCGCTGTGCTTCGACCTCCAACCGCAACTTTGAAGGGCGCCAAGGAGCAGGTTCCATGACGCATTTGGTCAGCCCGGTAATGGCTGCTGCTGCAGCGATCGAAGGGCATTTGACGGATGTCCGCAAATACATGAAAGAACCTGTGCCCAGCTCATAAACTGACTCATCAAGGAGGCCGCATAAATGAAGCCAATCAACCATATTGAAAGCGTCATGACGCCGCTTGACCGCAAAAACGTAGACACCGACCAAATCATCTCGAAGGAATTTCTGAAGCGCATCGAGCGCACCGGGTTCGGCAAGTATTTGTTCCATCATTGGCGCTTCCGCCCCGATGGCACTCCGGCTGAAGACTTTGTCTTGAATGATCCCCGTTTCAACGGCTCCGAAATCCTGGTTGCACAAGAAAACTTCGGCTGCGGCTCTTCACGCGAGCATGCCCCGTGGGCCATTCAGGACTATGGGTTCAATGTCGTCATCGCGCCCAGCTTTGCAGATATCTTCTATAATAACTGCGTCAAAAACGGCATCTTGCCGATCCGCCTGGCACATGCCGAAGTGGACGAGCTGATCCACAAAGGCCAGCAGCGTCCTTACCGGCTGGAAGTCAATCTGGAAGAGCAGACCGTAACCGGTGAAGACGGCACGCGTTACAGCTTCACTATCGACCCTTATTGGAAAGAGATGCTCTTAAAAGGCTGGGACGAGATCGCGTTGACCTTCCAGTATGAATCGTACATTGCAGCATTTGAAGCAAAGCAGTTCGCATAGTTTCGGGATACGGTGAAATAGTGATCAGTAGTAGACGATATTCCGCAAAACAGCTGCGCTTGCCTGCGGGCGAGCGCCAAGCCTCCTCAGCCGCCTTGCGGCTTGCGGGGTCTCGGCTGTCTCGCTTTCCCGCGGGCGTCTCCGCTGTTTTGCTTCATATCTCAGATTGCACTGCGAAAAAGGTAGAGTTGCTTAACTCTAATGATTTTATCCAGCGCCGGCGCGTCCAAGGGCTAGGCAATAAAATGGCCCAAAAGCAGTTTGGGACATTTTATTTGCGACGAAGCTAGCGCAGCGATGCAGGAGCAGAAGGGTTTTGCAGTGAGACGAGTGGTCTTCTCGGCTCATGGCGGGAGCCATGCCCAAAGCGGCCGAAGCGGCATATAAACTCTCGCTTCATTAATTCACCGTATACCGATTAAAAGAGGAGATGATTTTGTTGGGAATTCGTACGATACGGTAGGCTTATTCAATGCATTCGAGAAATTGGCACCGATTGTCCACCGCACGCCGTGCAAGCAGTCCCATACGCTGAATTGCCTGACAGGCAGCGAAGTTTCACTAAAGTTGGAGAACCTGCAGAAGACCGGCTCGTTCAAAGTACGGGGCGCCTTCAATAAAATCAGCCAGTTGAGCGATGCCGAATGTGCAAGAGGGATTCTTTGCGCTTCTGCAGGCAACCATGCCCAGGGCGTTGCAATGGCTGGAAAGGAAAAAGGGGTGCCGGTGACGGTATTCATGCCTGAAGGGACGCCGGAAGCGAAAGTGCTAGCTACACGCCAGTACGGAGCGACGGTCCGCCTTGTCGGGAAGAGTTTCGACGAAGCCTATGCGGCGGCGAAAAAAGAGCAGTTGATGACAGGGGCTGCGTTTGTTCATCCATTCGACGACTTGGCCATTATCGAAGGCCAGGCGACAGTCGCGATGGAAATGCTTCAGCAATGCCCGGACCTCGATACCATCGTGGTGCCAGCAGGCGGCGGCGGTTTGCTCGCCGGGACGGCCATCGCTGTCAAAGTGATCCGTCCGGAAATCCGGGTGATCGGCGTGCAGGCGAGGGCCGCTTCCGCCATTGCATCGGTATTCCATGGCGCAAACAACTCGGCAGTTCCATTTTTGCCGACGATCGCAGAAGGCATCAAAGTGAAAGAGCCGGGCAAATTGACCACTCAAATCATCCAAGCATACGTGGATGACATCATCACTGTCAGCGAGCAGGAAATCGCCTCGTCGATCCTGTTCATGCTTGAACGGGAAAAGATGCTTGTGGAAGGAGCGGGAGCGGCTGCTGTAGCGGCAGTGCTCCATCATCACCTGCCTTTTCATTCCGCCCGCACCGGCATTATCGTCAGCGGCGGCAATTTTGATATCGGCAAACTCGAGACATGCAGAAAAATCGCTACTGATATGGGTACGGCCAGTTCTTATTGATAGTGGGACCCCTTCGTCTAAACGGAGGGGTTTTTTGTGTTCGAAAAAGCATATTGTCGGACTTTTTCCACTTTGGCAGAAACCGGTTCAAGCGGTTGACATCTATTTATCAATTTGTTAATTTAAATGAGTACTTTAACGCTTTAGCAAACTAAAGGAGTAGAGATAGATATGAATGCAGTTGTACTTGCCGTTATCATCATGCTGGTATTAAGCCTGCTGCGGGTCAATGTGGTTTTCGCCTTGCTGATCGGCGCATTGGCAGGAGGGCTTGCCGGCGGTTTATCGTTTACAGACACCGTCACTGCCTATACGGAAGGTTTAGGGGCAGGGGCGACCATTGCGCTGAGCTATGCTATGCTCGGCGGGTTCGCTGTCGCCATTTCACGGACCGGGATTCCGGAATTGCTCGTTGCGGGCGTTCTGAAACTGGTCAATAAAGAAGGGGAAGCGACACGGGAAGGATTGGCGAAAGCGCTGATCGTTTTTGCCCTATTGGTCATGGCGATCTTCTCGCAGAACTTGATCCCGATTCACATCGCGTTCATCCCGCTGCTGGTGCCGCCGATTTTGCACATCCTTAACGAGCTGCGCATCGACCGCCGCTTGATCGCATCGGTTCTGACATTCGGGCTGACAGCTCCGTATATTTTATTGCCATACGGATTCGGGTTGATTTTCCATGAGATCGTCGCGACCCAGATGGAGCTCGCCGGCTTGCCGATCGATATGGCGGATATCCCGAGAGCAATGGCGATTCCTGTCGGCGGCATGGCCATCGGATTGGCCGTGGCGGTGTTCATCTCATACCGCAAACCGCGGACTTATCAAACGTTCGCTAATACTATAGAAGAAACTCAAACAAAAACCGCTTCGAAGAAAGATATCATCGTGACCATCGTCGCCTTGGCTGCTGCGCTGTACGGGCAGATCCAGACAGATTCGATGATCATCGGAGCGCTTGCCGGCATCCTGGTGCTCTATGTATTCGGAGCGATGAAATGGCGGGATGCGGACGACGTGCTTACTGCCGGGATGCGCATGATGGCGTTCATCGGCTTTGTGATGATCTCGGCGAACGGTTTCGCTTCCGTCATCCAGGCAACGGGCGCAATCGAACCGCTCGTCTCAAGCGCATCGGATTTGTTCAACGGCAATAAAGGCGCCGCTGCCTTGGTCATGCTGATCATCGGCTTGGTCGTGACGATGGGCATCGGTTCATCATTTGCCACGATTCCGATCATCGCCGCCATTTTCGTTCCGCTCAGCATGGAGTTCGGCTTCTCAACAATTGCCATCATTGCATTGATCGGCACAGCGGGCGCGCTTGGAGATGCCGGCTCGCCGGCGTCCGATTCGACGCTCGGCCCGACAGCAGGGTTGGCCGTTGACGGACAGCATAACCACATCTGGGATACGTGCGTGCCGACGTTCATCCACTACAACATTCCGCTCGTTGTGTTCGGCTGGATTGCAGTGATGCTGCTCGGTTAAAGAAGAATGTTCGGACTATTAGCGTATGGGTTGCTTAACCGTTGAATCCTGCTATAATAAAAAAAGCGAATAAAAGAAAGAATTTCGTTGAAAGCCTTGCGGAATTCTTTTTTCTTTTGTATAATGGTGAATGTTGGTCTTTGACTGCGATGAAGCGAGAGGTTACCGATACACCCGGCCGCTTTGCCATGGCGAGTGATTGGAAAATTTTCGTGGAGAATGTCTATCCAAAATAGGCGAAAAGGGAGGGAAAATAATGGCAAAACAAAAAATTCGTATCCGTTTAAAAGCATATGATCATAGAATCCTAGATCAGTCTGCTGAGAAAATTGTTGAAACTGCAAAACGTTCAGGTGCAAGCGTATCGGGTCCGATACCGTTGCCGACGGAAAAATCAGTTTACACAATCTTGCGTGCTGTCCATAAGTACAAAGATTCTCGTGAGCAATTTGAAATGCGCACACATAAACGCTTAATCGATATCGTTAACCCAACACCACAAACTGTGGATGCGTTAATGAAACTGGATTTACCATCCGGCGTTGATATTGAAATCAAACTTTAATCGGTAAACGAAATAGAAAAAACACAAAAATTGCAGGAGGTGTGACAACATGACCAAAGGAATCTTAGGTAGAAAAATCGGTATGACGCAAGTTTTTGCTGAGAACGGTGATTTAATCCCTGTAACTGTAGTTGAGGCTGCTCCAAACGTAGTGCTTCAAAAGAAAACAGTTGAGGTTGACGGCTACGAAGCAATCCAATTAGGTTTTGAAGACAAGCGCGAAAAGCTTTCAAACAAACCTTCTAAAGGACACGTAGCAAAAGCGAACACTGCTCCTAAGCGCTTCATTCGCGAACTTCGCAATGTAAACTTAGCTGATTACGAGATTGGTCAGGAAGTCAAAGTTGATGTATTCGCAGAAGGCGATGTAGTAGATGTCACAGGAACAACAAAAGGTAAAGGTTTCCAAGGTGTTATCAAGCGCCACGGACAATCACGCGGGCCAATGGCTCACGGATCACGTTACCACCGTCGTCCTGGTTCAATGGGGCCTGTTGCTCCAAACCGTGTATTCAAACAGAAGAAATTGCCTGGTCAAATGGGTGGAACAACAATTACAATCCAGAACCTTGAAATCGTTAAGGTTGATGTGGAACGTAACTTGCTTCTAATCAAAGGTAATGTCCCTGGTTCACGTAAAGCAATGCTTCGCGTTAAATCAGCGATCAAATCGAAATAATAGTTTTTAGAGGAAGGAGGAAACACGAATGCCTAAAGTAGCTTTATTAAATCAAACAGGTTCACAAGTTGGCGACATCGAATTGAACGACTATGTATTCGGTATCGAACCAAATGAAGCTGTATTATTTGACGCAGTAGTGATGCAGCGCGCTTCACTTCGCCAAGGTAATCATAAAGTAAAAAACCGTTCTGAAGTAGCCGGCGGTGGTAAAAAACCATGGCGCCAAAAAGGAACTGGACGTGCCCGTCAAGGTTCGATCCGTTCACCACAATGGCGCGGAGGCGGAGTCGTCTTCGGACCGACACCACGCAGCTACAGCTATAAATTGCCTAAGAAAGTACGTCGCTTAGCTCTTCGCTCTGCTCTTTCTTCAACAATAATCGGAGAAAAATTGATGGTACTTGAAGGATTGACATTTGACGCACCAAAAACAAAGTCATTTACACAATTGATCGGCGACCTTTCAATCGGTAAAAAAGCTTTGTTCGTAACTGCTGACCTTGATGAAAACGTAGCATTGTCTGCGCGTAACATCCAAGGCATGACAGTGGTGTCGGCAACTGGCATCAACGTATTGGACTTGCTTGGACATGACAAAGTTGTCATGACAAAAGCAGCGATTGAGAAAATTGAGGAGGTGCTTAGTTAATGGAAGCACGTGATATTCTAAAGCGTCCGGTCATTACTGAGCGTTCTTCTGAAGTAATGGCAGATAAGAAGTACACTTTTGAAGTGGACACTCGCGCTAACAAAACACAAGTTAAACATGCAGTTCAGGAAATCTTCGGAGTTCAAGTTGAGAAAGTCAACATCATGAACTACAAAGGGAAATTCAAACGCATGGGCAAACACGCAGGTTACACAAACAAACGCCGTAAAGCGATTGTTAAGTTGACTGCTGACTCAAAAGACATCGAATTGTTCGAAATTTAATTTTTCATAAGTTCTTAAGGAACTACTAACGAAGGAGGGAAACAACATGGCGATTAAAAAATATAAACCTACCTCCAACGGTCGTCGTAACATGACGAGTTCTGATTTCGCTGAAATCACAACGAACAAGCCTGAAAAATCGCTTTTACAGCCAGTAAAGCGCAAAGGCGGCCGTAACAACCAAGGTAAGTTAACTGTACGCCACCACGGCGGCGGACATAAACGCCAATACCGTGTCATCGATTTCAAACGTAACAAAGATGGCATTCCAGGACGCGTTGCTACAATCGAGTACGATCCAAACCGTTCTGCGAACATCGCATTGATTCATTACGCTGACGGAGAAAAACGTTACATCTTGGCTCCTAAAGGAATCACGGTTGGAACGCAAATCATGTCAGGCGTTGAAGCTGATATCAAACCAGGTAACGCACTTCCGTTATCAAACATCCCAATGGGTTCTACAATCCACAACATTGAATTGAAGCCAGGCGGCGGCGGACAACTTGTACGCTCTGCAGGAACTTCAGCTCAGGTATTGGGTAAAGAAGGCAAATACGTAACTGTTCGTTTGCAGTCAGGCGAAGTTCGCATGATCCTTGCAACTTGCAAAGCTACAATCGGTTCTGTAGGTAACGAACAACACGAATTGATCAACATCGGTAAAGCAGGCCGTAACCGCTGGTTAGGCAAACGCCCAACTGTCCGCGGATCTGTAATGAACCCGAACGATCACCCACACGGTGGTGGTGAAGGACGTTCGCCAATCGGACGTAAGTCACCAATGTCTCCATGGGGCAAACCAACTCTTGGGTACAAAACACGCAAGAAAACGAACAAGTCAGACAAGTTCATCGTGCGTCGTCGTAAAAAATAATTTGATTCCGCTACGGTTCGTGATAAGAACCGTGGTGCAATCACGAAGGGAGGATCCCAAATGGGCCGCAGCTTGAAAAAAGGACCTTTTGCTGATGATCATCTTTTGAAGAAAGTTGATGCACAAAAGGACTCTGAGAAAAAACAAGTGATTAAAACTTGGTCTCGCCGTTCTACAATTTTCCCGACATTCATCGGACAGACAATTGCAGTATACGATGGTCAAAAACACATCCCTGTATATGTAACTGAAGATATGGTCGGCCATAAACTAGGTGAATTTGCTCCAACACGCAAATACGCTAGTCATGGCGCAGACGACAAGAAAACAAGACGTTAATTGAGAGGAGGATTTCCCCATGCAAGCAAAAGCTGTCGCTAGAACAGTACGTATTGCTCCTCGTAAAGTCCGTTTAGTAGTAGATTTAATCCGAGGCAAGCAAATCGGCGAAGCTGTTGCGATTTTGAACCACACTCCGAAAGCAGCATCTATTGTTGTTGAGAAGTTATTGAAATCTGCAGCTGCTAACGCTGAACACAACTACGAAATGGATCTGAACAACTTGGTTGTCAGTGAAGTATTCGTTGACGAAGGTCCAACACTGAAACGTTTCCGTCCACGTGCAATGGGACGCGCGAGCGCAATCAATAAACGTACAAGCCACATCACACTAGTGGTATCTGAGAAGAAGGAGGGATAATTCGTGGGACAAAAAATACATCCAATCGGGATGCGTATCGGCATCATTCGTGACTGGGAGTCAAAATGGTACGCTGAAAAGGACTATGCGACACTTCTTCACGAAGATATTAAAATCCGTGAATACATCGAAGCACGTTTGAAAGAAGCTTCAGTTTCTAAAATCGAAATTGAGCGCGCTGCAAACCGTGTAAACGTAACGATTCACACTGCGAAACCAGGGATGGTAATCGGTAAAGGTGGTTCTGAAGTAGAAGTACTTCGCACTCAACTGAACAACATGACTGGCAAGCGTGTACACATCAACATCATTGAAATCAAGAGAGCTGACCTTGATGCGAAACTAGTTGCTGAAAGTGTTGCACGTCAATTGGAAAACCGCGTGTCTTTCCGCCGTGCACAAAAACAAGCAATCCAGCGCACTATGCGTTCTGGCGCTAAAGGGATCAAAACTCAAGTATCTGGACGTCTAGGCGGCGCTGACATTGCGCGTGCTGAACACTACAGTGAAGGTACTGTTCCGCTCCATACGCTTCGTGCTGATATCGACTATGCGCACGCTGAAGCTGACACTACTTACGGCAAACTTGGCGTAAAAGTATGGATCTACCGCGGTGAAGTCCTTCCAACTAAGAAGAAATCTGAGGAAGGAGGCAAATAATATGTTAATGCCTAAACGCGTTAAATATCGTCGTGAGCACCGCGGAAAGATGCGCGGAGAAGCTAAAGGCGGCAAAGAAATCGCATTCGGTGAATTTGGTCTCCAGGCTTTGGAATCATCTTGGATCACTAACCGCCAAATCGAAGCTGCACGTATTTCCATGACTCGCTACATGAAACGTGGCGGTAAAGTATGGATTAAAATTTTCCCGCATAAACCTTATACGAAAAAGCCTCTTGAGGTACGTATGGGATCCGGTAAAGGTTCGCCTGAAGGCTGGGTAGCGGTTGTTAAAACAGGTAAAATCATGTTTGAACTTGCAGGAGTATCTGAAGAAGTGGCACGCGAAGCATTGCGCCTTGCATCTCACAAACTTCCGATCAAAACGAAGTTCGTAAAACGCGAAGAAATTGGTGGTGAATCGAATGAAAGCTAAAGAAATCCGTGACTTAACCACTGCTGAAATCGAACAAAAAGTGAAATCACTGAAAGAAGAGCTTTTCAACCTTCGCTTCCAATTGGCTACTGGTCAATTAGAAAATACTGCTCGCATCCGCGAAGTACGTAAAGCGATTGCCCGTATGAAAACTGTGATTCATGAAAGAGAAATCAGTGGAAACAACTGATAATTCGAGAGGAGGTTTGCAAGTATGACTGAGCGTAACCAACGCAAAGTATACACAGGCCGTGTTGTGTCTGACAAAATGGACAAAACCGTTACAGTAATGGTTGAAACTCAAAAGAAGCACGCACTTTATGGCAAACGTGTAAAATACTCTAAGAAATTCAAAGCTCATGACGAGCAAAACGAAGCTAAAATGGGCGACATCGTTCGCATCATGGAAACTCGTCCGCTATCAGCTACAAAACGTTTCCGTTTGGTGGAAGTTGTAGAAAAAGCGGTTATTATCTAATTTAAATTAATTTCGGAACGTAAGAAATTCCGGAGGGAGGTAACCTAAGTGATCCAACAGGAAACTCGTTTAAAAGTTGCAGACAACTCGGGTGCTCGTGAAGTACTAACGATTAAAGTACTTGGTGGTTCTGGTCGCAAGACTGCAAACATCGGTGACGTAATCGTTTGTACCGTGAAAAAAGCAACACCAGGTGGCGTTGTTAAGAAGGGTGAAGTCGTCAAGGCTGTCATCGTTCGCACGAAAAGCGGAGCTCGCCGCAAAGATGGTACTTATATCAAGTTTGATGAAAATGCATGTGTTATCATTCGTGACGATAAAGGTCCACGTGGAACACGTATCTTCGGACCAGTTGCACGCGAACTTCGCGACAACAACTTCATGAAAATCGTTTCACTTGCTCCTGAAGTTCTTTAATAAATCAATGTGCGATACCAAGGAGGTGCGACAGAATGCATGTTAAAAAAGGTGATACAGTTAAGGTAATCTCAGGCAAAGACAAAGGCAAAACAGGTGTTGTTTTGACTGCTCTTCCTAAGAAAGACCGTGTGCTTGTTGAAGGTGTCAACATCATCAAAAAGCATACAAAACCGAACCAGGCAAACCCACAAGGTGGAATTGTCAGCCAAGAAGCAGCTATTCACGTTTCTAACGTAATGTTGATCGACCCTAAATCCGGCGAGCCGACTCGTGTAGGATACAAGGTAGTAGATGGTAAAAAAGTTCGTGTTGCAAAAAAATCCGGTGAACAGATAGATAAATAAAATTCCTGAATGAAGGGAGGTACACACATGAACCGCCTAAAAGAAAAATATGTGAATGAAATCACTCCTGCTCTAGTGAGCAAGTTTGAATATAAATCAGTAATGCAAGTGCCTAAAGTCGACAAGATCGTCATCAACATGGGTGTAGGCGAAGCTGTTCAAAACACTAAGTCCCTGGACTCAGCTGTTGAAGAATTAACTACGATCGCTGGCCAAAAACCAGTTATTACTAAAGCTAAAAAATCTATTGCTGGCTTCCGTCTTCGTGAAGGTATGCCAATCGGCGCTAAAGTAACACTACGCGGAGAGCGTATGTATGACTTCCTGGATAAATTGATTGCTATCTCACTTCCACGTGTGCGTGACTTCCGTGGCGTATCGAAAAAATCTTTCGACGGACGCGGCAACTACACATTAGGTGTGAAAGAACAATTGATCTTCCCTGAAATAGATTATGATAAAGTTTCCAAAGTACGCGGTATGGACATCGTAATTGTAACAACTGCGAACTCTGATGAAGAAGCTCGTGAGTTACTAACACAATTCGGAATGCCGTTCCAAAAGTAAACGTGAGGGAGGCGTAAACGTGGCTAAAAAATCTATGATCGCAAAACAAAAACGCACGCCAAAGTTTAAAGTACAAGAGTACACACGCTGTGAACGATGCGGACGTCCGCATTCAGTATTACGCAAATTTAAACTTTGCCGTATTTGTTTCCGTGAACTTGCATATGTGGGACAAATTCCTGGCGTCAAAAAAGCCAGCTGGTAATCCCCTAATTTGGGAAGGAGGTAAATGTAATGACAATGACAGATCCGATTGCAGATATGCTGACACGCATTCGTAATGCAAACATGGTTCGTCACGAGAAATTAGAGCTTCCGGCTTCTAATGTGAAAAAAGACATCGCTGAAATTTTGAAGCGTGAAGGTTTCGTCCGTGACGTAGAATATGTAGAAGATGACAAGCAAGGCATGATCCGGATTTTCTTGAAATACGGAGCAAACAACGAACGCGTTATTACTGGCTTGAAACGTATTTCAAAACCAGGACTACGTGTTTACGCTAAAACTAATGAGGTGCCTCGTGTACTAAACGGTCTTGGAATCGCTTTGGTATCGACATCACAAGGTTTGGTAACTGATAAAGAAGCCCGCGCGAAACAAATCGGCGGAGAAATCATAGCATACGTTTGGTAATAAGCAACAAACGAATGGAGGTGCAAAGAAATGTCACGTGTAGGTAAAAAACCAATCGAGGTGCCTGCTGACGTTACTGTAACTGTCGCTGACGGCAACGTAGTAACTGTTAAAGGCCCTAAAGGCGAGATGACTCGCACATTTAACAAAGATATCAACATCGCTCTTGAAGATAACGTGCTAACATTAACACGTCCTTCTGAGTCGAAAGAACACCGCACAATCCACGGTACTACTCGTGCTTTGCTTGCGAACATGGTACTTGGAACTTCACAAGGATTCGAGCGCGTGCTTGAATTGGTCGGGGTTGGATACCGTGCTCAGCTTCAAGGCAACAAATTGGTTCTTAACGTAGGCTACTCTCACCCGGTGGAATTCACTCCGGAAGAAGGACTTACAGTTGAAGTTCCAGCCAACACACGAGTAATCGTTAAAGGGATCGACAAAGAACGCGTTGGAGCTCTAGCTTCTAACATTCGCCAAGTGCGTCCGCCAGAGCCGTATAAAGGCAAAGGTATCCGCTATGAAGGTGAAAAAGTTCGCCGCAAAGAAGGTAAAACAGGTAAATAATGCTGCTTAGGCAGGATGAAAGGAGTGACCTCAGTGATTACGAAACTCGACAAAAACGCATCTCGTAAAAAGCGCCATGCTCGTGTACGTTCTAAAATCACGGGTACAGCAACTCGCCCGCGTTTAAACGTATTCCGTTCAAATAAATATATTTACGCTCAATTGATCGACGATACAAACGGCGTAACACTCGCTAGTGCATCATCAATGGATAAGGATTTCGAAGGAAGTTCTAAAGGAAATCTTGAAGCTGCGGCAAAAGTTGGCGAAACTATCGCTAAGCGCGCTGTAGAACAAGGATTGACATCGATTGTTTTTGACCGCGGTGGTTATTTGTATCACGGACGTGTCAAAGCTTTAGCAGAAGCAGCACGTGAAAATGGTTTACAATTTTAAAAGAAGGAGGGACACATTTCATGCGTCGTATTGATCCAAACAAACTTGAACTTGAAGAACGCGTAGTTACGATTAACCGCGTAGCGAAAGTTGTAAAAGGTGGACGTCGTTTCCGTTTCTCCGCATTAGTTGTTGTAGGCGACAAAAATGGTAATGTCGGTTTTGGTACTGGGAAAGCTCAAGAAGTTCCAGATGCTATCCGTAAAGCTATTGAAGATGCGAAGAAAAACTTGATCGAAGTGCCAATGGTTAAAGGCACAACTCCACACTTAGTAATCGGCCGCTTCGGTGCTGGCCAAATTCTTATCAAACCGGCTTCTCCGGGTACTGGTGTTATTGCCGGCGGACCTGTGCGTGCGGTACTTGAACTTGCAGGGGTACAAGACATCTTGTCTAAATCTCTAGGTTCAAACACACCAATCAACATGGTTCGTGCAACTATCAACGGTTTAACTCAACTGAAGAGCGCTGACCAAGTTGCAAAACTTCGCGGCAAAACTACAGAAGAGCTATTAGGATAAGGAGGGAAAATTACATGGCTACTAAACTAGAAATTACCCTCACAAAATCAGTGATCGGCGCTAAGCCGGCACAACGTAAAACTGTACAAGCCCTAGGCTTGCGCAAAATGCATCAGACAGTAGCGCACCAAGACAATGCAGCCGTTCGCGGTATGATTGACAAAGTCGCTCACTTAGTAACTATCAAAGAAGTTTAATCCCTGATTTCTATAGAAGGAGGTGCCAACCACATGAAACTTCATGAATTAAAACCAGCAGAAGGTTCACGCAGTTCTAGAAAGCGTATCGGACGCGGTATCGGTTCAGGTACTGGTAAAACAGCAGGTAAAGGCCACAAAGGTCAAAACGCACGTTCAGGCGGCGGAGTTCGTCCTGGATTCGAGGGTGGACAAAACCCATTGTTCCGTCGTTTGCCGAAACGTGGATTTACGAACATTAACCGTAAAGACTACGCTATTGTGAACCTTGACGTATTGAACCGTTTCGACGAAGGCACAGAAATTACACCTGCATTGCTTATCGAATCAGGTGTTGTGAGCAACGAACGTTCTGGAATCAAGATTCTAGGCAACGGTAACTTAGAGAAAAAATTGACAGTTAAAGCTCACAAATTCTCTGGAACAGCTAAAGAAGCAATCGAAGCTGCCGGCGGACAAACTGAGGTGCTTTAATGTTTCAGACAATCTCCAATTTTATGCGCGTGACTGATATTCGAAATAAAATCATCTTTACATTACTGATGCTCATCATTTTCCGTATCGGAACTTTCATTCCGGTACCGAATGTTGATGCGGATGTACTGCAAGCTACCGATCAGGCTGGCTTGATCGGATTCTTAAATACTTTCGGTGGAGGCGCCCTAGCTAACTTCTCGATCTTAGCGATGGGAATCATGCCATACATTACAGCGTCGATCATCGTGCAATTATTGCAGATGGATGTTGTACCGAAATTTGCAGAGTGGGCGAAACAAGGGGAAGTCGGAAGACGGAAACTTGCGCAATTCACTCGCTACTTCACAATTGTACTTGCCTTTATCCAAGCGATTGGTATGTCTTACGGATTCAACCAGATTTATGGCGGATCTTTGATTCAGAACAACTCGATTTCAACGTATGTTGTCATCGCGATCGTCTTGACCGGGGGTACAGCATTTCTACTGTGGCTTGGTGAGCAGATTACGGCAAAAGGTGTGGGGAACGGTATTTCGATTATCATCTTCGCTGGGATTGTCGCTGCAATACCTGGAGCTGTCAACCAATTGTATGCTCAGCAGATCGAAGGAGCTGGAGATCAGCTCGCGATCAACATTGCCTTAATGGCTTTGCTGGCATTAGCAGTCGTTGCTGTTACTGTATTGGTCATCTATGTTCAGCAAGCGCTGCGCAAGATTCCGATCCAGTATGCAAAACGGGTTGCTGGCCGCGGCCAGACAACAAGTGCACAACAAACGCATTTACCTTTGAAAGTGAACGCGGCCGGAGTTATCCCGGTAATCTTTGCAGTGGCGTTCATCATTACGCCGCAAACCATTGCTTCTTTCTTCGGAGCGAACGCTGTTACAGATGCAATCCAGAATACGTTTGATTACACGCGCCCTGTCGGTATGATCATTTATATCGCTTTGATCGTGGCATTCACGTACTTCTATGCATTCATTCAGGTCAACCCTGAAAACATGTCGGACAACCTGAAGAAGCAAGGTGCTTATATTCCAGGAATCCGTCCGGGTAAAAATACGCAAGATTATTTAACAAGTGTTCTGTACCGTTTGACGTTTGTCGGTGCAATCTTCCTATCTGTTATTTCGGTAATGCCAATTTTCTTCACCAACTTGATGGGCTTGCCACAATCGGCCCAAATCGGCGGTACAAGTTTATTGATCGTGGTAGGGGTAGCATTGGAGACGATGAAACAGTTGGAATCCCAGCTTGTTAAACGTCATTACAAAGGCTTTATGAAATAATCAAGGGCTCCAGGGAGCGTTTTGGCGTTCCTTGTCCGCTTGTCTGAGGGGGCAAACCGTATGAATATCGTATTAATGGGTCTGCCGGGTGCCGGAAAAGGCACTCAAGCAGATAAAATTGTTGAGAAGTACGACATCCCTCATATTTCTACAGGTGATATGTTCCGGGCAGCCATCAAAGGTGGAACGGAACTAGGCTTGAAAGCAAAATCGTTCATGGATCAAGGGGCACTCGTGCCTGATGAAGTGACTATCGGTATCGTCCGTGAGCGTCTTAGCGCTGCGGATTGTGAAGAAGGCTTCCTATTGGACGGCTTTCCACGCACAGTCCCACAAGCTGAAGCGCTGGAATCTCTTCTTGCCGATCTCGGCAAAAGAATCGAGCATGTCGTAAACATCCAAGTTGAACAAGACGAACTTGTTAAGCGATTATCAGGCCGTCGGATTTGCAAAGTGTGTGGCACTGCATACCATCTTGTGTTCAATCCGCCTCAAGTTGAAGGCGTGTGCGACAAAGACGGTGGCGAGCTCTACATGCGCGAAGACGATAACCCTGAAACCGTCACAAACCGTTTAGAAGTAAACATTAAGCAAACACAGCCGCTTCTTGATTTCTATGAAAACAAAGGCGTGCTGCAGAATATAGATGGACAGCAGGATATTCAAAAAGTATTTGCTGACATTGATGCTCTTCTAAAGGGCGACCGAGGTTAAGTCCCGGCGCCGGGCGCAGTTAGTTGCCTCCATGTGGCTTTAAGGAGCACCGGAGATATGAATTTTCGAGAGCTGCAAAAGCAAACAAGGCTTGTTATATGAAGTCCGGTGCAGGGTTCGCAATGTGCAATTGTGCACTGGAAATAGTATAATGGGTTTCGTGGAAGCATCTGTGTAACGGGTTTGGAACTCATCCAAGGCAGTCCGGACGGTCGAGGAAACATGAGTCAGACTGTATTAACCGGATTACCCCCTCTCCGCAATTTGCGGGCAGTGGAACTCGGAGACTGTCTTTCGAATGTCACTCATGCATTCCTGGTGAATGAATTGAATTATTCAATCAGCAAATACTGTTTGAAGATGGGAACCTGATTTGTATACAGAAGGGAGACTGGGTCGATGGCGAAAGACGATGTAATTGAAATCGAAGGAACAGTCGTTGAGACTTTGCCTAACGCGATGTTTAAAGTGGAACTGGAGAACGGCCATACGATTCTTGCGCATGTATCCGGCAAGATCCGCATGCACTTCATCCGCATTCTGCCGGGGGATAAAGTAACAGTGGAACTTTCTCCTTACGATTTAACACGCGGTCGTATCACATACCGTTTTAAATAATCTTTTGCACTCCGGACTACTAAGGAGGTTGGGTTAGATGAAAGTGAGACCATCTGTGAAACCGATCTGCGAAAAATGTAAAGTTATTCGCAGAAACGGTAAAGTAATGGTAATCTGTGAAAATCCGAAACACAAACAAAGACAAGGCTAATAAAGAAGGAGGTGCATCACACACATGGCACGTATTGCTGGTGTTGACATTCCGCGCGACAAACGCGTTGTTATTTCATTAACATACATTTTCGGTGTTGGTAAAACTACTGCTCAGAAAGTTCTTGCTTCTGCTGGTATCTCTGAAGATACGCGCGTCCGCGATCTTACTGAAGACGAGTTGAACAATATCCGTGAACAATTGGATCAATACAAAATCGAAGGTGACCTTCGCCGTGAAGTATCGATGAACATCAAACGCTTGATGGAAATCGCTAGCTTCCGAGGTATTCGCCACCGCCGCGGACTTCCTGTACGCGGACAAAATACGAAGAACAATGCGCGTACGCGTAAAGGTCCTCGTAAAACTGTAGCTAACAAGAAAAAATAATCAGTAAAGGAGGTATCTTCTTAACATGGCACGTAAACAACAAACTCGTAAGCGTCGTGTGAAAAAGAATATCGAATCCGGTATTGCTCACATCCGCTCAACATTCAACAACACAATCGTTACGATTACTGATATGCAAGGTAACGCAGTATCATGGTCCAGCGCTGGTGCACTAGGATTTAGAGGTTCACGTAAATCTACACCTTTCGCTGCTCAAATGGCTGCAGAAACCGCTGCTAAAACGTCTATCGAACACGGTCTTAAAACTTTGGAAGTTACAGTTAAAGGTCCTGGTTCAGGTCGTGAGGCTGCTATCCGTGCGCTTCAAGCTGCCGGTCTAGAAGTTACAGCTATCAAAGATGTAACTCCAGTTCCTCACAACGGTTGCCGCCCGCCAAAACGCCGTCGCGTATAATCGTTAATCTGAATAGGATTTTTGAACATCACGACTTACTGAATGTGTTCCGAATCGTTGCGAAAGTCTGTGACTATCGAATTCTTGATGAAACGAAAACACCGACGTTCTGAAGGAGGGTAAAATGAATGCTCGAAATAGAAAAACCAAAAATTGAAACGATCGAGCTCGACAATTCTGCCAAATACGGCAAGTTTGTTGTCGAACCGCTTGAGCGTGGATATGGAACCACTTTAGGAAACTCCTTACGTCGAATCTTACTTTCATCTTTACCAGGCGCTGCTGTTACTTCGATTCAAATTGACGGAGTGCTTCACGAATTCTCCACTGTTGAAGGTGTAGAAGAAGATGTGGCATCAATCATCTTGAATATTAAGAAACTGGCACTGAAAATTTACTCTGACGAAGAAAAAGTCATTGAAATTGATGTAAAAGGTGATGGAACGGTTACGGCTGCAGATATCACGCACGACAGTGACGTGGAAATTCTGAATCCGGATCTATATATTGCAACAATCGCGAAAGACGGCCACCTGCGTATGCGCATGTATGCGAACCGAGGCCGTGGATATGCCCGTGCAGATCAGAACAAACGTGAAGATCTTCCGATCGGTGTTATCCCGATTGACTCTATTTACACACCAGTATCCCGCGTGAACTTCCAAGTGGAGAACACACGGGTAGGACAACTCGCTAATTTTGATAAATTGACGCTTGATGTATGGACAGATGGCAGCATTGGACCTAAAGAAGCGATTGCACTTGGTGCAAAAATCTTTACTGAGCATTTAAATATCTTCGTTGGTTTGACAGATGAGGCTCAAACGGCTGAAATCATGGTTGAAAAAGAAGAAGACCAAAAAGAAAAAGTATTAGAGATGACTATCGAAGAACTTGATCTTTCGGTCCGTTCTTACAACTGCTTGAAGCGTGCGGGTATCAATACGGTACACGAACTGGCAAGCAAGTCGGAAGACGACATGATGAAAGTGCGCAACCTTGGACGCAAATCACTTGAAGAAGTGAAAGTAAAGTTGGAAGATTTAGGGCTTGGACTTCGTAAAGAAGACTGATTCCGACAATCGGATCCGTACTATTTAACAAAGGAGGGAAACTTCAATGAGAAAGCTACAACGTACAAGTTCTCAACGTAAAGCGCTATTGCGTGACCTTACAACAGACTTAATCGTTCATGAACGCATTCAAACGACAGAAGCTCGTGCGAAAGAAGTGCGTTCGACTGTAGAAAAAATGATTACGCTTGGTAAGCGCGGAGATCTTCACGCTCGCCGTAAAGCAGCAGCATGGATGCGCCGTGAGTTGGTAACAACTGCAGACGCTGAAGGCAACGAAACAACAACTTATGCTTTGCAGAAATTGTTTGATGATGTTGCTCCACGCTACGCTGAACGCCAAGGCGGTTACACACGCATCATGAAAATGGGGCCTCGTCGCGGAGATGGCGCACCAATGGTAATTATCGAATTGGTTTAATTTGAATCAGTAGATTCAAAGGCTGACGCAATCATGCCGAGGCACAATTGATTTACTTGGAGAGGGTTTACACCCTCTTCTTTTAACATTATGATTTATACGACACTTAAGAAAAGCTGAGCGTTACGATGAGCGAGCCTTAACCGGCGGCGTCTTGTCTAGCTCTACGCACCTCATTCAACCCCGGCTTAAGCAATCGGGGCGCCATAGAGACAGAAAAAGCGCATTTCTCTGAATGAGGTGCGCGCTTTTTTATTTCCAAAAGATTTTACAGAGGCTTATGGAACCGAGTAGAGTAAAGTAGAGCGTGGAATTAGAGGAGGTTAGCTGAGATGACTTCGATTATTATGTCATTTGATAATGTGACATTTACATATGCACCAGAAGATAAAACCGTACGGCCTGCCGTTGCGGACCTTTCTTTTGCCATCAGCGAAGGGGAATGGATCGCACTTGTCGGCCATAACGGCTCCGGGAAGTCGACGATTGCGAAATTGATGAACGGCCTGCTGTTTCCGGCGGCCGGGCAGGTTTCGGCCCTTGGCCAAGCGATGTCGGAGGAGAATTTATGGGATATCCGTTCACAGATGGGGATGGTGTTCCAGAATCCCGATAACCAATTTGTCGGAGCGACCGTCCAGGACGATGTGGCATTTGCCCTTGAGAACAACGGTGTGCCGCATGCAGAGATGGTCATCCGGGTGAAAGAATCTTTGCGCCAAGTGAAGATGGACGATTATATGGACCATGAACCGCATCACTTGTCCGGCGGCCAGAAGCAGCGTGTGGCAATTGCCGGCGCATTGGCCTTGCGCCCGCGTCTTTTAATACTAGATGAAGCCACATCGATGCTCGATCCGCAAGGGCGCATGGAAGTGATTGAGACGATTCAGGAGCTCCGGGAAGCGACGGGTTTGACCGTCATCTCGATTACGCACGATCTGGAAGAAGCGGCTTTGGCAGACCGGATGATCGTCATGAACCAAGGGCATAAACAGATGGAAGGGACGCCTCAGCAAGTCTTCCAGTCCGGAAGCGAGCTAGTAAGGCTGGGGCTGGATCTGCCTTTTGCCATGCGCATGTCGCATCTGCTCGAAGAAGCAGGTGTCCAGACAAATGGAGAACATATGACAGAAGATAAGTTGGTGGATGAATTATGGAAATTCTACTACAGGAAGTAGGATACAGTTACGCGCAGAATACGCCGTTTGAAAAAAGGGCGCTGCAGCACGTCAACTTGCATATCCCTTCAGGATCCTATACGGCGATCATCGGACATACCGGTTCCGGGAAATCGACTGTCCTGCAGCATTTGAACGCCCTTCTGATCCCCACCGAAGGCGCTGTCATCATCGGCGACCGCAAGATTGAAGCGGGGATTAAAGCGAAAAACCTCCGGGAGATCCGCCGGCAGGTCGGCATCGTGTTCCAGTTTCCGGAACAGCAGCTGTTTGATGAGACGGTCCTGAAAGATATCATGTTCGGTCCGTTGAATTTCGGCGTGCCGGAAGAGGAAGCAAGCCGCCGGGCGCATGAACTTGTCTCGCTCCTCGGTTTGCCGCCGGAAGTGCTGGAAAAATCACCATTCGATCTGTCAGGCGGCCAAATGCGCCGGGTGGCAATTGCCGGGGTGCTTGCGATGGAACCGAGTGTGCTGGTGCTTGATGAACCGACGGCCGGCCTTGATCCAAGAGGACGGCGGGAAATCATGGACTTGTTCCACAAACTGCATGTGGAAAAAGGGCTGACCACGGTGCTCGTAACCCATAGCATGGAAGATGCGGCACGCTACGCCGACCGGATCGCCATCATGCATGGCGGAAAATGCGTCACTACTGGAGAGCCGAAAGACATTTTTGCAAATGAAGAGCAATTGCTCGATTACCGCTTAGAGCCTCCGCGCACGGTTCGCCTGCAGCGGCAGTTCGAAGAAAAGATGGGCGTCCAGTTGGACGGGATTTCCTTGACGGAAGAAGCGCTGGCAAAAAATATCGCCGTGGCGCTCGGGGAAGGGCGTGATCCCGAATGATGGAGAAAATGATTTTTGGCCGGTACATCCCTGGTAACTCTCTTATCCACCGCCTGGATCCGCGGGCGAAGATTCTGTTCGTCTTCCTTTTTATCGCCATTGTCTTTGTGGCGAACAATGCGCTAACCTACGGCATCTTGCTGGCATTTACCTTCGGCGTGATTTTCCTGTCGAAAATCCGTCTATACTTCCTGGTGAATGGATTGAAACCGGTCTTTATCTTATTGATTTTCACATTTCTCCTGCACCTCTTCTTCACGCAAGGGGGCCAGCTGCTCTTAAGCATCGGGTTTGTAGATATCTATGAAGAAGGGCTGCGGCAAGGGATTTTCCTGTCGATCCGCTTTTTGGTATTGGTGTTCATCACGAGCATCCTGACATTGACCACTTCGCCGATTTCCATCACGGATGGCATTGAAACGCTCCTTGGACCCTTCAAGCGCATCAAGCTGCCTGTCCATGAACTGGCATTGATGATGTCGATCTCGCTGCGTTTCATCCCGACATTGATGGATGAGACCGGCAAGATCATGAAAGCGCAGATGGCCAGAGGGTCCGATATCGGCTCAGGTCCGGTGAAAGAACGCATCAAAGCGGTTGTGCCGCTGCTCATCCCGCTGTTTGTCAGCGCCTTTAAACGGGCGGAAGACTTGGCGACGGCAATGGAAGTGCGCGGATACCGCGGCGGCGAAGGCCGGACCCGCTACCGCCAGCTTGACTGGCGCTGGGCTGATACCTTGAGCATCTTGGTATTGGCTGTTTTGACCGGTGTGCTTTGGTATTACCGAACATAAGGAGAGAAAGCATGAAACGAATGAAAGCGAAAATCGCTTATGATGGCTCCGGGTTTGCGGGCTACCAAATCCAGCCGGAAGCGCGCACCGTCCAGCAGGAGCTGATGGCGGTGCTTCAGAACATCCATAAAGGCGAAGTGATCCAAGTGGTCGCGAGCGGGCGGACAGACGCTAAAGTGCATGCAACTGGCCAAGTGATCCATTTCGATACCCCGCTGTCCATTCCGGTGAGCGGCTGGCTGAAGGCATTGAATGTCCTGCTGCCGGAAGACATACGGGTGCTGGAAATAGCAGAAGCAGAGCCCGGGTTCCATGCCCGCTACCATACGGTTGGCAAGACCTACCGCTATAAATGGGACCGCAGCCCGATCATCAACCCGTTTACCCGCCATTATATGGTCCATACCAAGCAGCGGCCGGATGTCGGTGAAATGCGGGAAGCAGCGGCCGCGTTTATCGGCACCCATGATTTCTCCAGTTTCTGTGCTGCCAACACCGGGGTTGTAGACAAGGTCCGCACTATCCGGCGCCTGGATTTCGAGGAACACGGGGAAGAGCTCCATATGGTCATTGAAGGGTCGGGGTTCCTGTACAATATGGTGCGGATCATCGCAGGTACTCTGATGGAAGTCGGCCTGGGCCGCAGAGAAGCGGCTGAACTGCGGGAAATCATACGCAGCGCGGACCGGGGAGCTGCCGGAAAAACAGCGGCAGCCCACGGGTTGTACCTGGAACATGTGGAGTACGAAGACTGAAGCAACTTTTCCAGGTGTTTTTAGAAAAACCCTTGACTTTTCACGTCATTCATTATAAGATGATGTATGGTATTTTCATTACCCCCACGATATGCCCCGGAAGGTTATTTGTGTTAAGGGATAACGAAAAAACGGAACAACGGACATGTTTCAACGGAACTTGGAACATGATTAATAACAGAGATGATATTTTAGGAGGACAATATACATGCGTACAACATTCATGGCTAAAGGTCACGAAGTCGAGCGTAAATGGTTGGTTGTCGATGCAGAAGGGCAAACTCTTGGACGTTTAGCTTCTGAAGTCGCTTCAATCCTACGCGGTAAATACAAACCAACATTCACACCAAACGTTGACACAGGTGACCACGTGATCATCATCAACGCTGACAAGATCCACTTGACTGGTAAAAAATTGTCAGACAAAATCTACTATCGCCACACGCAATACTCAGGCGGTTTGAAACAGCGCACAGCACTTGAAATGCGCACAAAGTACCCGACTAAAATGCTTGAATTGGCTATTAAAGGGATGCTTCCTAAAAACAGCTTAGGCCGTCAAACGTTCAAGAAATTGCACGTTTACGCAGGACCAGAGCATAACCACCAAGCACAACAACCAGAAGCTTACACACTTCGCGGATAATTATTAGTAAATAAGAGGAGGATACACCTTTGGCACAAGTTCAATATATTGGTACAGGTCGCCGTAAAAACTCTACAGCTCGCGTACGTTTAGTACCAGGAGACGGCACAATTACAATCAACAACCGTGACGTATCGGATTACGTTCCATACGAAACACTTGAGCAAATCATCAAACAACCACTAGTCGCTACTGAAACTCTTGGCAGCTACGATGTGCTTGTAAACGTAAGAGGCGGCGGCTTCACAGGTCAAGCTGGAGCAGTACGCCACGGAATTGCACGCGCTCTACTTACTGTAGATCCTGCTTTCCGCCCAGCTTTGAAATCAGCTGGCTTGCTAACTCGCGACCCACGTATGAAAGAACGTAAGAAACCAGGTCTTCGTTCAGCTCGTCGTGCACCACAGTTCTCAAAACGTTAATTTTCAATTACTCAAAAGCACTTTCCGAAGCGATTCGGAAGGTGCTTTTTCCATGCGCTTTGCCAAAAGACAGAATAGATTTAAAATGAATGGCGCTATGTTATACTGTACGGTGAGCAAAAGTGATAAGGAGTGTATCGATATGTTAACTGAAGTACAAGTACGCGAGTTGCTGGGGACACTGCAAGACCCGTTTTTACATAGATCGTTGACTGAAACGAACGGCATCACTTCCGTAACGATTAAGGAAGAGAAGAACCACGTGAGCGTCAAGCTGGCTATTGCAAAAACGAATACGCCTGAGCAGATGCAGCTGCAAATGAAAGTGGTAGATGTGCTGAAGGGCGCAGGAGCTGGGTCAGTCGGCATCCGTTTTGAAGAATTGCCGCCGGAAGCGCTGGCAAGTTTCCGTGGGACGGCAAACGAATCGGAAGCCCAGGATCTTTTATCCCCTCTTAATAAAGTGGAATTCATTTCGATTGCAAGCGGAAAAGGCGGCGTCGGAAAATCGACGGTTTCAGTCAACTTGGCAGTCGCACTTGCGCGCCTCGGCAAAAAAGTCGGATTGATCGATGCCGATATCTACGGCTTCAGCGTGCCGGACATGATGGGGATCGACAAGTCGCCGGTCGTACGCGGCGACACCATCATTCCTGTGGAACGTTTCGGTGTAAAAGTCATTTCGATGGGCTTCTTCGTTGAAGACAACATGCCGGTCGTGTGGCGCGGCCCGATGCTTGGGAAGGTTCTTGACCAGTTCTTCCGCGACGTGGAATGGGGCGAGCTGGATTACCTGCTCTTGGACTTGCCGCCGGGCACAGGGGATGTCGCACTTGATATCCACCAGATGCTCCCGGCTTCCAAAGAAATCGTCGTGACGACGCCGCACCCGACTGCCGCATTTGTTGCAGCGCGTGCCGGAGCGATGGCTATCCAGACGAACCACGAAGTTCTGGGCGTCATTGAAAACATGTCTTGGTTCGAAAGCAAAGAGACCGGCAAGAAAGAATACCTTTTCGGGCAGGGCGGCGGACCGAAACTTGCAGAAGAATTGCAAGCGCCATTGCTTGGCCAGATTCCATTAGGCCAGCCGGATTGGAACGAAGCGGACTTTGCGCCTTCCGTTTACCTGGAAGACCATCCGACGGGGAAAATCTACGAAGACATTGCCAACCAGATCTTAAAGCAGTTTGCCAATAAACAATGAGACGGAGCCTGAAAGCTGGATGAAGCTTTCAGGCTTTTTCTATTTATGAACAGAATGCCATTTTTTTCAAGGTTTGTTCACAACTGCGAGGCGTGCTTGATGGATTTTTAAGTTAGGTGTTTGGTACAATCTTAAGAGGATTTTAAACAATGGAGGCATTAACGTGACAATACGAAATTGGGTTAAGTTTTTTATAAATGCTATGTTGATCGGGGGAGGCATCACCGGGATTCTCGGCTTGTTCATCCGGTGGAATGATGTTTTTGCGCCTGCCTTTGAAGCGGGAGCGTGGGGAGAATTCTTCGCAGGATTCGTTTGGATGGTAGTGGTCGGGATGACGATGAGCCTGATCGCTCAAATGGGCTTTTTCGCATACTTGACGATCCATCAATTCGGGGTCAACATGTTCCGGACATTGACCTTATGGAATTGGGTGCAGCTGCTGATCATTGCGGTTGTCATCTTTGATTTAATTGTTTTCCGTTTCATGCCGAACGCAGAGACTGCTGCACAGGGCTGGCTTTATGCAGGGCTCTTGGCCATCCTAATTGCAACGGCAATCGTGACGGCGTACTTTAAAGCCAAGTGGACGACAAAATCGACGTTCATCTCAGCGCTGTTCTTCATGATTGCCGTGACGACACTAGAATGGCTGCCCGTGCTGATGGTCCAGGCAGGGAATGTAGACAGCTGGGTGACGCTTTTGCTATTCCCCTTCCTAGCGGTTAATGCTTATCAGCTGTTGATGCTGCCGAAGTACAACGCAAAGTCCGACGAAGACCGGCAGAAACTTGAAGAGCGCAGAGCGGCCCGCAAGATGGCAGCGGAGACTGCCGCCAAAAAATAAGATGAAACGAAAATCCGTCCGGCTCTCTTGGAAAGAGGAAGCCGGACGGATTTTTTTTGGTTCTTTGCAGGAGCTTTTCATTTTCTATCCGATTAAAAATTAAAGAACCAAGGAAAGAAGAAGGCGGCAAAGGGGAGCGGGTGTGCTTGGAACCCTTGTCACATCAAGGGATGTAGGCTTCAAAAAGAGGGGGAGAAAAAGAAAGGGAATCATTTTTAAAAACTTTTTCAAATGTGTTGACAGAAGAATAAACATGCTTTAATATAATAAAGGTCGCCAAGCAAGAACGCGAAACAAAAACAGCAAGGCGCACAACATGAACCTTGAAAACTGAACAGCAAAACGTCAACGAAAGACGTCACGAGCGCCGAGGCGCGAGAACGGC
>NZ_JBQJJG010000016.1:0-60535 GCF_052078085.1 Planococcus sp. FY231025
CCGTTCTCGCGCCTCGGCGCTCGTGACGTCTTTCGTTGACGTTTTGCTGTTCAGTTTTCAAGGTTCATGTTGTTCGCTCATCGGCGACTTTATTAATATACCTCATCAACGCTACCGAGTCAATACTATTTCAAAATATTTTTTCCGGTCGTCTTAAGGACATGTATTAATATAAACCGTACAGCGAACAAAATCAACCCCTTTTCGAAAAAAAGCGTTTTTTTATTTTCTTGAAGTCAGCGACAAAGAAGATAATCCCTGCCAGCACAACACTTCCTCCGATGATTTGTGAAGCAGTGAGCATTTCTCCAAGGATATAATACGCCAGAATTGCCGCTCCCACTGGTTCAAAAAGAATCGCAATCGAAATCACGTTCGTGCTTACCCACTTTAGGGACCAATTGAAAAGTGTGTGGCCCAGGAGATTCGGGATGATCGCCAAAAGCAGGAACCACATCCATTCCGATGCCGGATAAGGCCCGAATGATTCGCCCTTAAATAAAATATAGAAGAATAACGTTATTGTGCTTACGCCATAAACGACAAAAGTATATGTCACAAGCGAAATCCGCTTTCTAACATCTTGGCCGAATAAGAGATATGCTGTGATCAATGCACAGGCGATCAATGCAAGTATATCCCCATACAATGCCATGCCGCTGATTTTAAAGTCCCCATATCCGATCAGGACGCTCCCTAACACAGCGATTGCTCCTGAAATCAGCGTTTTGGCTGATAGGCGTTCTTTAAAGAAGAAGTAAGTGCCGGCAAAAGCGAATAATGGTTGAAGGGTTACCAACACCGTAGAACTCGCTACCGAAGTATAGTTCAGAGATTCAAACCATAAGATGAAATGAAATGCCAAAAAGATTCCGGCGATTGATGTGAATACCCAGTCTCTTCTGCTTAGCACTTTTATTTCCTGGGTATATTTCATAAAGAAGACGGGGCTCATGATGAGTATCGAAAAAAGCATTCGATAAAATGCGGTTACCCCCGAATCAGCTGTTGTCATTTTTACAAAGATGGCTGACAGGGCCACAGAAAAAACGCCGATGATGATTGGAATGAAAGGATGAACTGCTGGTTTTTCCATGATGCTGCTCCTCTGCTTCTGGTATTATGTAAGAATACATATTGATTTGCACTCCTATTAGTTTGACAGGTTCAAAGTCCATTATCAATGTTCGATTAGAAAGGAGGAAAAAATCATGGATTTTTTGGACGCCCTCCACATTTCCTCTTTTGAGACTTTTCTGAAGTTATTTATCGCAGCACTTTTAAGTTTAGTCATAGGCTTGGAGAGGGAATTGAAAAGAAAACCGGTGGGTTTAAAGACCAGCGTTGTCATTGCGACGTTCAGCTGCTTGCTTACGATCATTTCGATCGAGACTGCCTATTTGGCGGAAGGCAGCCAGTATGAGGGCGTTAATATCACGATGGACCCGCTGCGTTTGGCCGCTCAAATCGTTTCAGGCATCGGTTTCCTAGGAGCCGGCGTAATTTTGAAGCGCGGCAACGATTCCATTTCAGGGCTTACGACCGCCGCGATGATCTGGGGCGCAGGCGGTATCGGTATTGCTGTGGCAGCCGGCTTTTACATTGAAGCCTTTATATCCGTTCTGATCATTTTATTTGGAATAGAAATACTTCCCCCTCTTCTATTCAAATACGGACCAAATCGCCTTCGCATGCTAGAAGCCAACATCACTGTCGTGGTGACTGAAACCGATTCAATCCCGGAGGTAATCGACGAAATTAAATCTAGCGATGTGATCATTGAAGCTCTTTCAATTTTCCATCGCGAAGGCAGCGACGGAAAAATCCGGCACAAAGTTGCCATACGGGCGTCTTTTGACGCCAGCAAAGAAACGATCAGCCTGTATCAGGAAATCTCCAGAAGTAAGTATGTGGAGGAAGTTGATATGGAATTGATCAACTAAGGAGGAAATTGGATGAAAGAATTTTTTGGATTGTTAAAAGGCGGCAACAAGCCTTCGCTCTATGCAGCGATCATCAACACTTTTATCGCAATAATGAAAGGAGTGGCGTTCTTTTTCACAGGCAACGTCGCCATGTTTGCGGAAACGATGCACTCGATCGGGGATGCGGCGAACCAATATTTTGTCTTCATCGGTTCGGCGCTGTCTAAAAAAGCGCCGACAAAAAGATTCCCGAACGGCTTTGGCCGCCTTCTAAACATTGTACTGCTAGGTGCGGTATTGATTGTCGGCATCATGGCATATGAAACGATTATCGAAGGCTGGCACCAAATGACGCACCCGATTGAAGCGGAAGGTTTCATTATTAGTGTTGTGGTCCTTTCCATTGCTATTCTTCTGGAATTTTTCGTTCTTTACAAAGCAGGGAAAGAAGTACTGCATGAAGCCGGCGTTAAAGGAGGCGCACTTGCCCCACTTACGACGAGCTTCGCCCACCTGAACCGCGCGAAACCCGCAACGAAATTGGTCTTCCTGGAAGACTTGGTCGCGACTTCCGGCGGCATACTGGCTCTGATTGCGGTACTGATCGCCCATTACACAGGCTTCCTGGCAATCGAAGGAGCCGCATCCATCGCAATCGGTTTGATGATGTTCTATGTAGTCACGAAAGTGTTCATGGACAATGCACGCGGCGCTATCGGCGAATCCGACCAACAAATGGTCAATCACATCGCCCACTTGTTGACGGACCACCCTTCCGTCAAAGACATTAAAAAACTCGATGTCATTAAAGAAGGCGAATATCTCCATGTGGAAACACTCGTAGAAGTCGATCCGACATTGACAGTAGCGGAAGCCGACCAACTACAAGAACGTTTAGCAGAAATTTTGCTGAGCCAGCCAAGTGTGGATGATGTTATTGTCTCACTTGATGCAGACGACGGCGAAACGCATTGGACGCACGTCAGCAAACGGCCTGAATCCCTAACTACTTTGCCAACTGAATAAAAAAAAGCTTGAGCGAGTCCGCTCAAGCTTTTTTCTTTTTTATAGGGAAGCTTGCAAAATCTCTTTTACATCTTCGTTCTGCAATTTATTGAAGTTGCCGAATGCTCCGTAGACCATTGCCTTCTCGGTCATGACTTCGATTTGTGAATCATCGATATCGTAATCTGCAAGTCTGGTCGGTGCGCCAAGCGAAGTCCAGAATGCACTCAAGCGGTCGATGCCTTCAAGCGCAACTTCTTCATCTGTCTTGCCTTCCGGATCGACATCAAAGACACGGACTGCCATTTGGGCAAAGCGCGACGGATTCACATGGACATTATGGCGCATCCACTGCGGGAACAGGATGGCCAGACCGCCGGCATGCGGGATATCGTAAACAGCTGAGACGGCATGCTCGATATTATGCGTAGCCCAGTCTCCCCGATAACCCATTTCCAAGAATTTATTCAATCCCATAGTACCTGCGAATAGAATTGTCTCCCGGTGCTCATAGCTCTGCAGGTCTTCCAGCAATTTCGGCGCTGTTTCAATGACTGCTTTTAGCACCCCTTCACACATGCGGTCTTGTACAGGCGTGTTCGTTGCATCATTAAAGTACTGCTCAAAGATATGGGACATCATGTCCACGATCCCGTATACGGTATGGTCTCTCGGAACAGATAACGTATAAGTCGGGTCCAGGATCGAGAATTTCGGGAATGAATACGGGCTTCCCCATCCATACTTTTCTTGTGTTTCTTCATTTGTTATGACCGATCCGGCATTCATTTCTGAACCGGTAGCAGCCAAGGTTAGAACCGTGCCGAATGGCAAAGCTCCCTCCGGCTGGGCTTTGCGGGATACGAGATCCCATGCATCGCCTTCATATGTAGCGCCGCAAGCAATGAGTTTAGTGCAATCGATAACTGAGCCGCCGCCGACTGCCAAAAGCATATCGATGCCTTCGTTCTTACAGATTTCAATGCCTTTTCTGGCTGTTGAAATCCGCGGATTCGGTTCAACGCCCGATAGTTCGAAAACTTCCAGCCCTGCTTCTTCCAGAACCGTCATTACTTCATCATAGAGGCCGTTTTTCTTGATGCTGCCTCCACCGTATACCATTAAGATTTTTTTGCCAAATTTAGGCAATTCTTTTTTGACTTCTTTTAGCTGTCCCTTGCCAAAAATCAATTTAACCGGGTTGTAAAATGAAAATGCATTCATCTAATCATCCTCCTATTCTTTTTCTATTATGTAGATTCCCCTATCAAAACGCAAAAAAACCGCTCGGGAAAGATCCCGAACGGTTTATTTTTTTCCTAAACCCAACCGCGGAAGCGAGCTGCTTCTGCTGTTCTGCGTGCACCGACCATATAGGCGGCCAAACGCATGTCGATATTGCGCGTTGTCGCGACATTGTAGACATTTTCGAAAGCGTCCACCAATTTCTTCGTCAACTTTTCGTCGACTTCTTCCTGCGTCCAGTAATAGCCTTGGTTATTCTGCACCCATTCGAAATAAGAAACGGTAACGCCGCCTGAGCTGGCAAGTACATCCGGAACCAATAGGATGCCGCGGTCTGTCAGGATTTTCGTTGCTTCTGCAGTTGTCGGCCCGTTAGCCGCTTCAACGACGATAGAAGCTTTGATATCATGGGCATTTTCTTCTGTAATCTGGTTAGCGATGGCAGCTGGCACTAAGATGTCGCAATCCAATTCAAACAATTCCTTGTTTGTAATGGTGTTGTCGAACAAAGTCGTCACTGTTCCGAAGCTATCCCGGCGGTCAAGCAAGTACTCGATATCCAAGCCGTCCGGATCGTGCAAAGCTCCGTAAGCATCGGAAATTCCGACTACTTTCGCTCCTGCGTCATGCAGGAATTTCGCCAAGAAACTGCCGGCATTGCCGAAACCTTGGATGACAACGCGTGCGCCTTTGACGTCCAAACCGCGTTTTTTGGCAGCTTCATTAATAACAATGGTTACACCTTGAGCAGTCGCTTTATCCCGGCCTTGTGAACCGCCGAGGACAATCGGTTTACCTGTGATAAAGCCAGGCGAATTGAATTCGTCAATTTTGCTGTATTCATCAAACATCCAAGCCATGATTTGAGAGTTGGTGAATACGTCCGGAGCCGGAATGTCTTTGTTCGGCCCAACGATCTGGCTGATGGCCCGCACATACCCGCGGCTCAATTTCTCAATTTCATGCATCGACATTTCCCGTGGATCACAAATGATGCCGCCTTTACCGCCGCCGTATGGAAGGTCCACGATTCCGCATTTCAGCGTCATCCACATGGACAAAGCCATGACTTCTTCACGGTTTACGTCCGGGTGGAAACGCACGCCGCCTTTGGTCGGTCCTACTGCATCATTGTGCTGGGCACGGAAGCCAGTAAACACTTTTGTCTTCCCATCATCCATTCGGACCGGTATACGCACTTCCATGATCCGCATAGGTTCTTTTAAAAGTTCATACATCGAGTCTTCATATCCGAGTTTGTCCAACGCAGTTTTGATAACATTCTGAGTTGACGTCAACAAGTTCAAGTTTTCAGCCATTGTTTTAATTCGCCTCTTTATATTTATAGTAAATTACTCCGCAATTAGTGTAACATAACTCCAACTTTATGTGTGAGAAAGTCCTTATTTAGCAAATACTTTTTGGATGCGTTCGATTGCCCAGTCCAGCTCTTCTTTTGAAATGACGAGCGGCGGTGCAAATCGGATGACCGTGTCATGGGTTTCTTTGCACAGCAAGCCCAATTCTTTCAGCTTTTCGCAATACGGGCGTGCAGCTTCAGTCAATTCCATGCCGATGAACAATCCGCGTCCGCGCACTTCTTTAATAGAAGGATGTTGGATTTCACGCAATTTCCCAATGAAGTATTCGCCAAGCTCCAATGAACGGTCAGCAAGCTTTTCGTCTTTCAGCACTTCCAAAGAAGCGATTGATACAGCACAGGCCAGTGGGTTTCCGCCGAATGTAGAACCGTGTGAACCCGGGTTGAAAACCCCAAGGATTTCGTGGTCGGCTACGACGCAAGAGATTGGGAATACTCCGCCTCCAAGCGCTTTGCCCAATATGTACATATCCGGCTCCACGTCTTCCCATTCACATGCAAACATCTTGCCGGTACGTGCAAGACCGCACTGGATTTCATCCGCAATGAATAGGACGTTGTTTTCGCGGCAAAGTTCTCTTGCTGCTTTCAAGAAGCCTTCTTCCGGCATAACGATTCCGGCTTCGCCCTGGATTGGCTCGATCAGGAATGCGGCAGTGTTCGGAGTGATAGCATTTTTCAACGCTTCCAAGTCGCTGTAAGGAATGATTTTGATGCCTGGCAGCATTGGTCCGAATCCTCTTCTGTAATCAGGATCAGAAGATAATGATACCGCTGTCATTGTTCTGCCGTGGAAGTTGCCTTCGCAAGCAATGACTTCTGCTTTTCCTTCTTCTACGCCTTTTACATCATATGCCCAGCGGCGTGCAGCTTTAAATGCAGTTTCAACTGCTTCAGCGCCAGTGTTCATCGGCAAAGCCATTTCTTTTCCGGAGATTTCGCAAATCATTTCATACCACGGTGCAAGCTTGTCATTGTGGAATGCACGTGAAGTCAATGTCACACGGTCTGCTTGGTCTTTAAGCGCTTGAATGATTTTCGGATGGCGGTGTCCCTGGTTTACTGCAGAGTATGCGGAAAGCATATCCATGAATTTATTGCCTTCTGGATCTTTAACCCATACGCCTTCTGCTTCTGTAATAACAATCGGCAGTGGATGGTAGTTCGGTGCACCGAATTTTTCTGTTTGCTCGATAATTTGCGCTGTTTTAGTCATTGAAATTCCTCCTTTTTTTAAAAAAAGGCAGACTAGAAAGTCTACCTTTTGATGAATAATTATACCACTTATTGTTTCTTAATACATTTCAGAAGTTGTTTTTGCTTGCATGTGAAGAACCAGGTAATCCGGCCCGCCTGCTTTTGAGTCAGTTCCGGACATGTTGAATCCGCCAAATGACTGATAGCCGACGATTGCGCCTGTGCATCCGCGGTTGAAATACAAGTTTCCAACGTGGAACTCTTCACGTGCATATTCAAGGTGCTCACGGTTGTTCGTGATGACTCCGCCAGTCAAACCGTATTCTGTGTTGTTAGCGATATCGATCGCTTCTTTGAAGTCTTTCGCTTTTGTGAAGCCGACAACCGGTCCGAAGATTTCTTCCTGCATTACGCGGTCAGTCGGTGAAAGATCCGCAATGACAGTCGGGTTCACGAAGAATCCTTTTGAATCGTCGCCAGTTCCGCCTGCAACTACGCGGCCTTCTTCTTTGCCGATTTCGATATAGCTCATGATTTTTTTGTAAGAATTTGAATCGATGACCGGCCCCATGTAGTTGGACTGTTCAGTCGGGTCGCCGATAGTCAATTCGTTCGTCAATTCGATGACGCGTTCAAGAACTTCGTCATACACGTCTTCTACGATAACCGCACGTGATCCTGCAGAACATTTCTGTCCGCTGAAACCGAATGCAGATTTAACGATGGATTGTGCAGCAAGCTCTAAATCGCCTTCTTTGTCAACGACCATTGTGTTTTTCCCGCCCATTTCAGCAATCAGGCGTTTCATCCAAATTTGCCCTTCGTTCACTTTTGCAGAACGGTCAGCGATGCGAAGGCCGACTTCTTTTGAACCAGTGAAAGAGATAAAGCGAGTTTTCGGGTGATCTACCAAGTAGTCGCCTACTTCAGAACCAGGTCCCGGGATAAAGTTGACAACGCCTGCCGGCATGCCCGCTTCTTCAAGAACTTCGATGAATTTATAAGCAACAACTGGAGTTGTTGAAGCTGGCTTCAATAGAACTGTATTTCCTGTAACCATTGCGGCAACAGTTGTTCCTGCCATGATTGCAAAAGCGAAGTTCCAAGGTGAGATGACAACGCCGACACCCAATGGAATGTAATCATAGCGGTTGTCTTCGCCTGGACGGCTTTCGACTGGCATGCCGTCTTTCATCTTAAGCATTTGGCGGCCGTAATATTCCAGGAAGTCGATCGCTTCAGCTGTATCAGCATCTGCTTCGTTCCATGGCTTGCCTGCTTCTTTAGTCAAAAGTGCAGAAAACTCGTGCTTGCGGCGGCGAACGATAGCTGCTGCTTTGAATAAAACATCAGCGCGCACTTCCGGCTTCACTTTTTTCCAAGTTTTAAATGCTTCAAGAGCGGATTGCATCGCTTTTTCAGCTAATTCTTTATTTGATTTCGAAACGCGGCCGATGATTTCTTCTTTATCAGCTGGGTTGAATGAAACGATTTTGTCTTCAGTTGTAATGCGCTCTCCGCCAATAACCAATGGATAGTCCTGGCCTAGGTAAGCTTCAACTGTCTTAAGGCCCGCTAGGAAAGCATTGCGGTTCTTTTCAATTGAAAAGTCTGTAAATGGTTCGTGTTTGTAGGGAATCATCTGAATCCTCCTCGAATTTTAAATGAGCGCAAAAAAAATTTGCACTTATAAAGTGATTACATATATAATAATGCAAAAGATTATTGCATTAATCAAGTACTTTCCATCAAAAACGCAAAAATAATTTTGGGGTGATTGTTTGAATACCATTGGAACGGACCTGCTCCCTTTTTATAAATTTGCTGCAGAGTATGCAGCCGTGGGCATCCATGCCATCGATATAAAAGGAAAAACGATATTATACAACCAGAAAATGAAAGAGATTGAAGGGTTCGATTATGAAGAGCTGGTCGACCGTTCTTTGTTGGAAATGTTCCGTTTTGAGCACCATGAAAGCACCTTGCTGCAGGTTCTGCAGTCAGGGAAAGCTGTCCTGAACGTCAAGCAGACCTACTGGAACCGCAAAGGCCAGGAGATTACCACTATCAATGATACGTATCCGGTCTTTTCAGATGGAAATTTAATCGGCGCAATCGAAATGTCGCAGGACGTCACGACGCTTGAAAAAGTCGTCTACCAGCCATTGAAAAAATACGAAGAGCCGATTACGTTCTCGAGCATTACGGCTATTTCCGCCAGCATGAAACGGGTCATCGGCACCGCCGAGAAAGCCGCGACGATGAAGCTGCCGGTGCTGCTCATCGGCGAGTCCGGCACCGGAAAAGAGCTGATTGCGGAATCGATCCACTGGGCTTCTTCTTCGAACGATTTGTTCTATACCTTGTACTGCCACGGGACAGACGGCGACTTGATCAACCGGATGCAGGAGGACTTGGCAGGCAAACAAGGGGCTACAGTCTTTTGCGAGCGCATTGACCTGCTGCCTTGGCCGCTCCAGGCACGGCTATTGGAAATGGTGAAGGAAGGCTCGATGAGCGATACATATTTTATCGCAAGCGTCGGGGAAGACCCCGTGGAATTGATTGCTTCCAAGAAGCTGATGAAAGAGCTATATTATTTCTTTTCAGCCATCACGATCCAAATCGAGCCTCTCCGGAACCGGAAAGAAGACATCATGCCGTTTGTCGCGGACTACTTGTCCCGCCACCGGATGCGTTTTGGTTCTGTAGTGGAGGGGCTGACGCCGGAAGTGGCGGAGTTGTTCCTGGCATATGACTGGCCAGGCAATTTGAAGGAATTGGAACTGTTATTGGACGATGTCACATCGCTTTTGACGACCGAAGCCTTGATTTCCACAGACCTCCTTCCCCAGCATTTCAAATCGAAGATGCTGGACAAGGATGCCCAGAACCCGGAAGACTTCCTGGTCCATTCCGGCAAGGACCTGATCCCGCTGGATGATTACTTACAGGAAGCAGAGGCCTATTACCTCAAAAAAGCGCTCGACCATCATAGCGGAAATATTACGAAAGCTGCAGCCGCTCTAGGCATGAGCCGCCAGAACCTTCAGTACCGGCTGCGAAAAATCAAAAAAAACGAAGCTCAGACATGACGTCTGTGCTTCGTTTTTTGTGTTGGCGGCTAGATAGCCGACTGCACTTTTCTTACTGTCCTGAACGTTTGATCCACTCTTGCATTTTGTCTTTCAACGAGTTGAATCCTTCAGAATCGTTTTCATTAACGTGAGACTGAAGAGATTGTTTTGGTTTTTCAGTGCGCTGAGCTGCTGGTGGCTGCTCTTGCAATGCACGAATTGACAAGCTGATTTTTTTAGATTTTTCGTCAACTTCCAAAACTTTTACGTTAACTTCCTGGCCTACCGCCAAGTATTCGCTAACTTCTTTTACGTAGCCGTGTGTGATTTCTGAAATGTGGACCAATCCTTGTGTCTGGTCGTCCAATGCGACAAATGCGCCGTATGGCTGAATTCCTGTTACTTTACCTGCTACTGTGTCGCCTGTTTGAAATTTTGTCATGTTTTACCCGCTCCTATACTTATCTAATTATCCTGTACACCTATTGGCATCTGTATATTATAGCACAGATCTATCGGCAGAGTAAAATCAATACATACTCAGGTCTTCCAAACGCCAGCCAGCAGGGGTTTTGGACATGCCGAGCTGGCTGCCGTATGTACCCACACCCTCGTCGGTTGTATTGCTGAACCAGAGCGAGCCAGCCGACATTTCCTGTTCCATTACATAGCTCGGATCGTTGAAAAAGTGGAGTGTGCCGACGGCGGATAATCCCGCAATTCCCCTGGCTTTCAGCTGCGCTTCTATAATCTCCGAGCTTTGTTCCTGTTCTCCGAGCGACAGAGCTTTCACCATTTCGAAATTCTTCTTCTCAGCAGCGAGCAAGTATAAGCCGCCGACTTCTCCCGGTGACGCAGCAGCAATCACCCTATTGTCCAGGCCGGCAGAATAGGCAGAGTACAACCTTTCCACTTCCGCCTTGAAAGCTTCGAGGGCTCCGGCTTCTTCATAACGTTCAAAAAGATGGCTCTTCACTTTCCAGATCCCCTTTCCCCCCATGACCAGTTCAGGATGATATGACACGATAGACTCCTCATCGATATAGCTGATATGCGGATAAACAAAAAGCAGCTTGCCGATGCGGTTGACGTTTTCTTCCGCCACTTCCATCCAGCGGATGTCTTCGGCAAAAGAAGGCTGCTGGCGCCACGAAAGTTTGTATTCTTCAAGCGGCAGTTTCCGATCATCCATTAAATGCCACATTGTCTCAATATCTTTTTTCTGATTGGCGAATTGGAATACTCGGAAGACATCAAGCGGCGATGCCCCCTTCAAGAGCTTTCCATCGTACCCCGCTGAAAAAGCGGCATATAAGTTTTCAATAGGCGGCGCAAAAAATTCTTCTGCTTGCACCTGCTGTTTCTCGACCTTCACATCACCGTTGGGAAGTTTTGCCGCCAGCTCTCCTTCTTTTTCAAGCTCCACTGCCTCCATGATGCTTTCATATTCCAGCTGTTCATAGCTTTCTGATTCGGTCCAGCCACTTTCCTCCATCTCTTCGATGATCGGCAGCATGACGTAGATCAACGGATTCAGCGTTTGTTGGCCCAGTTCTTTCCATGCCCGCTGGTAAGACTCTTTCACTTTTCCGTTTTCATCAAAGACTTGCTGGTTATCGTCGCCTTTCATCAGAAGCCAGAACGAATGCTGGAACATATAGGCGTATTCCTGGAATTTCTCGGATGAAACATCGTCGTGCACTACGTACTGCTCGAGCATCGACAGAGCATAAGGCATTTCCATCACCGGCACAAGCAGGCCTTCTTCATCAAAATAGGGCTCGTACCTAAGATGGTTAAAATCATACATCATTGTGTTCATCAGTTCATTCGAATACAAACTCTCCATATCATGCCTTAAAATGAACCGTTCTTTGGCAGGGTGCTTGGCAATGATCAACCCTCTTTCACGGATCGAACCTGCAAGCTTCTTCACTTCTGCCGGGATTCCTTCTCTCTGCGCCATCAATTTCTCAGGAGACAATTCTCCGTTGACGGTCATCCCTGCCAGCTCCTCTTCATGCTGCCTAAGAACCTGATTGCCTTCATACATCAATTCCTTCGTTTTTCGGCTGTAAGCCTCCATCATCGGCACAAATTCCTCGTGGAGCAAATACATTTCCGGCAGCATTGCGAGCATCGTCTGCGGCGTCTCAATTTTCAGCAGGAGCAGATTGACTTGGTGCTCCATCTCCTTTGGTTCGTCCTTCAGTTTTTCAATATTGTTCTTGCTGAACGTCCATTTCAACTGCTGGTCCGCTTCCTGAACAAAGCGAAGGTCTTCAAAGACATCCTGAGCTATGCCAAGTCTTTCTGGAGAAGAAGCCTTCGCTTCCTGGTATTCTTCCTTCCATGCTTCGATCATGCCGGCGGTTACCGTTTCGCCTTCTTCGGCTTCCGCTTGGGGTTGCCCAACATTGGCGTTTGGGTCATCCAGAAAAAAGGAGGCCCCGATGACTCCAGCCAAGAAAACGCTTGCGCCAATCAATAAAACCTTGTTCTTCTTATCGACCGCTGCGGGTTTCGAGAGTTTTACAGGATTTCCGATCGGCAGCACCGCTTCATCCGCTATCTGTTTTTCTTCATTCATTTCAAACGGGATCCGCGAATAGGATTTGGTTGCCAGTTCGAGGCGCTTCATTATCCCTTGCTCATCTTCTCCCAATCCTTCGGCGACAAAAGCAAGCGAATCCTTAAGCTGAAAGCCAATGGCCGCCGGTCTGTCAGCAATTCGCGCGGTTTGTTCCAGATCTTTGCTATGGAGGAAATGCAGCACGAAAGGGATCCGCTGTTCCATAGGCAATTCCTGGATCCGGTTGTGTACTTCGATGTCTTCCTGGAATTTCAGCAGCGTTCCATCATTTCCGCTGTGGAAACCGGGAATGGCCTCAGTTGCGATCTGAAAAAGGCGGACTTCCGCGTCGCATATTCCGGCTTTTGGCAGCCGGGCATAAAAGGTGTCGAAAACAGCGGACAGAAATGGAGCAAATTCCGTTTGGGAGATTCCGTTCTGGTACCCAAAAACCCCGATGGCCTGAAGCCGTTTTTCCGTCCACTCTTTAAATGCTTGCTGATCGTCCGATTGAAGTCTTCCTGTTTCTTTTTCTGAATCCATCAGAACCGCTCTCCTTTTCCAGAAATTTTCGAAGTATTTCCTTTTTCTGTTTATTATACACGATAATAGGCCTTGGTTTTATTTCTATCTATTTTTTTCTATGGCGCTCGTGTAGAATTAAAAAATCTATAGATATTAGGAGTGAGAAAATGCAAAAGCGTGATCAATGGACATCGAAAATAGGCTTTATCCTCGCAGCAGCGGGAAGCGCCATCGGTTTAGGGGCGATTTGGAAGTTCCCATACGAAACCGGTGCAAATGGCGGAAGTGTCTTCATCCTTCTCTTCATCATCAGTACACTGGCAATCGGCTTGCCGATTCTCCTGGCAGAATTCGTCATCGGGCGCCGAGGACAGGCTGATGCAGTGACCGGCCTGAAAAAACAGGCTCCCGGCCGACCTTGGTTCTTAATCGGCTGGTCCGGACTCTTCTTCTCTTTTATTATTCTTTCGTTCTATAGTGTAGTCGGCGGATGGATCCTTTCTTACCTCGGCCGGTCTTTGCTGCTTCAGCTCTCTAATTTAGGGGATGCAGACTTCGCCGCACTGTTTGGCGGCATTATCGGAAACCCGCTTGAAGCCATATTGGCCCAGGCATTGTTTATGCTCTTGACCATCTGGATCGTCCAAGGAGGCATCAAGGGTGGCATCGAACGCGCCAGCAAAATCATGATGCCAGGATTGCTGATTTTCCTTTTGATTTTGATGATCCGTTCATTGACGCTTGACGGCGCAATGGAAGGCGTCAAGTTCATGTTTGTGCCGGATTGGTCGTTCTTCAACTTCAAAACTGCATTGACTGCTCTCGGACAAGCATTTTTCTCGCTGAGTGTCGGCGTTGCCGGGATGATGACTTATGCTTCATATTTAACGAAGTCCGAGAACCTGAGCCGCTCTGCCCTTAGCGTGGCAGGCTTGAACATCCTGATTTCGATCATGGCCGGCCTGATCATATTCCCTGCTGTTTTCGCACTTGGCTATACGCCTGACCAAGGCCCGGGACTGGTCTTCATCATCTTGCCCGCCATTTTCGACCAATTGTTCATGGGCGAATTGCTGATGATCATTTTCTTCATCCTGATGCTGTTCGCTACACTGACTTCATCAATCTCCATGCTCGAAATCGGCGTTTCCATTGTTGTGAAAAACAAGTTTGACCGCCGTGTTCGCGTTGCTTGGCTTTATGGCTTGCTGATTTTCCTTGTCGGCATTCCAAGCGCATTGTCATTCGGCGTCATGCCGCAGAAATTCATGTTCGGCTATACGTTCTTCGATTTCGCCGATATCCTGACGAGCCGCATCGGCTTGCCGCTCGGCGCATTGTTCACTTCATTGTTTGCCGGGTATGTCCTTACTAAACAGCAAGCAGCGATTGAACTTCCCGGCCAGACGCTTTGGCTGAATGTCTGGCGGATTCTAGTCAGGTACCTGGCTCCTGCTGCCATCGTCATCGTATTTATCCAAGGAATCCTGGATATCTTTTAATCCATTTGTTTCGAAAACGCCATAAAATGGCCCTTCTCCGAAAGGTATTTTATGGTATGCTAAGGATAGAGAATGAAATATGCAAAGGAGTGTATGAATATGAAAAAAGATTTGCACGCCCAACTGAAATTCCTCCGGGAAGAACGCAATTTGTCTTTGGACGAATTGGCATTGAAAACACGCATCGGGGTTGCCCGCTTGAAAGCTTACGAATCAGGGGAAGAAGTTCCTTCTGTTCAAACAATCCTTAAATTGTCCAACGCATTGGAAGTTCCGGCATCCAACCTTTTAGACGGCGCTGAAGCTGTTCAATAAAAAAACGTCCAGCCAAATGGCTGGACGTTTTTTGAGCTTGTAGAGAAAAGAATAATTTTTCAATTATACGAATAAAGCTAATGGAAGCTGTGTTGGATCCTCCACTTCAGGCGGACGCTTTCCGCGGGCTCGCGCCGAACTAACTCGGACTGGCGTCCGAGTGGATTTCGGCACTTCGCTTTCCCGCAGGAGACGCCGCCTTCCGTTCCGGATCCTGAAGCCAGCGGCTTGTTCCCAGCAGGTTTAAGTTGGATCAGCGTACTTATCTTATCTTATCTATTAGATGCAGGTGACGCTCCCGACCGTGCTGGCCACGAGACTCCTGTGGGCCAGCTCGAGCTGAAGACCCTGGACTGAGCGAAGCGAGGGAAGCGGCTGAAGCCGAGCCCACGGAAAGGGAAGTGGCCAGCACGGTCGGGCTTATGCATTTCTATTCATTTAACTTAGACTTTGTCTACAGTCTGAAAAAACGTCCAGCCAAATGGCTGGACGTTTTTTAGATGATGCATTTCGCTTCGTACTTCAATGCAAGAAGCTTGTAGGAAACCTCGACGCATTTTTCAAGCGGAATCCATTTTTCGGACGAAGATCTGTAAATGCTCTGGATTTGTTTTGCCAAGTCGGAAGGATGGTCCAGCAGATGCAATTGCGCCATCACTTCTGTGATTTCTGCGGCATAAAGATCCTCCCCGACGGCAAATGGGTCCCATTCTTCCAGCACCCATACAGCTCTTCGATTCATTTCACTCGTGTCCATTTTCAATTCACCTTACATTTCCAATGTATTAAAAGCAATAATAACATAGAACCCGGAAAAGAAAAGGAAAGGCTCTGCGGCAGCAATACCGGAGAAGGCCTGTTCCACGAAAAGAGGGAAGTCCGTCGGATGCGGGCCTCCCTCTTTTTATTATTGCTCCAGGACTTCAATTGAATTGATCACTACGGCTTCTACCGGTTTATCCCCTGGTCCGGTTTCCACTGCAGCGATTGCATCCACTACTTCCATTCCTTCAATGACTTGCCCGAATACGGTGTGGGCGCCATCGAGCCAAGGTGTGCCGCCGTTTTCCGCATATGCTTCCCTCACTTGTTCCGGATAGTCAGCAGGAATGCTGTCGGCTGGTGCAGAATCAGCTTGTACAATGAAAAATTGGCTGCCGTTGGTCCCAGGGCCGGCGTTTGCCATGGATAAGGCGCCTCTGAAGTTGTAAAGCTGATCGGAAAATTCATCTTCAAAGGGCTCGCCGTAAATGCTTTCCCCGCCGCCGCCTGTTCCGGTTGGGTCTCCGCCCTGCAGCATGAACCCTTCAATTACACGATGGAAATTGAGGCCGTCATAATAGCCGTTTTCGGCATGGGTCAGGAAATTCTCCACCGCTTTGGGCGCCTGTTCCGGGAAAAGCTTGATTTGGATCTGGCCCATCGATGTTTCCATCGCTACCAGCGTTTCTTCTTCCGCAACTTCTTCTGAGAGCTGCGGGAAAGATCCAGGTTCCGCAGTTTCTGAAGCAGTTTCCGAAGTGGTGCCTGTTTTCTCCGTTTCCGTTTGGGCCGGATGTTCGTCTGAGCCGCACCCTGCCAGCACTGCAAAAAGCAGCGATGCTAAAATCATTTTTATTTTCATCTCATTCACCCCGTTATAGTTTATCATATAAATATTCCGAATTGGCCAGTAATTCACTCCGCTTTTTTCGTGTGACGAAATACTATATAATAGAGAAAGATTAACGGATCGCAGAAAGAAGGGAATCCGTATGGATAGACAAAAAAAGAATTTCCTCATCATCATTTTCTCCAACTTCCTGGTAGCGGGCAGCACGACCATGATCATGCCCTTTCTCTCCCTCTATATCGAGTCGCTCGGCAATTTTTCGGATGAATATGTTCAACGATGGGCCGGACTTGTATTCGGGGTCACTTTCGTTGCTGCCTTGTTCATGTCGCCCATCTGGGGAAGAATCGCTGATAAATACGGCTATAAACCCATATTGATTATCAATGGATTCGGCATTGCCATCAGCATTTTCCTGATGGGGACTGCGGAATCCGTTCCTGAGTTGTTCTTTATCCGCCTGTTCATGGGAATCGTAACCGGCTTTATCCCGACGTCCCTGGCATTCGTCAGTTCACAGACAACGAAAGAAACCGCAGGCAAGACGCTCGGTACGCTGCAAATGGGCAGTGTTTCCGGAACCTTGTTCGGTCCGGTGATCGGCGGGTTGATGGCAGATACGTTCGGTTTCACTTATACATTCATTATTACCTCTGTCGTTATTGGCATTGCAGCGTTGATCGTCCTGGTCGGTTTAAAAGAGATCAAACGCACCAAGTCGAAGAACGCGCACGTTTATGCAAGAAAAACCATCATTCAGGGCATCCTGCACCATCGGCTCCTTTTCAACGTGATGATTATCACCGCCCTCATCCAAATCGGCAATTTCAGCATCCAGCCTCTGCTGTCGCTGTATGTGGCACAGCTTACCGATAGCTCCCAAGTCGCTTTGCTTGCGGGAATCACATTCAGTGCAACCGGCATCGGGAATATCCTGTTTGCCCGCCGCTGGGGACGGCTGGGCGATCAGATCGGATATGAAAAGGTGTTGACGTTCCTGTTGATCCTGGCGTTTGTCTTCATCATCCCTCAGGCATTTGTCGGCGAGCTATGGCAATTGATGGTCCTTCGCCTCCTCTTCGGGATAGCTGTCGGAGGAATGATCCCGACGACCACAGCTTTGATGAGACGCGAAGCGCCGATCGATATCCAAGGGGAAGTGATGGGCTATAATACCAGCTTCCGTTTCCTGGGCAATATTATCGGACCCATGTTCGGCGGTGCCGTCAGCGGATTTATCGGCATTCCGGCGGTCTTTATCGTGACAGGCTCCCTGTTCCTGGTGTCGTTCCTGTTCCTGAAATACACCATGGCCAAACCCGAGCAGGATTTTGAAGATGTCCTGCTTGAAGAAGAACTGAAATCCAATTGACCAAACCCTGGTTCCTTCGTGGAAACCAGGGTTTTTAGTATGCCTGGAATAATTTTTCAGAGCGGATCCGGGCGAGTTTCTTCCTATTTCATAACGCTTGGATTCCTTGCGGCTGTTGCGGCTTCCCGAAAGCCGAACGGTGCAAATTCTCGTCATGTACGTTATAATTTCCCTAGCAACCCATCATGTTTCCGCTTGAAAGGAGGATTCATTTGTCACTCGTGCTTTTAATATTTCTGCCGATAATTGCAGCCTTATTTATTCCGCTGCTGTACAAAAAAGTTGCCCGCATACATACGGGCTGGTTCGTCCTGATTGTTCCATTGATCTTATTCAGCTACTACGCAACACTCCTTCCCGTTACGATGGAAGGCGGTACCCGTTCCTCTGAACTCCAATGGATCCCTTCGCTGGATATTTCCTTCGTCGCCTATCTGGACGGACTCAGCCTCCTGTTCTCCCTGCTGATCACCGGCATCGGCGCGCTGGTCGTTCTTTATTCCATTTTTTATCTGGATAAAAAACGGGAGCAGCTACATAATTTCTATGTCTACTTGCTGATGTTCATGACAGCAATGCTCGGAGTCGTCCAGAGCGACCATCTGATCAGCCTTTACTTGTTCTGGGAGCTCACTTCAATTTCTTCCTTCCTGCTGATCGGCTACTGGTATACGCGCGACCGTTCACGCTTTGGTGCGCTGAAGTCGATGATGATCACGGTCTTTGGCGGCTTGATGATGCTGGGCGGCTTTGTGCTGCTCGGCTTGATGGGCAACACTTACTCGATCCGAGAACTGGTGGCGCAGGCGCCGGAACTTGTCGGCCATGAATTCTTTTTATGGGCGCTCGTTCTGATCTTGCTCGGAGCTTTCACGAAGTCCGCCCAGTTCCCGTTCTACATCTGGCTTCCGGATGCTATGGAAGCGCCTACTCCGGTCAGTGCGTATCTGCATTCGGCTACAATGGTCAAAGCCGGCCTTTACCTGGTGGCGCGGTTCACCCCGATTTTCGCGGCTTCCGGCCTCTGGATCTGGCTCGTGACGGGCATTGGACTGTTCACGATGGTGTGGGGTTCGGTGTTTGCATTAAAGCAAAAAGACCTGAAAGCGATCCTCGCTTTCTCGACCGTCTCGCAGCTCGGCTTGATTATGAGCCTGCTCGGTGCTTCCGCAATGGGCTTCCATGTGGAAGACGCTGCTGGCACGGCTTTTAAATACGCAGCTTTCGCGGCGATTTTCCATCTTGTAAACCACGCTGTGTTCAAAGGCAGCCTGTTCATGGTTGCCGGCATTGTCGACCATGAAACCGGCACGCGCGATATCCGCAAATTGGGCGGCTTGATGAGCCTCATGCCGATTTCCTTTACGATCGCCATGATCGGTTCATTCTCGATGGCCGGCCTTCCGCTATTCGGCGGTTTCCTGAGCAAGGAGACTTTCCTGACAGCAATGCTGACAATCATGGAATTCGATCTGTTCTCCATGGACGCCTGGGGAATCCTTTTCCCGGTCATTGCGTGGATTGGTAGTGTGTTCACTTTCATCTACAGTTTTTATTTTGTATTCTATACTTTTGCCGGGAAGCACAAACCGGAAGAACTGCCGAAACAGGCGCACGAAGCGCCGAAAGGCATGCTTGTGCCCCCTGCCATCTTGGCCGTTCTTGTCATCGCCATCTTCTTCATTCCAAATGTGGTCGGTGATTGGATCGTCAAACCGGCAGTCATCGCCATCCAGCCATTCATGTACAGCGCACCTGAACAGGTCGATGTCCATATCACTGCTTGGCACGGCTTCGTACCGGAATTGTTCATGACGCTCGGAATTTTTGCGGTCGGCGGCCTGCTGTTCTGGACGCTCCGCAAATGGCAGCGCATCTATGATAACTATCCGGAAGCGGTATCATTGAACCGCCTCTACGATTTTGGCATGTACCTCGGCGATACAGGCGCCAACCGTTTTTCCGCCATCTACATGACCGGCTTTATCCGGTCTTACCTGATCTACATGTTCGGCTTTTTCATCCTGATTTCGCTGAGCGCTTTGTTCATGACCGATTCGTTCCGTTTTGAAACAGGCAATCTGGCACCGATCGGCATTTACGAAATCATCATCGCCGCAACATTGATCGGCGGGGTCATCACGATCGTCGCTTCAAAATCAAGGCTTATGTCCATCATTGCACTGGGTGCGGTCGGCTATTCTGTCGCGTTGTTCTTCGTCATTTTCCGGGCACCGGATCTGGCGTTGACCCAATTGGTGATTGAGACCATATCTGTAGCGCTTTTCCTGCTGGCTTTCTACCATCTGCCGAAAAACACGAAAATGAACGAACGGATGCGGTTCCGGCTGGGGAATGCCATTATTGCGCTAGGCGTCGGAGTCACGATGACGCTCGTCGCGCTATCGGCACATTCCCAGAAGATCCTGCCTTCCATCTCCGAATTTTATAAGGAAACGGTGTATACGGAAGCTGGCGGCGGCAATATCGTCAACGTCATCCTGGTCGACTACCGTGGATTTGATACGTTGTTCGAAATTGCGGTTCTTGGAATTGCAGGGATTGCCATTATCGCCATGATCAAACTCCGTTTGAGCACTAAGGAGGATCAACATGAGAACAAATGATGTTATGCTTCAGAGCGCTACGAAAGTTGTAACGTTTATAATCCTTATGTTTGCAGTTCATATCTTTTTTGCCGGACATTATACGCCAGGCGGCGGTTTTGTCGGTGGGTTGCTGACCGCCTCCGCCATCGTTTTGCTAATGCTCGCGTTCGATTTGCAAACGGTGAAGAAGATCCTGCCGGTCAATTATGTTTTCATGACGGCTGCGGGCCTGCTGATTGCTCTGGCCACTGCAAGCGCTTCGATTTTCTTTGACGTCCCGTTCTTCACGCACGCATACGATTATTTCAATTTGCCGCTGTTCGGCAAAACCTCGCTGCATTCTGCCGCGTTATTCGATTTAGGAGTTTATTTGGTTGTTGTCGGAGTTACGATGACCATTATTCAAACGATTGGAGAGGATGAATAATGGAAATTATCATGTCGGTTGTCATCGGGATTTTATTCATGGCAGCTGTTTACTTAATGCTATCCAAAAGCCTTATCCGGATTATCATCGGCACCGGTCTGCTTAGCCACGGAGCCCATTTGCTGTTATTAACCATGGGCGGACTTGGCGGAACGGCTCCGCCAGTGGTGGCAGAAGGTGTTTCCATCGGTGATTATGCCGATCCACTTCCGCAGGCGCTGATACTAACAGCTATTGTTATTTCGTTTGCTGTTACATCCTTCTTTCTGGTGTTAGCCTATCGAGCTTACCAGGAATTGGGGACGGACAATATGGACATGATGAGAGGAACTGAAGATTATGAGTAATTTGCTTTTGTTTCCGATTATCATTCCCTTATTTTTTGCTACTATCATGATGTTCTTTCCAAAAAATATCCGCATGCAGCGTATAATTGCTGTAATAGGTGCTGTCTCCACTTTGGCAGCGGCGCTGTTTCTAATAGCAAAAGTGAATTCCAGTGGCGTACAGGCTGTAACATTAGGAAGCTGGCAAGCCCCATTCGGAATCTCTATGGTTTCTGATCCGTTATCCGCCCTTCTGGTGGTCACAGCGACCCTGATTACGCTTTTCGTCATCTTATACAGCATGCCGGCCATCGGTGCACCGCGTGAAGGTGCCTTCTATTATCCAGCTGTGCTCTTTCTGCTAACTGGCGTAAATGGCGCTTTCACCACCGGCGATATTTTCAATTTGTTCGTATTCTTTGAAGTGCTGCTCATGTCTTCATACATGCTGATTGTGCATGGAGGCGAACGCCCGCAGCTTCGGGAATCAATCAAGTACTTGTTGGTGAATATTATCTCTTCTGCTTTGTTTGTAGCCGGTGTCGCTTATTTGTACTCTGTTACAGGCACATTGAATATGGCTGATTTGGCGCTGAAGATTCCTCAGATCGAAGAGACCGGGATTCTGACAGTTATTGCGGTAATGATGCTGGTGGTCTTCGGATTCAAGGCTTCCATCTTCCCGCTTTACTTCTGGCTGCCTGGCTCTTATTTTGCACCACCGATCCCTATTCTTGCTTTGTTCGGCGCTTTGCTGACAAAAGTCGGTGTTTATGCAATCATGCGAACATACACGCTATTCTTTACGATGAATACCGCCTTCACGCATGAATTGCTGGCAATCATTGCGATTCTGACGATCCTTGCAGGGTGTGTTGGTGCACTAGCCTACTTTGATGTTAAAAAGATCATCATTTACAACATCATCATCGCGGTCGGCGTCATCCTCTTCGGGGTCTCCCAATTGAATGAAGCGGGCGTCAACGGATCGATTTTCTATTTGATCCACGACATGCTGATCAAAGCGGCCCTGTTCTTCCTTGTCGGCATCGTCGCGGCCATTTTCGGCACATCCAATCTCCGCGAAATGGGCGGACTGATGAAGACCTATCCGGTCCTTGGCTGGGTATATCTCCTGACGGCGTTCGGCCTTGCCGGCATTCCCCCGCTCAGCGGCTTCCCGGGCAAGCTTCTTATTGTCCAGGGCGGCTTTGAGGGCCCTCAATTCTGGGGCAGCATTGTGATTCTGGCTACGAGCCTGCTTGTCCTCCTGAGTGTCGTACGCATCTTCATCTACGCATTCTGGGGAGAGCCGGTTGAAACCCTGCCGATGAAAAAATCTTCATTTTATCAGATGTTCATTCCGACGGTCGCGCTCGTTGCACTGACAGTGGTCCTCGGAGTCGGCGCAGAGATGTTCATGCCGTTCATCACTGATGCAGGCGAAGTGTTATTAAATCCATCCATCTACATAGATGCGGTTATGAAGGAGTAGATAAAGATGTCACTGCAAATTTTATTGAATGTCTTTTTAGCCGGCATCTGGATGTTTATTACTGACAGCTTCACTTCGTCTGGATTTGCAATTGGCTTTTTGGTTGGCTTGATCATCATCATTATGATGCGGCGCTTTTTCTCTTCCCGGCTGTACCTTTACCGGGTATGGGCAGTGATTTATCTCTGCCTGCTCTTTCTGAAAGAGCTGGTCTTGTCGAGTTTCGCTGTATTCAAACTGGTCATCCAGCCGAAGCTGAGCATCCGGCCGGCTATTTTCGAACTTGAAACCGAATTGCAGCATGATTGGGAAATCACGCTCCTGTCGGCTTTGATCACTTTGACGCCAGGCACATTGGTCGTCGGCATTTCCGATGACCAAAAACGCCTTTATATCCATGCCATAGATTTTGAAGATATCGATGACGCGGTTTCGTCAATAAAAAATACGTTTGAACTTGCGATTTTGGAGGTGAGCCGCTCATGATGATTTTCTACTGGATATCGCTGCTGATTGTGAGCTGTGCTTTTGCAGGCCTGCTGTTCCGGCTGATCAAAGGCCCGACAATTGCTGACCGGGTCGTGGCATTGGATGCCCTGGGAGTAGCATTGGTCTCCATCATCGCCTTGTTGTCTTTGATCCTAGACACTGAGTTTTTCCTGGAAATTATCCTGCTTTTGAGCATCCTGTCATTTATCGGAACCACGGCATTCGCCAAGTTTATTGAGAGAGGTGTGATTTTCGATCGAAAACCTAATCGTTAACGTCATAATCATCATTCTCGTCAGCGTAGGCGTGATTTTCAGCGCTGTTACGGCTCTTGGCTTGGTCAGGCTGCCGGATGTCTATACGCGGACGCACGCCGCTTCCAAGAGCTCCACGCTCGGTGTCATGGGAATCCTTGCCGGCGTCTTCCTGCATTTTTGGCTGATCGAAGGAATCATGTCGCCGCAATTGATCATAGCGATCGTGTTCCTATTCATCACCACTCCGGTTGCCGGCCATCTGATCGGCCGCGCCTCCTATATGTCAGGCATCCAATTGGCTGAAGAAACGGTTCGTGATGACATGAAAGTGCTGCTTGAGAAAAAACGTGAAAACAAATAGAAAAGAGTCGGCAAGCGGAAATACCGCTTGCCGACTCTTTTTCGTTTATTGCTGTTCTGCCATTCTCTCCACCATCATGGCCAACGTGCGCACCATTGCTCCTGTGCCGCCTTTTGGCCCCAGGTCATGCGCCGCTGCTGCGTGCGAAGTCCCGGCAATATCCAAATGGATCCATGGGGTCTCTTCTGCGAATTCCCCGACAAAGCCGCCGCCGAAAATCATGTGGCCATCGCGTCCGGGCGAATTGTTCAAATCTGCGACATCGCTTTTGCGGATCCTTTTTTTATCGCTTTCCGTCAACGGCAGCCGCCAAACGAATTCACCGGTTTCCTGTGCCGCTTCCAGGAAGCTTTCGAAGAATGCCTCATCGTTCGTCAATGCACCGGTCTTGTCATTTCCGAGGGCCACAATGACGCCCCCTGTCAAAGTGGCGACATCGATGATCTTTGCCGCGCCAAGCTGTTTCGCATAAGTAACCGAGTCAGCGAGCACCAAGCGACCTTCTGCGTCGGTATTGAGGATTTCAATCGTTTTGCCGCTAAGCGACGTGATTACATCATCCGGCTTGAATGCATTGCCCGATACCATGTTATCCGTCGAAGCGATTACGGCAACGACGTTTTGCTCCGGCTGCAATTCGCCGATGATCTTCATCGCGCCGAGCACTGCAGCGGCTCCGCCCATGTCGCCTTTCATGCCGACGATGCCGTCTTTCGGCTTCAATGAATAGCCGCCCGTATCGAATGTGATCCCTTTTCCGACCAACGCCAGCGGGTTTTCAAAGCCTTCTGTCGCTTTGTATTTCAAGACAATCAAACGGGGTTCTTCCACCGAACCTTGGTTGACCGCAAGAATGGCGCCCATTCCGAGCTCTTCCATTTCCGCTTTTCCAAGAATCTCCGTTTCAAAGCCGTATGATTCCCCAAGCTCTTTCGCGTAATCAGCAAGCGCGGTCGCCGTCAGCAGATTCCCCGGCATATTAACCAATGTCCGCGCTTCGTTGACCGACTGGCCAAAAACATGCCCGATAAATGCCGAAGCTTCCACTTCTTCCGGATTCTCTTCCGTCAAGAATGTTAAGGCCTCGATAGCAGCGTCAGCTTCGTTTGAAGACGTCTTGTAATCGTCAAAGCGGTAAGCTCCCATCGCTATGCCTTCAGCCGCCAAATAGGCAGCATCTTCAACGCTGACCTTCTCGTTTTGGAATGAATCCAAATAGACGGCTGCGTGTTTGAATTTCTTCTTCGAAAGCTCTTTGCCGACCAATGCGAAAGCTGAACGGACATCATCTTCGGACAATTTCTTGCGGTCCTCCAGCCCGACAAACAATACGCGTGGAATCGATCCCGATAGGGCCGGGTATGTAACAAGTGCATTCTTATCAAATGAAAGGTCCTGTTTGGTCCAGTCTTCCAATTTGCCGTTAAAGCGCGCTGAAAAATCATTCCATCCTTTTGTATTTTCCGGATGGCGGCTCAAGCCCACCACGAGAATATCCGCTTCACAAGCCTGTGCATCTGAAATCGTTTTGAATTCCATACTGATTCCTCCTTGATTTGGTTTCTATTTCAGTGTAGCACGTATTCCGGCTTCCGAGTAGTTCGGGAAACGAAACGGTTTCGGACTTTCAAGAAGCTTTGCGTGTGCTATACTAAAACAATAATATTTTCTGAAAGGTTGTTTCGAATGGAGATTTTCTCAAATATGCCACTGATGATCGCACTTTTTGCTATCCTATTTGCACAATTCGTCAAAATTCCCATCCATTATGCAGTGACCCGTGAATTGAAATGGGGTTTATTCACTTCAACGGGTGGCATGCCGAGCTCCCATTCTGCTGCGGTGACTTCGCTTACGACAGCCGTCGGCATCGAGCACGGAGCCGATTCCACGATTTTTGCAGTTGCCACGATGTTTGCTGTGATTACGATGTATGATGCCACAGGTGTCCGTTTCCAAGCCGGACAGCATGCACTGACGATCAACAAGCTTCGGAGAGATTTGCACCTATTCATGAATGAAACACGGAACTGGAACCATAAAAAAGAAGAAGAGAAGATCAAGGAGCTGAAAACGCTCTTGGGCCACAAGCCGAGCGAAGTGTTCATGGGGGCTTTGACCGGGATTGCCCTCGCGTTTGCCATCTACGGCTTGATCTAATAGAAAAAACCGCCAAGTCCGGATCGGTCCGGACTTGGCGGTTTTTGTTCTAGAACATTTGGTACCCCATCTTGCGCAGGATTCTCATGACAAACCCTGATGTGACAGCTCCGGCAAAGCCTGCTGTCAGCACGGCAATATCGACGCCGGTCAATGACGTCAACGTATTTCCCAGCATAGAGAACGATTCTCCCGGTTGGGTGAAATAATCAAAAAAGCCAACATCATCGATAATCAGCAAAACGACGATCGGATAAACGATGGCCATCAGCCATGTCATGCGGAGCAGCATATTCAGCAAAAAGCCGATGCCGAAAAACATGACGAAAAACAACAGCATCGAAATGATCAATTGTACAATACTAAAAGAAGTGTCCATCTATTCTAACCTCCGATATTCCTTCCATCAGTTTACCCGAAAAGGAATCGGCTTTCAATCAGTCAGGCCAGAGTTCATCGCTTTGTCAATTATTGCATTTGCAGCAGTGCCGGATAGTGGAAAAACCTGAAGGAAAACTATAGGAGTATGCTATTTCTACGCTTCGGACAGCCAGCATAGGCCAGTTTTCCTTTCTCTCTTCCCTTAGTTGCCAGTTTATAAGAAAAGCGCTCGTGGAAATTTTTCCACGAGCGCTTTTCTTATGCCTTATCCATTATTTTTTGCCAGAACCAGAACAGCAGGAGCACGTTTCAGAACCACCCAATCGCAACTGGAAGTAGCCTTTGCCTCCACAATACGGGCAATGATTGCCGGGCTTAGATTTAGTAAACATCTTCATTCGAAACACCTCCTCCTGTTATTGTTTTTAATATTCTGATAATATATCACGGTCTTTTTTATTATGCAAGCATAAGAAAGAGGGATGTAAACGGATACATCCCTCCCATTCTTTCTTATGCCCTTTTTTTCTCGCTATTTCTCTATTTTTTAAAAAATAATTTATACGCAGAATAGCCGAAAACCGCACCGGGGTCCACGTTATCAATCACATTGAATCCTTCTTCCAATACATAATCTGCCATTTCATGGAGCATGGCGGATACATCGTTATCAGCCTCCAACAGCTCAGGAGCCATCCAGGCTGCTTCATATAACTCTGACAATTGGACACGGAGCTCTTCCGACTCATCACGGGGTTTGAGCAGGAAAATCGCCATATTGTCGCTCACTTCCTCGCGGATCACGCCGGTCCGGAAACCGATCATCCCTTGGACCGTACAGCTGATTCCTGTTTCCTCCTGCACTTCCCGCACCACAGCTTCGTCAATCGTTTCAGTGGGCAGCACGAATCCAGCAGGCAAGGACCATTTTCCGTGCAAGCCGCCATACCTTTTTTTCACCACCAGCCATTCTTTATCCGCATTGATGACCAGCCCGGCCGCAGCCAGCCAGACATTCCCCCGCTTTGAAGTTGCCATGACTTTCCTCCTTGAACAAAAAAAGCTCCCGCAAGCGGGAGCCCTGTTGTTTGATTATAGAACGTTGAATTTTCCTTTTTTCATGACAAGAGATGGTCCGCCAACCATGTACAATGCACGGTTGTCGATCATTTTCTTCATGAATGAAGCACGTTTGCCAGTTACTTTCTTGCCGAAGACTACGCCGATTGCATCGTCGTCGCCCAAAGAACAAACGGTCCCTTTAAGATCCGGAACGAATTCAACTGTTTCGCCGCCCTTGATCAGTTCATTAATGTTTTTCGCGATCGTTTCCCCTTGCTGCATTGCAATTTGTGCAGTCGGAGGATACGGACGGTTTGTTTCTTCGTTGATCATCAATGCGCAGTCCCCGACGATAAATACATCGTGGAAGCCAGGAGCACGAAGATCTTTGTCCACTTTGACGCGGGCACGCATGTTTTCAATGCCTGATTCTTCGATCAGCTTGCTGCCGCGGACGCCTGCAGCCCAAACGACAGTGCCGGCTTTGATGAATTCGAATTTGTCTTCACCCTTTTTGATGTTGACGCCTTCAGGAGTCGCTTCCACTACCGGCGTACCGATAGAGAACTCGATGCCTTTCGCTTCAAGCTGGCCTACTGCATAGCTGACCAATTCCGGATCGAAACCTGGCAATACCATCGGTGCTGCTTCCACACAGATGACGCGCACTTTTTCGCGCGGCACATCGAACTCTTTGCAAAGTTCAGGTACACGGTTCGCAAGTTCACCAAGGAATTCAATTCCTGTGAAGCCTGCTCCGCCGACAACGATCGTCAGACGGCTGTCATCTTTGACAGCTTCTGTTGACCAATTCGCGAATTGGAACTCGATGTGTTCGCGGATATAGCGTGCCGCTTTAACGTTGGCAATTGACAACGCATATTTGTCCAAGCCTGTGATTCCGAAAGTTTCCCCTTCGAAGCCGAGGCCGATGACAAGATAGTCGTATGTAAATACGCCATTGTCAGTTGTGACTTTCTTGTTTTGGACATCGATCGCTTGGACTGTCGCTTGGACGAATTTCGTCTTCACGCTGTCGATCACGTCTTTGATGTCGTAGCGCACTTGTTCCGGGCGAAGTGTTCCTGCAGCCGCCTCGTGGAGCCATGTGCTTTCGTAATGGTATTCGTTCTTGTTGATTAGCGTAATATCTGCGGCGTCAGTGCCAAGGACTTTCTGCAGGTTCACTACAGTAGTCAAGCCACCGTAGCCTGCGCCCAATACTAATATTGACGGTCTTTTCAAAACAATCGCAACCACCTTCAAGTCATTTTTTAAAACGGAATTAAATAAATATATGAGTCATATGAATTCCAATAAACTCCTATACTCTATATTAGACCTTTTACACCCTCATTTCAACTGGATAATGCCAACTGTGCCGGCTTATGCACAATTCGTTCACGCTTCTGACGCAAGCGGATGGTCTGTGTTCTCCAGATAGCCGGCTGGCCTATCCATTATGGCAAGCAAGCCTCTTCGCCTTCCTCTTTCCACCCGGCTACTGAAAAGCGCAATGGAATTTCCGCTTCCTCCCGAACGAGAGAAGCACCATATCTCTCAATTTCTATTAAGCCTGGAATATTCTTCTCTAATGAATCCATATTCCTATTTCATGTAAATTATGTATTTGATATTCTCTCATTATAAGACATTTTTCACTTGTCGAAATATTGAAAAGAGTTTTATGCGTTTCAAAAAAATATAACCACTAAGGGAGCAATCATCCGATGAGAAAGAACGGCAAAATGAAATTCCAGTTTGCAGCGAGTACGGCTTTAGCACTTGCCCTAGTTGGAACTACAGCAATTCCAGGCATTGCAGAAGCAAAACCCGGACAGGACTTCGATGTCTCAAACCGCGGCATTGAAGTACAATTGCTGGGCGTAAACGACTGGCATGGACAGATTGATACATACCGGAAAGTCGGCGGGCAGCAAGCTGGCGGCGCAGAATACCTTGCTGCGTATTTAAAACAGCGCGAAGCGGAAAATAAAAACACGCTCCTCATCCATTCCGGCGATATGACAGGCGGCAGTTCGCCAGCTTCTTCTCTTCTGATGGACGAACCGACAGTGGAAATCATGAATGAATTAGGCTTTGACATCGGCACATTGGGGAACCACGAATTTGACCGGGGCGTTCCTGAACTGATGCGTTTACTTGATGGCGGCTTCCATGAAGCTACCGGCGATTTTGAAGGCGCAGACTTCCCTTACGTTGCCGCAAATGTTGTTTATAAAGATTCAGGCAAGACCTTGCTCCCGGCCTATCACATCGAAAAAGTGAATGGCATGGACATCGGTTTCATCGGTGTAGTCACAAAGGATATCAAAGAAGTGGTCATCGCAAGTGCATTGGAAAATATCGAGGTGACCGATTCTGCACAAGCAATCGATGGAGCGGTAGCCGAATTGAAAGCAAAAGGCGTTGAGTCGATCGTGGTTCTGGCGCATGCACCCGCGGCATCCAACTCGGATGGTACCGGAGCTACCGGCGAATCCGTTGCATTGGCCAATACGGTCCATGATGAAGTGGATATCATTCTAGGCGCACATAACCATGCTTATTCAGATGCCATTGTAGACAATAAATTGGTCGTCCAAGGCTATTCCTATGGAACAGCTTTTACGGATATCGACCTTGTCATTGATCCGAAGACAAAAGATATCGTCCAAAAATCAGCCGAAGTCGTCACGACTTTCCATGCCGGAATTGAACCGGATGCCGAAGTCAAAGCGATGGTCGACGGATATAAGGCGACCGTCGCTCCGCTGATCGACCGTGAAGTCGGCACCGCTTCTGAAGCAATCACGAAATCCGGGGATGCAAGCGGCGAATCAGCACTCGGCAATCTAATTGCGGATTCCCAGCGCGACGCGATGGCAACAGATTTTGCCCTCATGAATCCAGGCGGCATCCGTGCAGATTTGAATGCCGGACCGATCACTTGGGGCGAACTGTTCACCACCCAGCCATTCGGCAATCAGCTTGTCAGCATGACTTATACCGGCCAACAACTGAAAGATGTGCTTGAACAGCAGTTTACGGCTTCAAAAACAACGATTCTGCAGGTTTCCGGATTATCGTACACAATTGACCAAGCTGCTCCGATCGGCAGCAAAATCACCGAGCTGAAAGATGCAGACGGCAATGCAATTGCCGGAGATGCTACCTATACCGTAACGATCAACAACTTCCTTGCAGGCGGCGGAGACGGGTTCACGAAACTTACAGGCGGCACCAGCCCTCTAGTCGGACCAGTCGACTTGGACGCTCTTGAAGCTTATATCGTGAAACAAGCTGGGCCGATTGCAGCACCAGCTACAGACCGCATCAACGTGAAGTAACCCATTGAGCCTTTCGCCAACCAGCGAAGGGCTTTTTTGTGCGCATAGAAAAAAGCCGTTCCCTCAAAGATGCCGTGGCACCCTTTCAGAAAGGCTTTTTGCATAAAAGACAGATGATCAGCAGTTTTCCGGTGTGCCTGCTTTTTGCGCGGTACGGAATGATGTGCCGCAGCCGCAAGAAGCGATGGCGTTCGGATTTTCAATCGTAAAGCCGCCGTAGGGCACTCCGGAAAGTCAAACGTTGATATGACGCTGTTTCTAACGGTATATAGGACGTGTTAATCTTCATATGGACGGTAAACCACCGGCATTCAGGGCGGTTAATTTCGCTAACTCGATTGTACCTAAAGTCATTTCGATATACAAGCGTTATTTCCACGTATTTCCTGTCGCTTCGTAATCCCCAAACGTAGAAAAATTGTGCGGACGGTTAATACGGCTGAATCCACTTTAGGCGAGGCCCGGCTCTGGGGTACGGAGCGACGCTGGCCCGAAAGCCAAGGCGTTATACCCCGGCAGTTTCCTCGAATTCTTTTAAGACTTTATAAACGGTGCTTCGTCCGACGTTCAGCAACTTCGCTATGTCTGTTGCGCTTTCCTTCGCATCGTACAGCGCTTTGATCTGTTGCTTCATGCGCTTGTCTAACGTTGGGCGGCCGCCAGTTCTGCCACGTCTGCGCGCCGCTTGCAAGCCGGCTTCTGTACGTTCCCGGATGATGTTACGCTCGAACTCAGCGAATACCGCCAGCATACCGAACATGGCCTTGCCTGCCGCTGTAGTCGTATCTAGGCTATCGTTGATGCTGACGAACTGTACGCCTCGCTGCGCCAGTTCTTCGGTGATTTCGAGCAGGTCTTTCGTTGAGCGCGCTAACCGATCGAGCTTATAGATAACGAAGATGTCGCCTTTACGCGCTGTGTCCATCGCTTGCTTCAACGCCTGGCGGTCACGCTTGCCGCCGCTTTGCTTTTCCGTAAATAGCTTTAGCTCTTCGCCGTGATCCGCTGCGTATTTCTCGATTGCGTCCGTCTGTACGTCTAGCGATTGGTCTATCGTTGATACCCGTCCATATCCGATAATCATATCGTCCACTCCCATACGTTTTATGTACTTTTAGTATAGACGAGTTTATGGACAGATGTCAAGCGCTAAAACGTTGATTATATAGACGGTTCTATTTCGTCCGTTATACGGTGGTTTAATGGACGCACCCCTTCGGTTTCAAAGTGGTCTCGGCCGCCAGCGCCGATTAGCCGGAGGTTGCGGTAAATATAACGCAATACACAGTAAAACCTTACGTAATCTTTATAGTGCCTGGCGAGTTCCTACTATGATATGCACTTCAACACAAGTTGCTTTAGGTTAATTGCGTATCAAAACGCTTGATGCCGCGCGCGCAGATAGCGTCTAGCGGGTTAAATGGCGGTATTATCACGTTGTGCCTTGCGGCTATGTATACGGACGGCGCGACATTTACGCCAGACCGCCCGTTGAGTTTCTTCTATATAAGATGCGTTTATTACTGCGTGTCGCCCTGCGTCTTACTTGTCGTTGCGCATACGAGCGATTTCCGCACGAATAGCGGCCATGTCGACGGCCTGACCTGCGCCGGCTGCATCGCTCTTAACTTCGACTTTATCCGTCAGCAAGCCGTACGATTGAAGGATCACGCGCAACAACGCCGCATTGCCGTCCGTTAGGAAAGCGTCGTTAGCCTTCGCCATTAGTTCCGGCAGCCGATCCTGCGACGCGATCATGACCCGCCTGGCCACCGCCTTAACGAACTGCTCGTCGGTGCGCCAGCGTTGAACCGTGCGGTCGGACACGCCTACCTCGTCGGCAATCTCTTTAATCGTCTTACCGCCGCGATTGGGCAGCGCCAGCCATTCGATGGCCGCGTATTGTTGTTCCGTTAGTTGTTTCGTCATTAGTGCTTGCTCCTTTTGGGCGTACCGTCATTAGGCCGCCCGTTTGTTGGTAAGTCGTGCGTTTGGCGAAAGATAATCGCGTTAGAACTGCAATGTCAGCGTTATGCGCCGCCGGCACCCGCTTGTGCCAGTTGTTTCGCCAGGTAATTCGAGAATCTGTCCATTTCCTGCTGATCGAGCTTCTGGCCGCCGTTGTAGACGACCGAAAGGTTGACGACGTTATTGCCGCCGGCTGAATACACTTTGTTCTCGTCGGCTGTCATGACGCGCTCGCCTTTGTGCAACTTCGCCACGTAGCCGTTATATGGTACTTTGTCTAAGCCGTTGTAATGCGAACCGTCGACTCGCGGATTGCCTGCACGGCCGTTAAGCACGCCGCCGGTAGTCGTCTGCGCGTTGACGCCGACATTAACCGTTTTCTTCTCGTCGAAGATGCCGGTAACGGAGTCCCAAATGCTTCGCGCCGTATCGACCAGCGAATCCCATACCGCCAGGAAGCCGTCAACGATTCCGGTAATGAAGTTTTTACCGATGTCGAGTGCGCCGCCGATCCATTCCGAGAACAGTTCGCCGAGATTACTGAAGGCGGTAACGGCCGTTTCTTTCATCGTTTCCCATGCGCCTGACCAGTCGCCGGTCAATAGTTGAAGCGCCGTCTTGAACAGGCCGGAGATAACGCCCCATACCGTTTTAATGATGTTCAGGACGTTGTTAAGCGCCCACCCGATGACGTCTTTAATCGTATTGAAGGCGAGCTTCACGACGTTCAGGATGATCGTCAGGTTGTGCTTAATCAGCGGGCCGATAATCGACCATACGAATTTAATGATCGTGCTAATCATCGGCATGACTTCGCCAATGTAGTTCTTCACGGCGTTGAATGCGCTCATAACAACGTCCATTGTTGCTGTAACGTACGGTTTGAGCCATTCCATGACTGCGCTAAAGCCCGTTTTAATGGCGCTCCATACCGTGTTCATGGCGTCCTTAGCCCAGTCGAAGCGGTTGACAAGGTATACGATTGTGCCGACTAGCGCCACTAAGGCGATAACGATTAGACCGACCGGATTCATTAGGAGCGCGGCACTGAAGCCCTTCGTCGCCCATGTCGCTGCAAATGCGCTTGCTTTGAACGCCTTGAATGCGGTGGTAACGGCGTTAATGGCCGATAACGTCTTAATTGCGACTACGGCAGTTAGCGCGGCTGCGCCAATGCCCGCCAATACGTCTTTAATCGGCTCCCAATTCGTTTTAATAGTGCTCGCAAATTCTTTCACCTTGGCGATAATGTCCTCGATGACTGGCGTTGCCTGGGCTTTCAGCGCGATAAAGCGGTTAATCGTCGTGTCGATGCCGTTGACGATCGGCTGCACGTCGAAGTTTTTCAGCGTCGTGGCCAGCGTTTTAATATGACCGATAGCGATTGGCAAAATACCCTCGCCCAGCTTCGCCATAACGTCCGTCCAGAGCTGCTTAACGTTGCCAAGTTGGTTCGATAGGCTGTCGGATTCCCTGGCGGCTTGACCGGTCGCACCGGCTCTTTCCTGCATGGATTGCGCGAATTTCAGTCGGACGATCTGCTTTCCAGCTTCGTCTAGCTTATCGAAGTCCTTGCCGAGTTCCTTCGAAGCATAGGCGGTCATTGTCGCTGCCGATCCGAAGAGGCCGATTGATTCCCCGCCTTCGTAGGACCCCTTAATAAAGGAATTTAACGCTGAGTTGGCGTCCGCAAACGATTTGTCGTAGAAGGCAGCCGCATCACTGGCCATCGTTACACCTGAGGTTGCCATCGCCATTGCTTCTTCCGTATCAATACCGAGTCCCTTGAACATCGAAGTCATTTGCGACATGGCGGGCTTCAGGCGGTTCGGCGCAGAATCGAACTCTTTCGACATTCCATCTATCGCCTTTTGCGCTGCGGGGGCAAGATCGCCGAAGACCTGCTCGAACTGTGCCGTCATTGCAGCGCTGTCGGCCGCAGCTTCGATTGCGTTTTTGCCCATCGCGGCGATACCTGCACCGGCGGCAACGGCGCCCGCACCAACCGCAACCATGCCGGCTTTGGCCAGCGTGTTCATTTTATTATTCAGATTAGAAACCGTGTCGCCGGCACTGTTGATATTCTGCACTGCGCCACGAAGATTCCGCGACATGTTATCGCGTAATTCTAATACAGCCGTTAAGCTATAGGCCATTACCGATCAGCTCCTTGCGACCGAAGCCCAGCAATCAGTATGGCGTCCATCGCAGCATTAACTTTTTTGCCCGAAGCTCGCAGCATCCGAATATCCGACTCCTTGTGGTAAAGCTCGACGTGTTCCAACAGGCGGTCGACTAGCTGGACGCCTACCGGATCTCCTGCGAAACGTTGCCGCTGCACTTTAAGGCTGCCGATATGCAAGATGCTCACCCGTTCGCCGTTTAAAGCGTTCAGCGTGTTATCGACGGTCTTTAGCAGCGTTTTGTACTTTTTGATTTGTGTGTTCATATTCCGTTCAACTCCTTGATTTCCGATCCCTACGTATCAAATCGGTGTAAATAAAAAAAGCCCCTGCGCACGGCCGTTGCACAAAGGACTTCAGGTGAATTATTCAGTTGTAAGGGATATTATGTCGTGTCGCTCCTGCTGTCTGCGGGTTTCCAATCCGCTGCAGTTCCACCGCGAGGCTATCGTTATTTCCTAAACAAGGTTTTCATCAATCGGTGGTACCTCAATTCGGCGTTTGAGCAAGCTGTACAAAGCCATATTCTCGGTACCTCCAAGCGCTCTAATCGCTTCTCTTGCGTCGGCTACGTCGGCCTCCGTGATGTGACCATCGTTCTGCAGTTTTTTCTGAAGTTGATGCAGGACTACTTTTGCGTTCATTGCTTACCCTCCTTATGATGCGTAATTTCAGCAGGCAGCGGGGCGCCTCTTAGAACGTCTTCCAGCAATTTCGACAAGTTCGCCGGGTTAAAGCCGGTCGCTCTGACCTCGTTGAACGGGTTTGCTATAGAGTAGTAGTCGCGCTGGCGCCCGCTGTTTTTCGCTGTATTATTCAGCTGCTGAATTTCTTCGGTAATGCCGTCGTATTCGCGCTTCAGGCTCTGATAGTCGAACAGCGCCGACAGAAGCAGCTCTTGCCCGACCTTGACGCGTTCTTGAATGTTCGGCAGATGTTCTGCTTGTACAGCCGGTCGGTACTTGTTCAACCACGCCTGCACAACGTCAGCATCCTGTAGTTCTGCTTGCTTACCGTTCATATACGCGATTGCTACAGCTTCTTCTTCGATAGCGTATACCAGCGCTTCCTCAGCTTTGGCGATAGCCTTGCGAGCTGCCACTTTCTCAGTTGTCTTGTCGACACCACTTGCTACTTCCGAATGGATAATCTCATCTGCTTTGAACTTCGCTGACTCGACTGCTGCGCGTGCATGATCGACTATTTCCTTGTAAGCCGCTGATGTATGCGCGTGCTTCTCATTTTGTATTAAGTAGTCTTCGTATAATTTGAATGATTTCATTTTATTTAGTCCCCTTTGATTGTTTTAGTATTAAAAAAGAGCACCCATTTGGGTGCTCTTTTTTAGAATTCTTTTAATGATTAGTCTAACCAATCACTTTCTGGAGTATTTGCACTTCCATCTCTTCCATGCAAATCTCTAATGATTTCCGTGCCCCAGCTTATTAACAAACAGAGACCATTATTTTCGATGCCCCATTTTCTTCTTTCTTGTCCTTCGTAACCACCTAAAATAGATTCATATTTTTCATGAATCCAATTTCTATGGCCTTCTTTAAAAAGACTGAAATCTAAGCCGTGCTCGCTTCTAAACGGAAATTCTCTTTCCATCCAATCAACGATGTCTCTATTTTCAATGTGAGAATTAATCTCTTCGACTGAATAAGACACGCCTTTATCAATCAAAAAAGATACATCTTGCATGAAATGAGTAATTGTAGTAATTTTTCGCATTTTATTTCACCTGCCTTTCTAAAATATTATTCGACAAAAGTTAAATCATTCCTTCAAAATTAATACATTTTTTACTATTCCTTTCGTTTGCTTACTAAGTACAGTTGGAAGCGCACAAATCAGTGCTGAAGGTCTAAGGCTACCCTCGAAATCCAAACGTCTTCAACACGCTTAAAACCGCTACAAATTTTCCATCTACACGTCTAACTGTTCTTTAACTGTCTAAGCGATGCCTACGTATTTGATAGTTTAAGTTGTATTCGCTGCGTTTACGTTTCCGATGCTGTGCCGCACATTCTCCGCAACGTTCCTGGCGGTTCGACTTGGCGTTAAAAGATCGGCTACATTCAACGCAAGCTTTTCCGTCGTCAGCATCGCCAACTGCAAGTTTGTATTTCGCCAGTAGCGCCGGACCACCGGCCAGTACCGAGTTGATACCGTAGTTGCAGACGATTGGAATGTCGTGTATGAACGGGCATAGTCGGTTGCCTTGCGTTGTTTCAAGTAGGCAAAGGCCGTCGCCTGCGTAATTAGCGCAGTTTCGTTTGATGTAGGTTGCCGTGGATTTGTCAGGTTTCACTTTATAACACTCCTTAATTAAATTGGCGCACAAAAAAAGAGCATCCGATTGGACACTCCTAATCAAGCTTATGGACTAATCTTTAATCCATATATTTAAATCTATTTCAGATTTCCATATACCGTTAAAATACGCTAATGCTATGGCGATTCCTACAGTAGTTAAAGAATATCTATTAGCCAAGGAATTATTCCATTTGCTAAAAGCTTCTCTGCTAATATCATCTATCTCGTATTGGGCTCTTATAGGCGGTTCAACCAATTCCTTTTGATTACCTTCTATTTTCTCATGTAACTCATCCTTATAAACAGATCTAATAAAGTATTCCAAGTTCTGACTACTGGTTACTAAGTTGTCATGTGATGCAACACCAACAAAAAGTAAGTGCTCATATAAAGGTATGCTCTCATTCGAAATATCGCCTGGGTCTGTCAAAAATTTTTGTACATTTTCTATTAAAAATCTTGCAGAGGATAATCTAACTTTTTTCACTAAAAATATAGCACAAATAATTTTGATTTGGTTTTCTGTAAGTTTCGGCAATACTTCGATTGCCTCATTCAAAACAATTGCTTTTAGTGAACCCTCATCAATTAAAAAGCGATCTTTTAAGAGATCGGTTAATAAACTAAGTGTTTCTGGTTTTCCGCTTCTTGCATATTGTTTTTGAGCGTTAATAACAGCATATTGGACATCTGGATTTTCAATTTTCGATAGCGTTTCTGGAGCCTCGCTTTGTAATTTTTCTAACATTTTATTTATTAGTAGTTCCGCTCTTTCAACTGCGATATTTTTAGCGTTCTCACTGAGTTCATAAAAATTCGCTTTAAAAATATCTATGGCAATCTCTCTCACGTCCGCATAAGTTACTCCATGGTGATGCGTATGGTTTACAGTAACGTGCTCAGAATCTTGAACATTTGTAGAGTCATCCCCAGCATGAATCTCCCTTTTACTCATCATCTTCGACACGCCCATTCTTTACTTTTATATTGTTACTATTCTGTATGTTAGTCGAATAATTACCTGCATGAATATCTGCTTGAACCTGCTTTTCATTCGACTTCTTCCAAAATCCCCTTATTATTAAAGTAAGAAGGGGAATTCCAATCCCACTAAAAACCCATTCTTTATTTTCAAATAACCACTCAAACATTAATACCATCCCCAATTCACCTCTAGTGAATTTAATGTTAAAGCTACTGGTTAAATTTGTCTATATTAATTTTTTTTACAAATCTTATTGTGGGATATTTTTCAATAAAGAAATTTATTTCCTTGCAGTTATCACAGGTATGCTCGAATTTCGGAGGGTCTGCAATCCAATCGCTTTTTCCTGTTATAACCATTTCTCCTTGTTTACAGCTATCACAAATATACTTAACCCCTATAGAACGCACATCATAAAAGTTCTCCATTACTTCACTCTCCCAATATACTCTTCTAATCAAACTGATACCGTACCGCTATTAATGACTCTCCTGTGCCGACGTGGGCCAAAAGAGGATTAACAACGATGCAAAGGCCCCGTTGATCATGGATGTCTCCAAGGACCAAAGCTCGTTATTCTCCATCGGCAGGCTCCCTTAAAAAAGCGTTTAGTTTGTCGTAATTAGATAAAAACGTCAGCAACTCGTCGTCGATTTCGAACTGTTGCACAAGTTTGGCGCGTGTTCGGCGCGAAACTCCAGTGCGGCCGCATTCGATGGCGTCAATCAAGCTGCGGCTGACATCGAGTTTTTCGGCCAATTGTTGCTGCGTCAGGTGGTGCTTCAGCCGAATTGCCCGTACCACGTTGTTTCCCATATAAAAAAGACCCCCTTTGCTAATAACTCCCTAAAATAATGCAGCGGGGAAAAATTCCCCTTCTACTTGAGCATGGAATTTTTAAGCCCCATTTAACCGGTTTTCTTCACTTTTTCCTGGTAATATTCAGCGTTGTAATTGCTCTTGAAAGCCAGTTCACACGCTGATTCCGCCGATATTTCACCGCCCAACAGAACTCCGATTTGCTGATCGCAGACCTCACGTCGAATATTACGCGGATAAAACGCTCCATCGCACACGACACACGTTTTTATGCGCTCCAGCTTCAGTGACTTAATCCGCTGCAGAACGTCCAATTTTTCGTAGCCGTATTCTTCGGCGAAGGTCGTCGCATAGAACTCAGCGTAGTTTTTGACGCGGGCCAGTTCGGCCGTGAGTTTTTTAACCGTAACCGGCGCCCTCGGTGTGTACATCCGTGCAATCGCTTCAGCGTCCGTCAGCGTGCCGTATGGAGTACGTTCGCCAGCTTCAGCGTCGATGTTATCGGAAAACAGCCCGACTTCACGCTTTAAGCGCTTATCTGCAGTATTTAATTCGGCTTCAGGATTGGTTACGGGATATTCTTCGTCTCGTTCGGCGACCATATGGGCGCGGAGTATGAAGTCAGCCAATACTTCCTGGACGGTGACCGGCGGCTGATCGTAGCGGTTTTTGTGGTGTAGCGATGGGTGGTAGATGAAGGGTTTGTCGATTTTGATTTGCGTGCTGTCGAGCCATATGTCGACGAAGTCCTGCGTGAGTTTGAGGCGTTGCTCCAGTGTGATCGGCTTAGTGTAGTGTTCGAACCATAATTCGTACAAGGCTTCCTTTACGAGTGCTTCTGCTTTCGTCAAATTATCTCCTACTTTCCAGTGGTTTCTTAGCTGGTGCGGTTTACTTAGATATTGCGAGTGGGCCGAAGTCTTTGCGAAGTGCTGGTGAATCTTCAAAGCCGAAGACCAGCCGGCCCGGCACGCGGCTCGACTGCTTCACCTCGACGACTTGATAGCCTTTATGGATAAGCGCCTGCGCAATTGCTAGGCTGACGATGTACTTGATTTTCAAAACTTTTCCTCCTTAGATTTCGTATTTTGACCATGCGATTAATAGGCGGCGCATACGGCTCGGCGGCAGATATAACTGGATCGGCTCGCCATTGCGTATTCTCGAGCGCCAGATCCACTGCACCATGTCCGATAAAGCCAGCAGCTCTTCGTTCACGGTGACGCCCTGATCCTGGAAGAATGACTTTTCGTACGGATTCATAAAACGGCTGTAGGCGTAAATCAGGACGTGGCGATCGGCAAAGTCGTTGGTGGCTCGGATGTTGTTCGATAGAAAGCCTTTGCTGTAGCCTTTGCCTTGCAGTTCCGAGCGGTAATCTTTGAGGACTGTCCAGAGAACCTCGTTCGATTTGGCGTTAGTCACGCGGCGCACATACGTATAGATGCTTTTCTTTATCGCCTCTAATTCATCGGCAGTCCGGCGGTTCAGCCAACCACGCGAAAAGGACGTCGACGCTTCGCCGTGCATGTTGTGATCGCCTTCGTACAGGTCGATTAGCGCAAAAAGTTGCTTGCGGTTGTCGGCACGGCTGTCGTATTCCGTCAGTTGGTCGTTTAAAACTCCGCATAGTTCGTATTGAATGTCATATAAGTCGAAGTAGTAGCGTTGGATTTGTGCGTTGAAGAGGTACGTCAGGACAAATATGTTGTCGAACGCCTGAAATATCTTCGGGGGAAACGCCCATATGAGGAATTTTTGACGGTGGTAGTAGAGGTTGCCGGCTTGGGCAAGTAGTTTGATGTCGTCGAACCGGCCGTAGTCGTATTCGGCTTCAGGCGCCGTCCAGACTACTTGATTGTCGACAATGCGAATATACTCTTTATCTAGCAGCAAACGCATGTCTGACGGCGATACGGCGGCTTTGTCGATGACGTCCATCACTTCATCGAGGATCAGCGTATAATTCGATGCTTCAAGCAGCGCCAGGAGTTCGTCATCGGCCATTTCGAACAGTGAGTGCGTGGCCGCAATGTTCTCGCCGTCTTCGATTTGCCGTTTCAAGGCGTCCATTTTGCGCCCGCCCGCTACAGCGTTGGTCGGTTCGACGAATTTCCGGCTCTTCACCGTCTTGATGACCCGTTGTATTTCGTCCAGAAAAGGCGTTACATAGATAAACTTTTCATCAGCCGGTGCCTGGTCGATGTGGCTTAGTGCGAACGTCGTTTTACCTGCGCCCATAACTGCGTCTATAACTTTTACTCTCGTCAATCGGCATTCCTCCTAGTTTTAATTCCGAGTAATTTAGTCGGATATAACCCTATTACGTTAATAAACCGTGTGCACTTTTTAGCGTACCCCCTTTAAGGAAATCGTCTAGAAACCTCGTCATATCAACGTTTGTAAGACCCTCCGTGCACTTTTGAAGTGCGGCATTATTATTTAGACGTTGGCCTGTTGAGCGTCAGCGAAACAGCAAGCCCTTAAAAACAAGACCGCTGCTCACTACGTTCGCAGACCTACGTTTCTTTTTAGCGTTAAGTAGAAACGGCAGGCGATAAAAGACAAGCGCCTTAACTCGTCTTAATTTCGACTTTAGCGATATTGCCAGCGTCGTCGAATTTCGCATATACATCGTATAGACCATCACCGTTTCCCGGTTGGAACGCCAGGTTAAAGCCGCTTAGCGCCGGCCCCGATTTATACTCGTTGTTCGTTCGGCAGTGCATCGCCGCCAGACCGTCTTCCGTAATCGCACCTTTAACGCTGCATGGATCGGCAATCATGATCAGTCCGCTGTCAACGCCAATCTGCCCGATAAACTCATTCGTATTTTCCTCGCGCTCAAACTCGCGCAGATCGAGCAATATGTCGAGCAGTTCCTCCGCCGATAACGTTTGCGGTTTAACGTAGTAATCGCCGTTGATGTCGGTCGCAAATTCCGTTGCCTCTTCCGGTGTGCTGAAACGTAGAATTTCGACGACATCGCCCTCTGCAGTTTGTACTTCGTAAATGTGGTTAGTTGTTTTTGTCATTTTAATCATCCTTTTCGGTTTATTTGAGTGTTTGAAAAACCCTTATAATACTATCTAGCCGCCAGATGCCTTTTTGGGGGATAAATCGTGAAAATAATTACGAATTATTATTACTGTCTCTTTTTGTTGTCGTATGCCGACCGCTTTTTGGCGGATTTTATTTTTTCTTTTAAAGATAATATCTGCAGCCAACGCTTTTTGGGGAATTAATTCTGAAAGTTTTTTCGTACACTTTACCATCAACGCTCGGCGCGTTTTGGCGGATAAATCACGAAAATATTCGCGGTTTTATTTTTTCCGTATATAAAATTGTCGCCACTCAAACGTTTTTGGGGAGTTTTTAGGTATATTATTTTATTTTCTCTTGAGATACGGTATAATATTCTTAATATTTGATGCCTGAGAAGGCTTAATAGGGAATCCGATGAAAACCGGAGCTGTACCCGCAACTGTAAGTGCTGACGAACTATGGCAATCCATTGTCCAACGGATGGAAGGCCACAGTGTAGGATGACGCATGAGCCAGGAGACCTGTCAAATACTCATTTTTTGTTGTGAGTATTTATTAGGAAGGGGGAAGCTCTATGGAAGCGGGAGAACTATTGACTCAAGTATTGATACCTGTCTGCGCAATTCTTATCGCCAACATGATTTGGCACTTTATCTCAAACTATAGAATCGTGAAAAAATAGATTTAATTGCCTCGCCATTGGCGGGGTTTTATTTTTGCCCATTAAAAAAACGCCAGCCCCGTAGGACTGACGCTGATATTGCGGAAACTACCCGGTTGCCGCCGAGTAGAAGTTATTTATTTGAGCTTGCCGGCTTCTTTTGCGGTAAATTTCGGAGTAGTTATTCGTCGTCTTCATCGCTTGGCCATCCGTAATTCCTAACGCCAATATCGACGTAGGCACCGGCCAGTCGCTCGAATACGTGCTGGGCGTTAAACTCTGCGGGATTTTCGGCGTGCATTTCCAGTAATACCTGCGTTTTCATACCTAATTCGCGTAGCATTTTGTCGTAGAGTTCGTCCATTCGATTTCATTCCCCTCTGCTCATATACGCCTAATTATAGCGTTATTAACAGATTATTCCTTGTTTATCTTTTGGCAGTGTGCGGCAACTAGAGATAGTTATTGTTTCAATCCCGTACAATATGAGCCGCCATTATGACTAATGCGTCCATAGCTGATTTCCCTTTCAAGTTGCGCAGTAAGGATTCTGTCTTCGGGTTCCAACTTACCTTAAACAAATCTTTCCCTTCGCTTTTAAATGCAAATTCCTGAGAGTCATCGTATAAGGCTACGGTGATCTTTTCAGTTATATAAATCTGAGCATAGATATCGTAGACCCCTTCTCCTATGTCGTAGACTAAAACTGATACAGGGCCAACTTCTTGAAATTCCTTATGGTAATGTGCTAACATGTCGAGATCCGTGACGACTCTTAAGTTGTATTTTGTTTTTTTCATGATTAAATTCCTCCGATTGGTTTTTTAGTTTAGATTCGCTAACGTTAGCGCGGTAATTGAGCCAGTTACTACGTACAAGCCGTAAAAGTAGGCGCGATCCGATATGACGCCTTCGTAGCAGCTCCGATAAAATACTCGTCCAAGCGTTGAATCAATTTCATTTTGCCAACCCCCTTTTTTACGTCTGAAGTAATACTCCTAAACACATAGTATAACTCCTGCAGTAATACGTCAAGCCTTTTTCAAAAAGAATTTAAATTAAGAGTATTACGCCTGCCGTTTTCGTTGTATACTTTAATTAACGACGATATAAGGGGGAAATTTCAATGCCATTCGTCCACAATTTGCCGAAGATACTCGAAGAAATTAAGGCAACACGTAATGAAATTGCCGTCGAATCGAAATCGCGGCCGGCTACGCTGTTAGATATGCATAACGGAACCACGAAACGTTTAGAACTAGGCACGATGGAACGCATACTTGACGCAATCAATGCCAAGGCAGCTGCTAGCAACATCGACAAAGTGTACACGTTGAATGATCTGTTCACATATGTACCTAAAGCAAAATAAACGCTCCGGCCGGATTGGCTAGGGCGTTTTGTTATGTAAAATAATAATCATCGATGTAAAATGGTACAAATTTAAATGAGATTAATAACAAAATATATTACTAATTCCCTTTTAGTATGAGATAATTTACCAAATATAGCTTAAGGGGATAGTTTAATGGGTGAACTAATAATCGGACTTTCACTAGCGTTACTGATTACTTTGGTTGTGGTGCTAATAATAATGACCATTCATCAACAACTAGAGAGAAAGACTGCAGAAGAAAAAAAGCACTTAGTATCGGACGATAATGCAAGAACTAACGAGTTGAAAAAAGCTAAAGAGAAAAATTTAGTTTCTAATGATGAAGATATCTTACGTGCTGTTGAAATCGGTAATGTACATATGTTACTGGAAGCAGAAGAAAAGATAGCAATAATAAAATATAACTCGGACATACTAGATGCCGATGAGTTTGCAGATGTATGGACAGAAATCATGAATAAATGGCTTGATGCTCAAAACAAATATGGCGTGACTGCCGAAGAAATGGAAAAGTGCGCTAAAATTAGATCGTTTATGAAAGAGGTGCTTGACGAATAAATTTCATTGCTTGAGCACCATAAAATTATTCTTTTTAATTTTGATAATTAATAACACCCCACTCTTTTGACATTTCCGCGAAATAAAGCTTATCGAGCATTCGATCGAGCGTCCCATTGTAAAACCCGGCCACATTGCGAATCTCTCTATGCTTGGTTGCCTGCAATGTCACTCGCAGAGCGCAAATACCCGTATGTAGCAATGTATCCGTATCGTATGCCATCGCCAACTTCGATGTGTGCGCCAAATAAACGCCGTACATGCGGCTGATAAGCTTACGGCTGTTCATGCCTAATAGCGCTTCTGCTGTGGTCAGAAACGTCGTAAACGGCTTGCTATACGTATTATGTAGTAATTCTTTAGAGCTTTTAAGAGATATGGTTTCGTTATCGACGTTTACCTCTTCCGGCTTACGCTCTGTTGGCTCGACGTCTTGCTTGCGCCCGATCATTTCCCCCCGATCATCGACAGACATCGCAGGCACAATACGAAGGATATTGGCACCGTTACCGCCGGCTTTTTGGCGCATGAAAACAACGCGCTCGATTATGCCGAGGCGTTCCAGTAGCGCAAGTGCCCGTCGCGCTGTTGGCGCAGACTTGCCGATTATCTTCGCAAGCGAGTCGACCTTCAACCACGCAGCGCCAGGATACTTAACGGCGTACCGACTGATCACTTCAAGTACTTTAATGGCCGTGGCGTTCAGTTTGTATTGATGTTCGCGCAGGTGTAGGCGAATCGCTTCGTTGAGATCGGCGACATGTTCGAACGTTTTAAATTTATCGAGAGTTAGCGTCATTGTAAATGGCCCCTTTTGGCCGCTTGCATAATAGGAGAAAAACGCATACTCAAATAAGCGTTGCATTAACACGCTTTTTTCGATATACTATCGGTATTGTTGAATGATCCGATCAACCGGTTGGCGCCGGTCGGAGTATGCGAGTGCTTCCCTTATGGGCGGCGCTCTTTTTTATTTTCGTTTTAATATTGATGAAACTGGCGAATGTAAATCGTGACTCTTTCGCATATCGTTCGTGTCCATTTGGATATAACGGCGCATCGTGCGAATATCTGACCAGCCGCCTATTTTCTGTAGCGTAAACGGATCGCAACCGTTCAGAATCATGGCGCGCGCCCAAGTATGGCGGTAAACGTGCGCCGTCACCTTTGCGGCTTCTATGCCGGCTTTGTGTGCGTAATACTTCAGCCGCTTTGTAAACTGACGATCGCCTAGATTAGCGCCGTAACACGATAAGAAGATCCGATTGGTCTTAAAGTGGCGTGCATTCTCTTCGATTAATTGTAATAACAAGCGTATGACATGATTGCTGACCGGCACTAAGCGCATTGTACGAGTCTTGCTGTTGCCCGAACTTATCGTAATAAAGCGGGTCTTAAAGTCGATGTCGGGTATGCGCAGTGACAGCAATTCGCCGATGCGCAAGCCTGTGTCGAGTAACACGTTCATCGCAACGTAGTCCCGGAACCCTACATAGTCGCGCAGATTCGGCTGCTTAAACAACGCCTTTACTTCTTCGTCCGTAAAGCAGTTCGTCAGGTCGACGTCTTGTTTAATCAACTTCAGTTTCGCCGTCGGGTTAACGAGCAAGTAATCCTCGCGCTCTAAGTAGTTCATTAGCGCCTTCAAACAGCGGAGATTGATATTAACGGTTGTATCCGACAAGCCGACGCGTTGCTTCGTCGTAATAAACGGATGATTGCCGTAACGCTCTTTGTCATAGCGCATGTAGTTAATGTAATTGCGGAAATGGTCGACCGTTAGATCGCTGACGTACTGTATGTCGTCGTAGTTGGTCGTCAGCCAGTCCGTGAAGTAGCGCCACATGTTCGAGTAGTCTTCTAACGTCCGTTCGCGCACTCCTTCGTTACGCTTTCCTGACATAACGATGTCTGCCGCTTGCTGTAACGAAAGTTTCGGTATGCTTAACGCTTCTTGTTCGATCGTGGTAGCCCGTCGTTTTTTTATACGCAAAAAAAGACCTCCTCAGCGGTTAGATTCCGCCAAGAAGGTCGTAGTTTACAGCCCATATTCGATTAAGACACGGTTCCTAATATACCGCGACAGTACCGCAAACACGCATTTTAACAGCGGTGTTTTCGGCCCTGCGTCTAAGTCAACGTTTGATATGCCGACTGTAAAACGTCAGCAGTTTTCCGGTGTGCCTGCTTTTTGCGCGGTACGGAATGATGTGCCGCAGCCGCAAGAAGCGATGGCGTTCGGATTTTCAATCGTAAAGCCGCCGCCCATCAATGACTGCTTGTAGTCCACTACAGTCCCTTTCAAGATGGGAGCATCTTCTTTGTTCACCAGGATGCGGATGCCGAATTGCTCGTACGCGTCATCTTCCGGTGTCTGCTCTTTCTCAAAGCCCATGCCGTAAGTCAGACCGCTGCAGCCGCCGCCTTTTACTGCCACTCGTAGGAACGAATCCTCTTCGTCGTTGTGGCGCATCATCTCTTTCACTTGGAAAGAAGCTGCTTCTGTAATTTCAACAATTTGTGTCATACGTATCCCCTCCTGCCATTATCATATCAAGTCTTTCACGGACGGAACAAGCAATTAGGTCCCGAACCGATATACAGAAAAAGGAACCTCGAAGGTTCCTTAACATTAAAATACTTGTTCTACTTCCACGACGCCCGGTACTTCTTCAATCAGAGCGCGCTCGATTCCCGCTTTCAATGTGATTGTCGAACTTGGGCAGCTGCCGCAAGCCCCCAACAAGCGAAGTTTTACGATTCCGTCTTCAACATCGACCAATTCACAGTCGCCGCCGTCACGCAAAAGGAATGGACGCAATTTATCTAGGACTTCCATTACTTGGTCTTCCATCATTGCTTCAGTCATTTATATCGACTCCTTTCATTATAATCATTATAATGTGATTGAGAGGAAAAAGCCACTAATGAATTCACAGGAGGTCTAGCAAAATGCCGAAAGAAATTTCCATAGAAGTTTACGGAACCGATGTAATCTGCGCCAGCTGTGTCAACGCTCCCTCATCGGTCGACACATACGAGTGGCTGCAAGCCGCCATTTCCCGCAAATACCAGGACCAGCCATTTTCAATTACCTATATCGATATTGAGAAACCGCAAGTGGAGGAACACCAAAAAGACTATGCCCAGCGCATCCTTGATGATGAGTTTTTCTATCCCCTCGTCCTCGTAGAAGGCGAAGTCGTAGGAGAAGGCTATGTCCAATTAAAGCCGGTTTATAAGGAACTGGAAAAGCACGGATTCCAGGCCGCTGAATAAACTGATCTTAACTAATGAATAAAGCCATTAAAAAAAGCGACCGGAATCGGGCGCTTCAGCTTGTAGACAAAAGAATATATATTCCTCTTTAAGAAAGAAGATTCATTTAGGCAAAGCTATCACGGATCCTCCACTTCAGGCGGACGCTTTCCGCGGGCTCGCGCAGGCAAAACCGGTGCTCCTGCATCGCTGCGCTGCTTCGTCGCAAACAAATTGGCCGAACTGCCTTCGGCCAATTTGCTCGCCGCCTTCCGTTTCGGATCCTGAGCCAGCAGCTTAAGGCCAGCCATACAAAGCTGGATAAGCATCTTAATACTTTTTAGATACAGGTGACGCTCCCGACAGGGCTGGCCACGAGACTCCAGTGGGACCAGCTCGAGCTGAAGGCCCCGCAGGAACGCAGTGACGAGGAGACTGAAGCCGAGCCCACGGAAAGCGAAGTGGCCAGCCCCGTCGGGCTTATACATCCCTATTCATCATAATTAAACTTTGTCTACAGTTTAAAGCGCCCGGAATCGGGCGCTTTTTGTCATCCGTTATGCCATTTATACATCCACAGAACGCCGGACTTCATCAAGCGCGCAATGCGCCCGGTGACCGTACGGTCTGCAAGATAAGCGAAGCCTTGTTTCTTGCCGAGCGAGCCAAGAAAGCCTTTCAGCTGGATCTCCGGCATTTTCTCTGGCAGCGGTTCATTTCTCCAAACCGATTTCAGCACTTTGACAATCTGCTCTGCCTGCTCTTCAGCAAGCTGTGCAGACGGTGCCATCGGCAAGGCCGCGCAGTCGCCTACTACATAGACATTTTCGTCATTCGGCAGCTGGTGGTATTGGTTGATGACCACACGTCCGGTATTGTCACATTCCACGCCAAGATCGCGGACAGGCTTGACCGGCTGGATGCCTGCTGTCCATACCACTGCATCGACAGGAATGGTTTCCTCGTGGTTATAAAGCATGTTCGGTTCCACTTTCGTAATGTTCGAATTCGACACCACATCGACGTTGTTGTTATCGAACCATTTCTTCACGAAATTGCTCAAGCGTTCCGGGAAGTCACGCAGAATGCGCGGGCTGCGGTCAAACAATTTGATGTTCAGGTCCTGGCGGCTTTCGCGCAATTCACTGGCAAGCTCAATACCGCTCAGGCCGGCGCCGACGACTCCAACGACAGCACCAGATGGAAGGCCCAACAATGTCTTGTACGTTTCCCGTGATTTGCCGATGGTCTGGATGCTGTAAGTGAATTCATCCGCACCAGGCACATTATGGTATTTGTCCTCACAGCCAAGGCCGATGACGAGATCGTCATATCCGATCTGTTCGCCGTTATCGAGATACACACATTTCTCTTCCAGGTTGATTTCGGTTATTTCTCCATTGACGATCTTCAGCCGGTCGCTTTCCGGGAAAGGCACCCGTACTTCATGGTCTGAAGCCGTTCCTGCAGCAAGCGCGTAAAATTCCGTTTTCATGCTATGGAATGGTGTCCGGTCGATCAGGATGATTTCGGTATCAAGCGGCAAATTGTTCGGCAATAAGCGGAGAAGAATCCGCATATTCCCATATCCGCCTCCGAGCAAGACTAATTTTCGCATAAATATCTCCTTTGTAATTCGTCTGTCCCTTTAATTTCTCAAATAGTAGTATAGCTGATTGTGATAACTTTCACAATAGATTCCCATGAAATCAAATGATTGACTATCGGCTTGAAAAAGAGTAGGATTTCGGTGTAGTGAGGTGACTTGAATGAAACCGATTGTTGAATTTTGCATCAGCAACATCGCAAACGGAGCGCAGGAATCTTTTGAGAAACTTGAACGCGATCCTAACCTCGATGTCTTGGAATACGGCTGTCTCAGCTATTGCACCAAGTGCGGCCAAGGCCTTTACGCCCTGGTGAACGGCGAAATTGTTGAAGCGGACACTCCGGATGAATTGACCGAAAAGGTCCATGAGTTTATAGAAGAAAATCCTTTGTTCTGAGCCGTTGCTAAAACGGCTTTTTTTCTTGCCCGAAAATCTAGATCTCCCAAAAATCCAGATTCTCCAATGCATGGGTAGGCGGTATCTCTTTCTCGATGGCCTGGTCCATCGGCGTCACGCCGGTGTTGACATGGATAGTATCGATGCCGTAATTGATGCCGGCCAGGATATCCGTGTCATAATTGTCCCCGATCATCACCATTTCGCTTTTCTCAAAGCCATGTTCATGAAGGATCGCTTCGAGCATGTGCCGTTCCGGCTTTCCGATATATACCGGGTCTACGTCAGTCGAAGCTGCCACCAATGTCGTAAATGCCCCGTTCCCGGGCAGGAATCCGCGTTCGGACGGAAACGCCAAATCTTTGTTGGTCGACAGGAAGACCGCTCCTTTTCTTACTTCCAGGCAAGCCGTCGCAAGCTTTTCGTAATTGACGGCAGGGTCGATCCCCATCAGGACAATTTCCGCATCCTGTTCAACCCGCTCGATGCCTTCCTGCGCAAGCGCTTGTTCAAGGCCGTCCGAACCGATCATATAGACATTCTGGCCCGGATACCAGCGCTTGATGTACTTCGCCGCTGCCACTGCCGATGAAATGATATTGGACTCTTCTGCTTCTATGCCGAAACGCAGAAGTTTGCTATGCAATTGCTTTTGGGTCATCGATGCATTATTGGTTACATAAAAGGGTTCGATGCCTTTCTGCTGCAGGCGGTGGATAAATGCTGCTGCAGATGAAATAGCTTCGGTGCCCCGGTAGACTGTCCCGTCCAGATCCAAACAATAGGCTCTATAACTCTTCATTTTTCGCCTCCGGAAGAAATGCGGAGACAGGGCCCAGCTCGTGCTCCAAATAATGTCCGACTTTCGGGCCGAATTCCTTCAGCTGTTGCAGGCACTCGTCCAGCACTTTCTGTATTTCGTTATGGTCCACTTTCATAAATTCCCGTACCAGCATCTTGCGCAAACCGATGGCTTTTTTCAACGGCCCTTCCATTTCTACGGTGATGACTTTTTCATCCCCTAAAATGTCGACGATGTCGTCATAGCTCCCAGGATCCCGCATAATAAACCCGTCAATCATCGAATTGCCGACATCGATGATGGATTCGACAATATTATTGGCCAGGCGCTCCAATGCCAATTGTTCGGTCAATGATGCCCACTCCGTTTTTTCCTCATAAAGCTCCAATAACGAATTCATATAATCCACTGTTTCATTTATGTTTCTGCGATCAATAAAGTACATCTGAAAACCCTCCATTAACTGAATGCTGTCATCCTCTATCATATCATATGCGCACCAAAAAACCCCCGGCGGCTTATGCTTCCGCTTCAGGGGTTTGCTGGGGTTCTTCAATCGGCGCCGGTGCTTTGCCGACTTTCTTGATTACAAAATAAGCGCAGCCGAAATTGCAGTATTCGTAAAGGTAATCCTGCAGCGTACTGATCTTCGTATCGTATGTGGCTTTATGGTTCGTGTCTTCGAAAAAGCCTTTCAACCGCAGCTGGCCGTATCCCCAGTCTCCCAGGATATAGTCATACTTCGAAAGGATTTCACTGTACCGGCCCTTCAGCGCTTCCTCTTGGAAGCCTTCCCGGTAATCAATAAGCACTTCATATTCCCATTGGTCTAATATCATGTTCCTTCTCACCATCCATTAGCTGTTTGTGGCAGCTGCTTCTATCTCTCCAAGGCGCTGGCGTTCCTTCGCCGCTGCGTTCACCTGCTCGTCGGCATGGTAGCTGCTGCGGACCAACGGACCTGCCTGGCAATGCGAGAACCCTTTGTCCATGGCTATCTGCCAAAGTTCTTTGAATTCCTTCGGCGAGTAATATTTTTGTACTTTCAAATGCTTTTTGGAAGGCTGCAGATACTGTCCGATGGTCATGATATCCACATCGTTGGCGCGGAGATCATCCATCACTTCCAAGATTTCTTCATGCGTCTCACCCAATCCGAGCATCAGGGATGATTTTGTCGGGATTTCCGGACGCATCTCTTTGGCACGCTTAAGGAATTCCAGCGAACGGTCGTAAGTAGCGCGGGCACGGACTCTCGGCGTCAAACGGCGCACCGTTTCGATGTTGTGGTTCAGGATGTCCGGTTCCGCTTCCATGAGACGTTCCAGGTTCTCGTAGATGCCTCCCATATCGGAAGGCAGCACTTCCACGGTTGTGAACGGATTTTCACGTTTGATGGCTCTTACGGTTTCCGCGAAAACAGCCGATCCGCCGTCTTTCAGATCATCGCGTGCCACCGCCGTGATGACGGTATGCTTCAGGTTCATGAGTTTCACTGACTGGGCGACGCGTTCAGGCTCCTGCAGGTCCAGTTCGTTCGGCAGGCCGGTCTTCACCGCACAGAATCTGCATGCCCGCGTGCACACGGCACCGAGAATCATGAAAGTGGCTGTTCTGCGGGTCCCCCAGCATTCATGGATATTCGGGCACCGCGCTTCTTCGCAGACGGTATTCAAATTATTCTCCCGCATCATTTTCTTCAGGTCGGTATAGTTTTCATTCGTATTGAGCTTGATCTTCAACCAATCGGGCTTTCTTAGATGTTCCTGTTTTGTTGACATGCGCATCATCCCCATTCTTCATGGTCATCTCTGTTTTTCTTTTCCTTTCCAAATGTACCATAAAGCCCACCTGCCCACAATAAGCCCTTCCTCCAGGCAGCAGGAAGAACAAAGAAAAACCCGGAAGCGGATGCTTCCGGGCCCTTCAATTATTAAGCAGCTCTTTTAGCCGCTTTGCTCTTGCTGACAGCGTGTGCAATGCTTGCACCCAGGCCACCCCAGATAACAACCATTCCGATGATCATAACAACGATCGCTTCAATAGACATATGGTGAACCCTCCTTATTTGTGTTCGTCGAATTCTGCATGGTCTTTATGCCATTTGCCAAGGGACATAAGAACTCCCAGCACGATGGCACCAAGTGCGACGCTAGTGCCGCCCAGCATGATGAATGTATCCGAGTAGCCTTCATAGTTTCCAGTCTCGGTATCAAACTCTTTTAGAAGGTTGGTTTTCAACAAACCGAACATCATATAGCCCAAAACGATTGGCGTAATGAAGCCCAGGCAGATCTTCCACCAGCCGCCCAGATGGATGTCCGAGATTCCATTGGCATGGTCCCGTAGACCATCCACTTTGCGGAATGCCCAAACGATCAAGATGACTTCCACTAATCCGATAGCCGCAACACCAAACTGGTTGATGAAGTAATCGGCTACGTCAAGGAAGAATAATCCGCCTTGAGTGGCAAAAAGAACGGAAATCAATGCTGCTAGCCCGCCGCCGAAAATGACGGCTTTGTTGCGCGAAATGCCGAATTTCTCAGAGAAGCCGGCAACATATGTTTCTGTAATGGAAATCAATGAAGTCAATCCGGCAAGCGTCAAGGACAAGAAGAACAAGACGCCGAACAGGCCATTGAATCCAGGGAACTCATTGATGATCTGCGGGAAGACAACGAATGCCAAACCTACGCCAGCTGCTGCAACATCCGCAACCGCAACGCCTTGCTGGTTCGCCATGAAGCCCAGTGCTGCGAACACCCCGATACCGGCAAGCAATTCGAATGCCGAGTTCGCAAATCCTGTGATGAATGCGTTATTCGTGATATCCGATTTTTTCGGAAGGTAACTTGCATAAGTGATCATAATGGCAAATGCGATGGACAAACTGAAGAAAATGTGTCCGTATGCCGCTACCCACACCTGTGGGTCCATGATGGCATCAAAATTCGGTTTGAAGAATGCATCCAATCCTAAAGCTGCTCCGTCAAGCGTGACAGCACGGATAACGACGATCAAGAAGATGACGACCAAAGTCGGGATGAAAATCCGGTTTGCCATTTCGATCCCTTTTTTGACTCCGCCCAATAAAATCCCTAAGGCGATCGCCCATACCAGGATTAACGGAATTAAGACGCCCCATACAATTCCTCCGGTTTGCCCTGGCGTTACAGTCAATTGAAGGAAGTCATTAAAGAGGAAATCTTGCGTATCTGATCCCCATGCCTGGTTGATTGAGAAAATCGTGTAGCGCATCGCCCAAGCAATAATGACTGCATAATACGTGGATATGACGAACGAAACGAATATCGCCCACCAGCCCATCCATTCCAATTTCTTGCCACTCATTCTGAAGAATGACAACGGTGCCGATCCGCGGTATTTGTGCCCGATGGTGAATTCCATAATTAGAATTGGTATCCCTGCGGTTAACAGAGCGAATAAGTACGGTATAAAGAATGCTCCTCCACCATTTTCATAGGCTACATATGGAAAACGCCAAATGTTCCCCAAACCTACCGCTGAGCCGACAGCCGCCATAATAAATCCGGCGCGTGTACCCCATTGCGAACGTTCCATCTTTCTTCCCCCTTTGTTTGTCTACTTCCAATTTTCTTACAGAAAAATAGGAAGTTTGTTTATTTTCAGATTATTGACTAATCTAAAAATAGTATAACGATGCTGCCTTTGAAAGTAAAGATAATTCCGGAAAATATTTATAAAAAACTATTGCTAGAATAGTAAAAAGCAGAGGGAAAATTCCTCTGCTTTCAATATTTGCTAGTTATTTGCTTGTTTTTCAAGAATTGTAGTACGTTTTGACCAGGCGATAAATAATACTGCTAAAATGACCGCAACTGCTAATAATGACCATAGCAGAGAACCGGTAAAGCCTATGACGATATACCCCACTGATCCGATTGCGGCTGCAGTCAAAGCGTATGGCAACTGGGTCAATACGTGGTCCATATGGTTGCTTCCTGCCCCTGTAGAAGACAGGATCGTCGTATCGGAAATCGGCGAGCAATGGTCTCCGAAAACAGCGCCGGCAAGAACAGCTGACAATGTTGCCAGCAGAAGTTCAGGCGCTGCCTGCCCCATGATGTTGCCGGCAATCGGCAGCAGGATCCCGAAAGAGCCCCATGAAGTTCCCGTCGAGAAAGCCATGATTCCGGCTAAAAGAAACAGCAGCACCGGCAGGATTTCGGTCGGAATATTATTCTTTGTCACCACATCCGCCAGATACGCGCCGGTTTCCAATGCGTCGATCAAATAGCTGAGTGCCCAAGCAAAAATCAGGATCAGCACAGCGCCGATCATTGAGCGAAGTCCTTCGACAATCCCTTTGCCGACCCAGGATGCTTTCGCCGTTTCATTTTGCTTGAATTGGCGCACATACAACAGGATGGATGCGACAGCACCCAAAAGGCCGCCCGCCATCAAGGATGTGGGTACATCCGTATTCTCGAAGATCGCCCAGACGTCCCATGTTTGTCCGGCATTCTGGTAGCCGGTCCAGACCATCGCCCCGATCGTACCGGCAATCAGCAAGAGGATCGGCAGGAGCAGATCCGTCACTTTTCCATGCGAGTGCGCCGGGAACTCTTCTTTCATTTCCCCTGGAATGGTTTTGTTTGCATCGTATAATTCCCCAGTCGTGATTGCGCGCGTTTCATGCTTTTTCATAGCCCCGAAGTCGACGTCGCGGATGGCGACGAAAATGACGATGGCCAGCGTCGCAATGACGTAGAAGTTCATCGGTGCCATCCAGATGAACGCTTCAAGCGCCGACATCTGAACATAAGATTGCGCTGAAAGAATTGTGGCGACGATTCCAATGATCGCGGCTCCCCAGCTCGATACCGGTGAGATGACGCAGACCGGCGCTGCCGTAGAATCGATGAAGTAGGCCAGTTTTGCCCGCGACACTTTATAACGGTCAGTAATCGGACGTGCGACTTGCCCAACCGCCAATGCATTGAAATAGTCATCGATGAAAATCACCATGCCGAGCACGACCGTCAAGACCTTGGCGCCGCGGCGGGTCTTGATGCGCGCAGAAGCCCAATCGGCGAATGCACGGCTGCCGCCTGACAAACTGACGAATGCAGTGATGATGCCCAATAGCAGCAGGAACAATAAGATAAAGACATTATAGGCGTTAAAGCCTTCGTCCCAGAACGTGACCGCAAAAGAATTGAAGATCTCCCTTGCAGCTTGGACCGGCGCAAACGACGTCAAGATCAACGCGGCTGCCACCACACCTGTTCCGAGCGACAATAGCACCCGCTTGGTCAGCAGCACCATGATGATTGCTACCAACGGCGGCAAAATCGAGAAAATAGTATTTTCCATATGAATCCCTCCTATTTTTTTAAGGATGGAAGAGAAGATAGAAAAAAGGCCGATCGCTCCAATGGATACAATCAGCCTTCTACAATTCGTCTGTGCATAAAAACATCAAACAACCCTGTAGCTCTTCGCCTGTAAAATCACAGACGACAGTGACATCCTTTTTCAGAATGCCCCCAGCACTTTTTCCATTGACACCTGAAAAAAGAGCTTCGGCAAAACTTCCTTTCATATGCGTTCAACGTTGTCACACTCCCGCATACTACTGATAAGCTTCGCAGCCTCTACCCATCGATATTGAATTCCTTAAAAGCATAGCGCAGAATTTTATTGAAATCAAATGAAACTCTACTTCGAATATTCGTTCATTTTACTGCTTTTGCCTGAAAAAACCGGCTGAAAACATCCCGCAGGAATTCCGGCATAAAATAAGTTTTTGGCGCCCGTTTCAGCTCCGGGAAAAAATAGCCGAACGTGAACATATCGAGCGTAATCAGCTGATAGACTTTTTCCGGGTCCGCAAGAATACCGCCGACATACAATCGATGCTCTTCGACCGCCAGATTGACATGGACGATGTTCCCGATGACTGCACCGCGGAACCCCATCCCCTTCAATTCGATGTTCGGCCACTCGGCATTCAGCGACTGCTGGTAGATTTCCTTCAGTTCTGCGCCCGTCAGTTCGACCAGACAGAGGTTGATCGGATGCGGCAGCATCCTATGGAAATCATAGCGTGTCGCGACCCCTACCGGCATCCCCTCCATGAACAAGCCGGCATTGAATAACGCACAGTCTGCTCCGGAATACTCAAGCATCGCTTCCCCGAACAGCTCGGCCAGTTCCGACTCTTTGAACCACTCCGCTTTTAATTCTTTTTCGTTGTAAAAAATCGGTTCGCTCAGCTGGGATTTGCCGTCCGCAATCAATTCATCATTGAATCCCTCTTCCGAATTGCGCAATTCTGCGGTATCGATCAATTCAGCTTCGGTTTCACCGGTTGCCGGATCAAAAGTGATATGCCCGATGAACATGCCGAATTTGCCGGCCGCCCCGAGCAGTGTGCTGCCGATTGTTTTCCCTTCGTGGAAAATATGGTGGGTATGGGCGCCGAGGATCACGTCGATGTCGGGGCAAAGCTCCGCCAGCAGTTCATCCTCCCGGATGCCCAGATGGGACAGGCATATAATGAAGTCCGTTTGTTCCTTGATGGCGTTGACCGATTCAATGATCGATGCTTTCGCATCGGTCACTTCCCAGCCCAATCGCTGATAAAACGGAGTGAATTCTGCTGTTGCCCCGACCAGGCCGATTCTCAGCCCTTCCGCAGTCTCCAGAACCCCGTAAGGCTTTGCCCATTTCGGCCGGCCGCCGCCTTCTTCAAACAGGTTGGATACAATGACATCAAAGTCAGCCTGGATATACAATTCGTCTAGTTCATCCTTGGACAGTGTAATGCCTTCATTATTGCCGATTGTCACTGCATCGTAGCCGGCTTCATTGAGCAATTCCACATTGCCTTTTCCCGCCGTCCCTTCCGTGAATGGATGGGAACGGTCGACGTGGTCGCCGATATCAAGGATCAGGCAGGTATCGCCGGCTTCCTCATGCCAGCGTTTCCGTTCATGCAGAAGCGCCCGGATGCTCGGCCAATGCGAAAAATGGCTGTGCAGATCATTTGTATGATAAATGTGAATGAGTTCTCCCATGCCTTACACCTCTTTAAGAACTGAATAATCCTTCGTAAATGGACCGCAGGCCGAGAACCAGCAATGCGATCCGCAAAATGACGACCAAAGTTTCCGATTGGAGCTTTTTGTTAAGCGATGCGCCTATTTTGGCTCCGATATACGCGGCAGGCACTACAGCAAGCGTATAAATCCAAGGGACATTGCCAAGGGAAATATGCGTTACCGAATTGACGATCGCCGATAGGAACACCATGAACATCGACGTCCCGACCGCCACATGCGGCGGGAACAGGAACAGCAAAATCATCGCTGGCACCATGATCGATCCTCCGCCGATTCCGAAAAGGCCGGAGGCGAAACCGACGCCGAACGTCAAAAGCAGCGCGAACCAAACCGGATAGCCGTACAAGTATTCTTTATGCATGGAATCCTTGAAAGTATACTTGCGCCCGTTATCGACAAACCAATGTACCGCTTCCAGCCGGTTGCGGATCAACAGCAGCAGGGCCAGAAACACAAGCAGGATGCCGAAATATAGATTGAACGAAGGCAAGTCGAGGCCTTTGTTGACAAATGCGCCGATAACGGTCCCGGGAGCGCTGCCGATGAAGAACAGGAACCCGCTCCGGTAGTCGACTGTTTTGACTTTCATATAGGACAATGTCGAAGACAGGCCAGTGAAAATCATCATGATCACCGACAAGCCGACAATTTTCTGCGGTGTCAGATCCGGAAAAAAGGCCAGCGCCGTACCGAGGAATAAGAGAGCCGGTACCAAAATGACGCCGCCGCCGAGGCCGATCAGCGCCCCGACAATCCCTGAAAGCAATCCTGCGATTGCCAGTAGGAGAAATTCCATTAAAGGCCACCGTCGAACAGATCCAGCTGCTTATCGGACAAGCCGGTGAACTCCAAGCCGTTCATTTCCTGAAATTCTTTCGCATCGCCTGCGGCATGTCCGCCTGAATTATTATTGAAAATGATATAGACGTTTTCAGCGGACTGCTGGAGGGTTTCTGCCGCTTTGCTGATTTCTGCCAGTTCTTCCTTGTTGTAATCGTAAAGGTACCTCACCTCCCGCCACTTCTGTCCGCCGCCGGGATTTGTCCAGCCATGCAAATTGCGGCCGTGCAAACGCATCAGCACTTTATCGTCGCGCGTAGCAACCGGCACCAGCGGAACCGATCCGTCCCCAGCCTGCGGTTCATCACAGACGGTGTGGATCAGCCTGTTTTCCCGCAAAAATTCAAAGGTCTTTTCACGCAATTCCGGTGCATACCAGGACTGATGGCGGAATTCAACGGCCAGATCGAATTCTCCCAAGTGGCCGATGATTTCCCGGATCGCTTCGACGTTCGATTTCTGGCAATCGAACCAAGGCGGAAACTGGAGCAGGACCATCGCGAGTTTACCGGCTTCCTTCATTGGGCGCACCGACAGGCGGAATGCCTCGAACATCGCTTCACGGCTCTCGAACGGGTTCTCCCCCCGCTGATGCCCTGTCATCCCCTGATAGGCTTTAACGACGAACTGAAAGCCTTCAGGCGTCTCATTGATCCATTTTGTTATATTGCGTTCCGGTTGGACTGCATAAAATGAGGAATCCAATTCGACTATCGGAAAATGCGCGCTGTAATCGATCAATCTTTCTGTTTTTTTTGAGCCTGGGCTATAGACATCCGGATGGTCGCCCCAACCCGTCAACCCTACATATATCATCGTCCCGCCTCCATTGTTCGTTATTATTTTATGATAGCATAGAAAAAATTAGGCGTCTTTTTGGAAGATAGCCTTTGTACCATTTGGGCTCTCTCTCCAAAAATATCACCGGTTGCTTTACAATTCCCTGCTTGGAGATGTGCTACACTTTTTTTAAAAGGTATCAGGAGGCAAAACATTGATGAAAATGACGTGGGACCATCATGGAATTATTCAGCGGTTTGAAGCGAACCGCAATGATGAGCTGGCTGCGCCGATGGCCGCTTATATGCGGAACCAGTTCCCTTTTCTGGGCATCAAAACGCCGCTGCGGAAAACATTGTTGAAAGAACAGTTTTTGGAATACCAGCTGCCGGAGCCCGAACAGTTGGAGCAGGAAGTATGGAAACTATACAGGCTTCCGGAGCGGGAATACCAATATGCGGCAATTGCATTGCTCGAAAAAATGGCTAAACAGCTGTCGGTTGCAGACCTGCCTTTTCTTCGGGAGTTGATCGAAAGCAAGTCCTGGTGGGACAGCGTCGACTCCATTGCACCACGGGCAGTCGGAGGGATAGTCGCCAAAGAGCGGCCCGCAGGGACCCTCGCCATGTTGGAATGGGCCGAAGCCGGCAATATGTGGACAAACCGGGCAGCCATCCTCCATCAATTAAAATACAAGCAAGGGACGGACACGGAAGTGCTTCAGCAAATCATCCTCCGGCATGCCGGTTCCCCAGAATTCTTTTTGCAGAAATCCATCGGCTGGGCGCTGCGCGAATACGCGAAGACGGATTCCGAATGGGTCCGGTCATTCACCTTGGAACATGCATTGATGCCGCTTAGCAAGCGCGAAGCAGTGAAAAATATCAGCAAGCAATAGCGCGACTAGATGTGCCGTACTTTATATTCCCTTCAAGCAGACTTTCGCGGCCAACGAAAACGGATAAACCACTTCTTTTTCACCTTATCCTGAACTGGAACAAACGAAAAAGCCTTCGGTATACATATTGTATGCCGAAGGCTGAGACTGTACACAAAGTCTAATTTGAATGAATAGAGAGGTATAAGCCCGACCGGGCTGGCCACTTCGCTTTCCGAGGGCTCGGCTTCAGCCGCTTCCCTTGCTCCTGCGATTACTCG
>NZ_JBQJJG010000017.1:0-47090 GCF_052078085.1 Planococcus sp. FY231025
GGGTTTCCCCCTGTGAGAGTAGGACGCCGCTGGGCACATCGAAGGCCGTTACCTGAAAAGGTAGCGGCTTTTTTGTGGTTTTCTTTATAAGTCGGCCGAATTCAGGCAACCGCATGCCGCTCTTTATTCATGAAGAGGGGTTATTTCGATATAATGGAATTAAGTAAAAATGTGAGGGTGGAATATATGACATACCGTAGACCTTTAGTGGATGCCTTGATTCATTTCCAGCAGCAGCAGCCGATTTCGTTCCACGTGCCCGGCCATAAGAATGGGCAGCTGTCGGCCTTGCCGGAAGCCATCAAATCCGCCATGGCTTATGACGTTACTGAACTTTCCGGCCTGGATGACCTGCATTATCCAGAAGAAGTGATCGGGGAAGCGCAGCGGCTCTTGGCTGAAGCGTACGGCGCGGACGAAAGCTTCTTCTTGGTCAATGGCTCGACTTCAGGAAATCTGGCGATGATTCTGGCTGCTTGCGGGGAAGGAGATGCGGTCCTCGTCCAGCGTAATTCCCATAAGTCGATTTTCCATGCCCTTGAACTGGCCAAAGTATGGCCGATCTACATAGCGCCTGAATGGGACCGGGCTTCGTTGACGGCAACGGCACTGCGCTTGGAAGATGTTGAGGCGGCATATGCGGCGTATCCGGAAGCGAAAGCGCTGATCATGACATACCCTAATTATTACGGCATGGCAGGCGCCGATCTGGAGGCGATCATTTCATTTTGCCACGACAAGGGAATCGTTGTGCTCGTCGATGAAGCGCACGGCGCCCATTTTGTATTGGGCTCCCCGTATCCGCCGTCTGCGCTGGATCTTGGGGCAGACGCAGTTGTGCAGTCTGCACACAAAAGCCTGCCGGCGATGACAATGGGGTCGTTCTTGCATGTGCAGGGGCAGCTGCTCGACGCCGGGAAAATCAGAAAGTATTTGCGGATGCTGCAGTCGAGCAGCCCTTCCTATCTTATAATGGCCTCGCTTGATGATGCACGGTCATTTGTGCAGACTTATTCCCAGCCCGATAAGCGGAGCTTTGAGGACAAGCGCAGGCAGTTTCTCGGCGGGTTGAAGACCATTCCGAAACTGGAAGTGTTCGAACCGGATGATCCGTTGAAGCTGATGCTCCGCGTCGGCCATCACAGCGGCCCGCAATTAAAAAAGCAGCTTGAAGAAACCGGGATCCATGCCGAATTGGCCGATCCCCATCAAGTGCTGCTGATTTTGCCGTTGCTGAAGCATGTACATTCCTATCCTTTCGCAGAAATCCGCAGCCGCATCAAAGAAGCGGTGCGGGCGGTCCTGCAGGAAGAGCGGCTGTCAGTGGACATCAAGGTGCCAGAGCAGCAAATGATTGAAATGCCTGAACTCTCCTTTGAAGAGCTGGAAGTCGGGGAATTTGAATGGCTGCCTTATCCGAAAGCATACGGGCGGATTTCTGCCGGCACGGTGGTGCCTTATCCTCCGGGAATTCCATTGATATTGCCCGGCGAAAAGTGGACGCTTGAAAAATTGGAGAACTTGGCGGACTGCCTCGCCACGAATGCCCAGATCCAAGGGGACCATCGCTTGAGCGAAAAATTAGTCCGCGTGCTGCCTCGGGGTAGATAACTTCGGAAAAAAGGGTATGGTAGGGGTATGTTGAAATTTATAGTGTCAGGATGTGGAGAATTATGATGAACCAGGAGAAATATGCCATTGTTGATATCGGCTCCAATACCATGCGGCTTGTAGTCTATAGCCGCGACAAGAGCGGCAGGCTGACAGAAGCTGAAAACGTGAAAGCGGTCGCGCGATTGCGCAGTTATTTGTCGGCATCGGGGCGGCTCGAGGACGAAGGGATCAATGTGTTGGTCGAGACCTTGCAGAGCTTCCAGGAAATCACGCGTCATCATCAGCTTGATGAAGTGAAATGCGTCGCTACGGCAGCCATCCGCCAGGCCAATAACCAGCAGGAGATCTTGGACCGGGTGGCAGAAGAGACCGATTTCAAAGTGCGGATTTTATCGGAATATGAAGAAGCGTATTACGGCTATTTGGCCGTCGTCAACTCCACGCCGTTTTCGAGCGGCATTACGGTGGATATCGGGGGAGGGAGTACGGAACTTACCCTTTTCGAAGACCGTAAACTGGTTTATTTCCATAGTTTCCCTTTCGGGGCATTGTCGCTGAAGGAGCAATTCATTAAAAATGACATGCCGACTTCACAAGAGTTAAAAACGCTGCGAAACTTTTTGAGCAGCCAATTCCAGACGCTGCCGTGGCTGAAAGGCAAGGGGCTGCCGCTCATCGGCATCGGGGGGAGTGCCCGGAACATGGCGCAGATCCACCAGGAATTCATCGAATACCCGCTTGCAGGAATCCATCAATACAAGATGACTGCGAGCGACGTCAAAGAAATCGATTCGATGCTGCTGTCCATGGATTTTCAGGAGGTGCAGCGCGTTGAAGGATTGTCAAAAGACCGGGCTGACATCATCATCCCGGCCATTGAAGTGTTTGCGAGCCTGATGGGCCTTATCGGGACAGAAGTGTTTGCATTGAGCCGCAAAGGCTTGCGGGACGGTGTATTCTACGAGGAACTGACAAAGGACTTTGAACTGTCGGTGTTTCCGAATGTCGTAGAAGAGAGTTTCTACGAACTTGCCATCGACTATGACATCAATCTGACCCATGCAGCCCAGGTAAGCACAAATGCCATGATGATTTTGCATGAGCTCGAAAAGCAGCAGATCTTAAATGTGACGCCGAAAGACGAGAAGTTCATCCGGCTGGGGAGTGCTGTCTATAATCTAGGCACCTATATCGATGCAGAAGCAAGCCACCAGCATACATTCTATCTATTGGCCAACCGGACGATTGACGGGCTTTTGCACAAGGAGCGCCTGATTCTTGCGCTGATTGCTTCTTTCAAGAACAAGGAATTGTTCAAGCGAAATACGGCGCTTTACCAGGAATGGTTCACCAAAGAAGAAATCGCTAAATACAGCCTGTTTGGCGCGATTGTCAAATTGGCCTATAGCTTGAATGCAACAAAACGGAATGTCATTGATTGGATTGGGCTTGAACTTGAAGGCGACGCGCTGAAGTTCAATATTTATTGCCGTGGCGACTGGAAACCCGAGCAGTACCAAGCGGAAAAGCAGAAAAAGCATCTCGAAAAGCAATTGAAGAAATCGATCCAGCTCCATTTTATCGAACAGGAATAGAGATGGGAAATTGCATATAAAGGGTGGCGGAAACGTTGAATACAAAGATGAAGAATGCCATTGAACTGAATAATCCTTCTTTTTACAATAATAGGGAACTGAGCTGGCTCGCGTTCAACGAGCGGGTCTTGCAGGAAGCACTCGATGAACGCAATCCGCTCCTGGAGCGCATGAAATTCCTGGCGATTTTCAGTTCCAATTTGGATGAATTTTTCATGGTGCGCGTTGCCGGGCTGCAGGATCAGGTGAAGGTGGGGTTCAACAAGCCGGAAAACAAAGCCGGGATGACGCCTGCCCGGCAATTGAAGGAAATCGCCAACAAGACCCACCAATTAGTGGAACAGCAGTACCGGGCGCTGCAAGGCGAATTGCTGCCGCAAATGAAACAGGAAGGCGTCAGATTTTTGAAAATGGAGGATTTGAATTCGGCGGAATTGAAGGAAGTGGAAGCGCATTTTGATGAACAGATTTTTCCCGTATTGACGCCGATGGCTATCGATGCCTACCGCCCTTTCCCGATGCTGCTCAATAAAAGCATCAATTTGGCAGTAGTGCTGCGGGATAATGATGAAGAGGCGGAAAACCCGTTCAAGACGGCCATTGTCCAGATGCCGTCGGTTCTCGAACGGCTCTTCGTGCTGCAAGGGAAGTCCGGAAAAGAACGGATTGTTCTGCTCGAGGACATCATCAGTTATTTCATCAGCAAGCTGTTCCACGGCTTTTCCGTCGTCTCAGTGGCGGTGTTTCGCATCACTCGCAATGCTGATATGACGATCCATGAAGAAGGTGCCCGTGATTTATTGAAGGAAATCGAAAAAGAACTGAGGAAACGGAAATGGGGAGCGGCTGTCCGCCTCGAGGTCCAGAAAGAGGGGCTCGATCCTGAAGTGCTCGCGTATTTGATGGATGAGCTGGAAGTCCTCAAGAAAGATGTCTATGAAATCGAAGGCCCAATCGATTTGACACTGTTTTTCGGTTTTTACAAGCGTATGGCCAAAACACATGCCAAATTGATTTATGAAAGCCGCATATCTCAGCCGCCGCGGAGCCTAGCGTTCCATGAAGACATTTTCGAGAAAGTGATGGACCAGGACATCTTCCTGCATCATCCGTACGAATCCTTTGAGCCGGTGGTCGAATTCGTGTCCGAAGCGGCAGATGATCCTGAAGTACTGGCCATCAAGCAGACACTCTACAGGGTCAGCGGAGACTCGCCGATCATCAAAGCCCTGAAACGGGCGGCGGAAAAAGGCAAACAAGTCACCGTGCTGGTGGAATTGAAAGCGCGTTTCGATGAAGAGAACAACGTCCAATGGGCAAAAGAGCTGGAACAGGCCGGCTGCCACGTGATTTACGGCATGACCCACTTGAAAACCCACAGTAAAATCACGCTGATTGTCCGGAAAAAGGCGGACCATATCGACCGCTTCGTCCATTTGGGCACGGGGAATTACAATGACCAGACAGCGAAGCTATATACGGATATGAGCCTCTTCACATCCAAAAAGGAATTTGGCGTCGACGCCACCAATTTCTTCAATTACTTGAGCGGCTATACGGAAAAGCCGGAATTCCATCATTTGTCCGTTGCCCCTTTCACTATCCGGAGAGATTTCATCAACCTTATTGAAGCGGAAATCGACTGCCAGAAAAAGTTCGGCAACGGCCGCATCATTGCCAAAATGAATTCTTTGACCGACAAAGCGATTATCCGGCGGCTTTATGAAGCTTCGATTGCCGGCGTCCAGATCGATTTGATCGTTCGCGGCATCTGCTGCCTGCGTCCGGGCATCAAAGACGTCAGTGAAAATATACGCGTCCGGAGCATCGTCGGGCGGCTGCTCGAACACAGCCGGATCTATTACTTCCACTATAACGGCGAGGAAAGGACATTTTTGTCTTCGGCGGACATGATGACACGCAACATGGAAAACCGCATCGAGATCCTGTTCCCGATTTACGACAATGCCATCAAAAAACAAGTGAAGCACACGCTGGAGCTGGCACTCGAAGACAACGTCAAAGCGAGGGAACAGGACGCCAAAGGACAGTACCATTACGTGAAAAGAAAAGAAGGCGACCCCGAAATCAACAGCCAGCTGGTGCTTTATAACGAAGCATACCAAGTGGCCGAAGATGAGGATTAGGTTAGATAAAAGCGCCTGAGGGGCGCTTTTATCTGTAAACAAAGTCTGATTTGAATGAATAGAGATGTTTAAGCTTGGCCGGCTGGCCACTTCGCTTACCATGGACTCGGCTTCGCTCTCCTCGTCATTGTAAAATTATGCTCCTGTCTCTGCATCTCTGCTCTCACAGGAGAATTTCTGTGAGAGCGTCCCTTGTATCTAATCGATGAGGCAGGAGAAATAGTGCCAACTTTAACTTGCTAAGTACAAGCTCCTGGCTTCAGGATCCGCAACTGAAGGCGGCGACTCCAGCGGGAGAGCGAAGTGCCGAAATCCACTCGGACGCCAGTCCGAGTTAGTTCGGCGCAAGCCCGCGGAACGCGTCCGCCTGAAGTGGAGGATTCAGTATTTCTTTCATTTCATGCATAGGCATAAAAATTAAAAACTATTTATTCTTTTGTCTACAAGCTCAAGCGCCTTGATGGGCGCTTTTATTGTGGGTTCGCGGGCGCAAAAAGGGCCGGAATCCTGTATAGTAAAAGGAGTTTACAACACTAAGAAAACAGGTGAATGAGAAATGGGTTATTTGATTACATTGGAAGGCGGGGAAGGGTCGGGCAAGACCAGCGTCCTGAAACTGGTCGCTGATGCGCTCGAACAGCAGGGCCATTCCGTCGTCTGCACGAGGGAACCGGGAGGCATTGATATTGCCGAACAGATCCGGGAAGTCATCCTGGACCGCAGCAACACCAACATGGATCCCCGGACCGAAGCGCTATTGTACGCGGCAGCCCGCCGCCAGCATTTGGTTGAAAAAATCGTGCCGGCGCTTGAAGCAGGGGAAATCGTGCTATGCGACCGCTATATCGACAGCAGCCTGGCTTATCAAGGGCATGCCCGCGGGCTCGGCATTGATGAAATCTTTACGGTCAATAAATTCGCAATCGATCATTATATGCCGGATTTGACGCTGTATTTTGATGTGGAACCGGCAATCGGGCTTTCACGCATCGAAAAGGATGCCGGGCGGGAAGTGAACCGCTTGGACATCGAATCGGTCAAGTTTCATGAAACCGTCCGGGAAGGCTATAAGCTGCTTGTCAGCCGCTATCCGGAGCGCATCCGGGTCATCGATGCTTCGGACAGCCTGGCTGCCGTGTTCGAGAGTGCAATGGCCGAAATCACCGGTTTTATTGAAGAAATGAAGAAATGAGGCATTGGAAAGATATACAATATGCGCCTTTATTCATGGTATACTTATATAGAAGAAACAATGAAAAGGGAGTGAGTGCTGATGAAACTCGTCGTAGCAGTCGTGCAGGATCAAGATAGCAACCGTTTATCCAATGCGTTAACAAAAAATGATTTCCGGGCTACCAAGCTTGCCAGTACGGGAGGGTTTTTGCGCTCAGGAAATACCACTTTCTTAATCGGGATCGAAGACGGCCTCGTGCCGAAACTGATGGATTTAATCCGTGATAATTGCCGGGCACGCGAGCAGATGGTGGCCCCTGTCTCACCGATGGGCGGCAATGCCGATTCGTATATTCCTTATCCGGTGGAAGTTGAAGTCGGCGGCGCGACGATTTTTGTCTTGCCGATCGAGCAATTCCATCATTTCTGATAAACGCAGCAATCTCAGACATATGATGCATTAACTGCCCGTGTTCCGCTATGGATCACGGGGTTTTTTACAAAGGCTGATTGAAGGTGAAAACATGCAAAAAACAACTCAACAACTCCAGGAGCTGCAGCCGGTCGTCATGAAGCGGCTGCAAGGCGCATTCGAAAAAGACCGGCTGGCCCATGCATATCTATTTGAAGGTCCTGCAGGGGCAGGCCTGACGGAGATTACCCACTTTTTCGTCAAGCTGCTGCTCTGTGAAAATCCTTCGGAAAATGTTCCATGTGAAACATGCCGAAGCTGCCATCTCTATAATACAGGGAACCATCCGGGCATCGTTTTTATCGAACCCGATGGCCAGAACATTAAAATCGACCAGATCCGCGAGTTGATTTTCACGATGAATAAAACCGGTTTCAGTTCAGGCCGGAAAATATATGTGATTGAAGAAGCTGACCGGATGAACAATTCGTCCGCCAATGCATTGCTGAAGTTCCTGGAAGAGCCGGAGTTCAATGTCACGGCCATCCTGCTGACGGAACGGCTCAATGCCATCATGACGACCATCCGCTCACGCTGCCAAATTGTGTCTTTCCAGCCGCTGTCGCGTCCGCAAATGATTGAAACGCTATTAGCCGGAGGCATGACGGCCTCCATGGCCAACACCGTCAGCATGCTGACGCAGAGCGTGGACGAGGCCGTGCTGTTGAGTACCGATGAAGCTTTTCTTCAACAGCGCAAAATTGTGTTAAAATTGGTAGAGGCGGTCAGCAGCAATGTCCACGAAGCGCTTTTGCTGATCCAAGCCGAGTGGCTGCCGATATTTAAAGAAAAAGAAGATGCCGAAAGAGGGCTCGACATGTTATTATTTGCATATCGGGACATCGCTTCGGCAAAAGCAGGTCTTGAGACTGCACGAACGTATCCGGATATGGAACAAACTTGGAAGCAGATGGCGCTTCATCGTTCTTTTGCGGTGCTTTCGAAGCAATTGCAGGCGATATTACAGGCCAAACAGCAATTGCCCCGCAATATGAACCGGACGCTGCTGATGGAGCAGTTAATGCTGAATCTGCAGGAGGGGTAGACGAGTGTATAATGTCATAGGTGTCCGCTTTAAAAAAGCGGGTAAAATATATTATTTCGATCCGGGCGAATTTGCGATCAACAAAGACGATTACGTCATTGTCGAAACAGCCAGAGGAGTCGAATACGGAAAAGTTGTTGTGCCGGTGAAGGCGGTCGATGAGAACGATGTCGTCCTGCCGCTGAAGCAAGTGCTGCGTGTAGCGAACGATCGCGACCGCCAGCAGGTGGAAGAAAACCGGCTTGAAGCCGGACGTGCTTTTGAAATGGGCACAGACAAGATCGAAGAACACCGGTTGGAAATGAAACTGGTGGATGTGGAATATACATTTGACCGCAATAAAGTCATTTTCTATTTCACGGCGGAAGGGCGCGTCGATTTCCGTAACTTGGTAAAAGACTTGGCATCGATTTTCCGTACGCGCATCGAGCTTCGCCAAATCGGCGTGCGCGATGAAGCGAAGATGCTCGGCGGCATTGGTCCGTGCGGACGCATGCTTTGCTGTTCAACATTTTTAGGCGATTTTGAACCGGTATCGATCAAAATGGCGAAAGACCAGAACTTGTCGCTGAATCCTTCGAAGATTTCAGGCTTGTGCGGAAGGCTCATGTGCTGCCTGAAATACGAGAATGACGAATACGAAACCGCCAAGAAAGAAATGCCGGATGTCGGCACACGCGTATCGACGCCGGACGGCGACGGGCGTGTCGTCAGCATGAATATCCTGGAGCGTGTCTTGAAAGTCCGGCTGGCTGAGCAGGAACAGACACTTGAATACGCATTAAGTGAGATAATGGACCAAGGAACGAGAGCGTGAGGTGGTTTAATTGAAGGATAAGAACTTTTTAGACACGGTGATGGATTTTGAACAGCAATTGGAGTCCATGCAAGAGCAATTCCGGGAATTGAAAGCGGTCGTCGCCCATACGATGGAAGAGCATCATGCGCTCCAGTTGGAAAATCACCATTTGCGTGCGCGCCTTGATGAACTCCATCAGAAAGTTCCGGAAGCGGTGGCAGCCGATCCGGTGAAGCTGAAAAAAGCTGTAATGGATATCGGCGAAGGCTATGACAACTTGGCGCGCCTGTATCACGAAGGCTATCATGTGTGCAATGTTCATTTCGGCAGCTCGAGAAAAGGCGACGATTGCCTGTTCTGCCTGTCATTCCTGAACAAACAGAATTGAAAAGCAGCGGGGCCGTTTCGCCGTCCATCAGCCAGCCTTATGGAAGGGTCTGATGTGCCGGGATTTCGGCAGCCGCAATTAAAGGAATAAAGGCTTCCGACACCCCGTGTGGCGGCGGCCTTTTGTTATGTGTGAGGAGTTGAAACCATGTTATTGGACGATGAACGTTTGGATTATTTGCTGGCGGAGGATTTGCGGATCATCCAGAGCCCGTCGGTATTTTCGTTTTCACTGGATGCCGTGCTGCTCGCCCGCTTTGCCTATGTACCGCTGAAACGCGGGAAGATTGTCGATTTGTGTACAGGAAACGGCGCCATTCCGCTGTTTCTCAGTGCCCGCACCGAAGTTCCCATCATCGGGGTGGAGCTGCAGGAGCGCCTTGCACAGATGGCCACGCGGAGCATTGCATACAACAACCTCAGCGACCGCATTTCTGTCATTCAAGGCGACGTCAAAGAAATCCCGGCGCAGCTCGGTTTTGAAAAATACGATGTCGTGACATGCAATCCGCCTTATTTTCCTGCCCATGAAATGAGCGATAAAAACATCAGCGAACATATGGCAATTGCCCGGCATGAACTCCATTTGACGCTCGACGAATCAGTGGAAGCCGCGAGCAAGCTGTTGAAACAGGGCGGCAAGGCGGCATTTGTCCACCGGGCCGGCCGGCTGATCGACATCATCACCGCGATGCGCGCCAACCGCCTGGAGCCGAAACGGGTCCGCCTTGTCTATCCGAAGGCCGGAAAAGAGGCGAATACGCTGCTGATCGAAGGCATCAAAGACGGCAAACCGGATCTGAAAATCCTGCCGCCGCTGATTGTCTACGGCGAGGACGGGGAATACACAGAAGAAGTGAGAGCGCTGCTTTATGGAAACAGCTAAGCATTTCTTCTATGTGCTCGAATGCGCAGACGGCTCTTTTTACGCCGGATATACCAACGATCTCGATAAGCGCCTCGATGCCCATAACGCCGGGAAAGGCGCGAAGTATACCCGCGCCAGGGGACCGGTTGAATTGATCTATCAGGAAAGCTTCAGCACGAAACCCGCAGCAATGAAGGCGGAATATGCTTTCAAACAATTGTCGAAAGCCCAGAAAATCCGCTATATTGCCGAAGGAAAGGAAGATGGCGAATGAAATCGCAAAAAAGCTTTCAGGAACAAGGAGCGACGCTGTATCTGGTGGCAACGCCGATCGGCAATCTCGAAGACATGACCGTCCGGGCCATCCGGATCTTGAATGAAGTGGATGTCATTGCAGCGGAAGACACCCGCAATACAAAAAATCTCTGCAATTATTTCGATATCCAGACGAAACTGGTCAGCTATCATGAACACAATCAGGAAAGCGGAGGCTATAAAATCTTGTCGTACCTGCAGGACGGGAAATCCGTAGCGCTTGTCAGCGATGCTGGCATGCCCTGCATTTCCGACCCCGGCGAAGACATCGTCAAGAAGGTGCTGGCAGAAGGTTTTCCGGTCGTGCCGATTCCGGGGGCGAATGCCGCTCTGAGTGCATTGATTGCTTCGGGAATCACGCCGCAGCCGTTCCTGTTTTTCGGCTTTCTGCCGCGCGGAAAGAAAGAGCGGCAGAGCGAACTTGAAGTGCTTAGCCAGAAGCAGGAAACGCTGATTTTCTACGAGGCGCCTCACCGCCTGAAGGACAGCTTGAAAAACATGCAAAAAGCGTTCGGTGCGGAGCGGCAAATCGTTCTGGCGCGGGAAGTCACGAAAAAATTCGAAGAATTCCTGCGCGGGACAGTGGAGGAAGCAGCCGAATGGGCAGACGCCAATACAATCCGCGGCGAATTTTGCATTGTGGTGGAAGGGAATGCGTCGCCTGAACCGGTAGAAGCCGAAGCCTGGTGGGAGCACCTGTCGATTGCCGAGCACATAGAGGCCGTGATGGAAGAAAAGAACCTGTCTTCCAAAGAAGCGATCAAGGAAGTGGCGAAAGAGCGCGGCTTGCCGAAACGCGACGTCTACCAGGAATACCATGTATAAGAAAAGCGCAGCGCCCGTTGAATTTGCGAACTGGCGTCTGGCCAGAAAAAACCCCGGAACGCCATGGCGTTCCGGGGTTAAACTATATCAGAATTTATTTTTTTAGGTTGCTTTGAATTTCTTTTACAAGCATCTCTGCGCCTTCTGGGCTTAGAATCAATTTACCGCCGACAAGCTGCATGTTTTCATCCGAAACTTCTCCGGTTACTGCACATGTCATGTTCGGCAAGTATTTTTTCAAGATAATTTTATCGTCATCTACGTAAATTTCCAATGCATCTTTTTCTGCAATTCCCAATGTACGGCGCAATTCGATTGGAATTACCACACGGCCCAATTCGTCGACTTTACGGACAATACCTGTTGATTTCATATTCATTCTCTCCCCTCAAATTTGTCGGATGTTTTCGTCAAAATTCGACAATTACCACTTCCTGTCATAAATCATACCAAGTACTGGCAATTAGGTCAATAAAAAACTATCCCATTCATAATAATTTTTACGAATTTGTGACATCAATCTGCTATTAATATTGATTTTCTCCTTCTAATTTCCAATGACACTAAAAATAGGGAGGGAATATAAAGAAAATAACTATTCCGAATTATTAGATTTTGTCGAAAACCATCTTGTGAATTGAAAGATTGTACAAAAAGGGGGACTTCGTTAAAATAAGAACTATACCAAAAAACTGGAGGAATTTTTCGTGACTGCTAAAACCAATACTTTCTATTTAACGACTCCGATTTATTATCCAAGCGGAAAATTCCATATCGGAACGGCTTATACGACTGTGGCTTCTGATGCGATGGCGCGTTACAAGCGGCTGAAAGGCTTTGATGTCCGTTTCTTGACGGGCATGGATGAACATGGCCAGAAAATCGAGGAAAAAGCGCAGGAAGCCGGAAAGGATCCGCAAGCGTATGTTGATGAAATGGCAGAAGCTGCGAAAAGCGTCTGGTCGGTCATGGACATTACGTATGATGATTTTATCCGTACAACAGAAGAGCGCCATAAAAAGAGCGTCGAAAAGATTTTCCAGACGTTTCTGGACAATGGCGATATCTACAAAGGGGAGTATGAGGGCTGGTATTGCACCCCTTGTGAATCGTTCTATACGGAAGGCCAGCTTGTAGACGGCAATTGCCCGGACTGCGGCCGCCCTGTGCATAAAGTGAAAGAAGAGTCGTATTTCTTCAATATGAAGAAATATGCCGGCCGCCTGCTCGATTATTACGAGAACCATGCCGAGTTCATCGAACCGGAATCGCGCAAAAACGAGATGATCAACAACTTTATCAAGCCGGGGCTGGAAGACCTTTCGGTATCGCGCACCTCGTTCGACTGGGGGATCCCGGTTCCTGGAGATCCGAAACACGTCATCTATGTGTGGGTCGACGCATTGTCGAATTACATCACGGCCCTCGGGTATGGATCGGAAAACGAAGAGCTGTTCAACCGGTACTGGCCGGCGGATGTCCATGTCGTCGGCAAGGACATCGTCCGCTTCCATACAATCTACTGGCCGATTTTCCTAATGGCGCTTGATCTGCCGCTGCCGAAGAAAATCTTCGCGCACGGGTTCATCATGATGAAAGACGGCAAGATGTCGAAATCCAAAGGCAATGTCGTATATCCGGAAATGCTGGTGGAACGCTACGGCTTGGATGCGACACGTTATTTCCTATTGCGTGAGCTGCCGTTCGGTTCAGATGGCGTCTTCTCGCCGGAATCCTTTATCGAGCGCACGAACTATGACTTGGCCAACGACCTCGGGAATTTATTGAACCGTACGGTTTCGATGATCAATAAATACTTCGGCGGAGAAATCCCGCAAATTGACGGATATGTGACTGAATTTGATGAGACACTCCAGAAAGTGGCGAAGCAAACAGTCGAAGTGTACGAAGAGCATATGGAAAAAATGCAGTTCAGCATCGTCTTGAGTGAATTATGGATGTTGATTTCACGGACCAATAAATACATCGATGAAACGCAGCCGTGGGTGCTTGCAAAAGACGAAGAACTGAAAGGCCACTTGGCTTCCGTGATGGGGCATCTGGCAGAAAGCCTCCGCATGACAGCGGTTATGCTCCAGCCGTTCTTGCCGAATGCGCCGAAGCAGATTGTTGAACAGCTTGGCCTGACGCAGGATGCGCTTGCATGGGAGACGCTCGGGCGCTTCGGCCAGATTCCTGCAGGCACCAAGGTGGCAGCGAAAGGGACGCCGATTTTCCCTCGCCTGGAAGTAGAGCCGGAAGTGGCGTATATCCGCGATCAGATGCGCGGGACGCCAGAACCTGCGGAAACCGAGAAAGCGGAGAAGGCGGCGCCTGAGAAACCCGACGTGCCGGAAATCTCCATCGAAGAATTCATGAACGTGGACCTTCGCGTGGCAACCGTAACTGCATGTGAAGCGGTGCCGAAAACCTCGAAGCTGCTGAAGCTCCAGCTGGATATGGGCTATGAGGAGCGGCAAGTCGTCTCCGGGATTGCCGAGCATTACAAGCCGGATGAGCTGGTCGGAAAGAAAGTGGTGGTTGTCGCCAATTTGAAACCGGTCAAGCTGCGCGGGGAATTGTCGCAAGGAATGATTCTTGCGGGTGAACAAGACGGGTATCTGACGCTTGCCGCTGTGGATGAAAAATTGCCGAACGGCGCAAAAATAAAATAATAGAATGCCTTAGCCGTCCTCCTTTTTAAGGAAGGACGGTTTTTTATTTGGATTTTTTTGGGCTAAATATGACCGCATACAGGAAAAATGATATATAAAAAACATGTTTTGTTATGCAACTGTAATGTAGGTGTGAAGAAAGACACGGAATAAAACATTAAAATAAGGATTAATGTGAGGAGAATGCGTGATGTTCATAGATACCCATGTACATTTAAATGCAGACCAGTACGATGAAGATTTAAACGAGGTTATCGACAGAGCTTTGGAAAACAATGTTACAAAAATGATTGTCATTGGGTTTGATCGCAAAACGATCCAACGGGCCATGGAGCTTGCCGAGAAATACGAGTTTATATACGCAGTGGTCGGATGGCACCCGGTGGATGCCATCGATTGCACAGAGGAAGACCTGAAATGGATTGAAGAGCTGGCAGCCCATAAGAAAGTGGTCGCCATCGGGGAAACCGGATTGGATTACCACTGGGACAAATCGCCGAAAGAAGTTCAGCAGGAAGTGTTCCGCAAGCAGATCCGCTTGGCGAAAAAAGTGAAATTGCCGATTATCATACATAATCGAGACGCAACAGAAGACGTCCTCCGCATTTTGAAAGAAGAAGATGCAAAGGAAGTCGGCGGCGTAATGCATTGCTTTGGCGGCAGTGTAGAAACGGCGCGTGAAAGCATCGCCATGAACTTCATGATTTCACTTGGCGGACCGGTCACATTCAAGAATGCCAAAAAGCCGAAAGAAGTGGCGGAAGCCATCGGCCTTGAACACCTTTTGATTGAAACGGACGCACCCTATCTTGCGCCCCATCCTTACCGGGGCAAACGCAATGAGCCATCCTATGTTCCCCTTGTCGCGGAAGAAATTGCTCGGCTGAAAAATGTTTCAGTGGAAGAAGTGGCAGAAGCCACTACACGAAATGCAGAACAGTTTTTCAAGTTAACGGACAACGCAGCGAAATAGCCGCAATCGTTTGGTTTGACACCTTGAATTCGAGACTTTATAATCACTCAAGTGAATGAGGAGGAGTTATTTTTGACAAAATTAACAAATAATAGAAAGTCAATTATTGTTACGATTGCTACAGTATTGATGTTCGCAGCGGTCTTGACGTTTGCAATTTATGAAGGTACGAAAAATACCGTCACAATGACAGCCAATGGAGAAAAGACCGAAGTGAAGACGCATGCTGAAACGGTCGGAGACTTTTTGGAAGAGCAGGAAATTGAAGTTTCCGAGCATGATTTCCTAAGCCAGCCTGCAGACGCTGCGATTGAAGAAGATGTCGCGCTCGAATGGGAAAAGGCTAAAGAATATACGATAAATATTGATGGCAAGAAGACCGCCGCTTGGACGACGGACAATCAAGTAAAGGATATTCTGGCCAAAGCGGATATCAAAACAACGGAACATGATAAAGTATCACCTGGATTAGATGAAAAAGTAGATGCGGATACAGCTATTTCTGTAGAAAAAGCATACGAGGTAACAATCTTGGATGGTTTGGAAAAGAAAAAGGTATGGTCCACTTCGACTACGGTCGCTGGCTTTTTAAAGCAGAACAAGATTTCTTTAGGCGAACTTGACCGAGTTGAAAATGGAATGGATGAAATGGTCGTTCCAAATTCCGAAGTAAAAGTGGTTCGTGTAGAAAAGGTCACCGATGTAGTTGAGGATTCTGTAAAATTCGCTGAAGTAACGAAGAAGGATTCTTCGATTCTGAAAGGGAAAGAAAAACTTGTCCAAAAAGGTGAAAATGGCGTTGTTGCCAAAACTTTCGAAGTGGTGAAAGAAAACGGCAAAGAAGTAAAACGTGAATTGAAAAGCGAAAAAACAGTTAAAGAAGCGAAAAAACAAGTGAAAGCTGTCGGCACAAAAGTAGTCGTAGCAAGCGTATCGCGCGGAGCGAAACAACCGGCTCCGAAAGCGGCGACGGCATCAACCAGCAAAGCGGCGCCAGCGCCGCAGCAGGCAGCAGCACCTAAACAAGCAGCACCGGCGCCTAAAAAGGCAGCAGCTCCAGCAGGAGAGCCGGCAGGCAGAGAACTTTACGTGTCCGCTACGGCATACACAGCATTCTGTGCAGGCTGTTCAGGCATTACAGCAACCGGCATCAACTTGAAAGCGAATCCGGGCCTTAAAGTCATCGCAGTAGATCCAAGCGTTATTCCGCTCGGCTCGAAAGTATGGGTGGAAGGTTATGGCTATGCAGTAGCCGGAGACACTGGCGGGGCTATCAAAGGAAACAAAATCGATTTGTTCATGCCGAATAAATCCGATGCTTTGGCATTCGGACGCAAACAAGTAAAAGTCAAGATTCTTAATTGATAAGAGGCGCGAAAGGCTTTCTTGGGGATTCCCGGGAAAGCCTTTTACATATTTGCCGCCCGGCGTGTAGAATGAAACAAGAAGTGCGTGAAATGAGGAAGACAGATGAAAATAAGCGAAATTATAGTAGTTGAAGGAAAAGACGACACGGTGGCAGTCAAACGCGCCGTCGAAGCGGATACGATTGAAACGAACGGATCGGCGATATCCAAGTCGACGCTCGAACAAATCGCCCATGCCCAGCAGAAGCGGGGCGTCATTGTTTTTACCGATCCCGATTATCCCGGCCAGCGAATCCGTGCTATTATTGAAGAACATGTGCCGGCCGTCAAGCATGCCTTTTTGGCGAAAGAAAAAACGATTGCGAAAAACGGCAAAGGGCTGGGCATCGAACATGCAGCAGATGAGGACATCCGGGAAGCGCTGGCGTCCGTCTACACGCCGCTCCAAAGGGAGCGCGAAGTGGACATTACGATGGAAGACTTGATCGATGCAGCGCTTGTAGCGCATCCTCAGGCGAAACAGCGGCGATCCCGCCTGGGCGAAATGCTCCAAATCGGCTACACCAACGGCAAACAGCTGCAGAAGAGACTCCACATGTTCGGCATCTCGAAACAGCAATTCATAGAAGCAGTAATGGCTTTAAATCAGGAGGAACAGCAATGAACAAGGATATAGCCACACCGATCCGCACACAGCAGATCATGGCGAAACACGGGTTGACGGTGAAAAAAAGCCTCGGGCAGAACTTTTTGATCGACCCGAACATATTAAGGAAAATTGTCGGCAAAGCGAACCTGACCAAGCAGTCGGCAGCCATTGAAATCGGCCCGGGAATCGGCGCTTTGACGGAACATTTGGCACGGGATGCCGGAAAAGTGCTGGCCTTTGAAATCGACCAGCGGCTTTTGCCCGTCCTGGCCGATACCTTATCCCCATACGATAATGTTTCAATCATCCATTCGGATATCTTAAAGGCTGACGTACGGGCAGCCATCGAAAGCGAACTTGCCGGCTATGACGATATCATGGTCGTGGCGAATCTGCCTTATTACGTAACCACGCCGATCATCATGAAGCTGCTCCTTGAAAAGCTGCCGATCCGCGGATTGGTGGTCATGCTGCAGAAGGAAGTGGCAGAGCGCATTACCGCAAAACCCGGCACGAAAGCATATGGTTCATTGTCCATCGCCATCCAGTACTACACAGAAGCCGAGATGGCGCTGACCGTACCGAAGACAGTCTTTATGCCGCAGCCGAACGTCGATTCTGCCGTCATCCGCATGATCAAGCGCACCGAGCCGATCGTCAAAGTCATCGATGAAGATTTCTTCTTCACGGTCACGCGCGGGTCGTTCGTCCAGCGGCGGAAAACCATATTGAATAATCTGCAAAGCGCCATGCCGAACGGCAAAGAAAAGAAAGAATTGATCTTAAAAGCGCTGGAAGAAGCAGGAATCGATCCGGCAAGACGCGGCGAGACCTTGTCCATCCAGGAGTTCGGGCTGCTGTCCGATAAATTGCATCCTTATTTTAAGGAATAAAGCAATTTTTGTAACAAAAGTGGCACATCTTGCTTTGTTTCGCTGTTATTTCGAATAAAAAAATATTGACATTAGCCTAAGAACGCTGATAAAATTAGAAATTTGCTTGACGAAATGGTCAAATTCTGTTAAACTTTGTCTATAGTGAGGTGTAGACAAATGCCCAAAACTTTGGCGGATATTAAAAAATCGTTAGACCTGCATTTAGGAAAGCGATTGCTTTTGAAGGCAAATGGAGGACGCAAGAAAACGGTCGAACGTGCCGGAATCCTGCGCGAAACGTACCACTCCGTGTTCGTGATCGAGCTTGACCAAGATGAGCATGCATTTGAACGCGTGTCTTACAGCTACGCAGACATCTTAACAGAAGCAGTAGAAATTACTGTGTATGAAGGAACAGAAGACGCACTTGTTGTTAAATAATGAACTATATTGATATTCTTAGTTGAAAAACTCACCGCCTGTACCCACAGACGGTGAGTTTTTTTGGTTTCTGCAGAACGGCAGCCGTGTTTGCTTGAATGCTTGCCTGTCGAACCTTTACGGCCGTTTCCGCTTTTCTTCTTTATATTGCGCCATTCGTCCCGCAGCGGCCGTCGTGTGTTAAAATAGTTTTCATTAGACTATAAAAGGAGGCAGTGGGATGCTCTACGTAAAAGCACCTGCCAAAATCAACTTAACTTTGGATGTTTTATTTAAGAGGCCGGACAACTATCATGAAATCGAAATGATCATGACAACTGTGGACTTGGCCGACCGCATCGGCCTCAAGGCCACGGAAAGCGGCATACATATTGAATCGGCCGACCGTTTCGTGCCGAACGATTCTCGCAACTTAGCCTATCAGGCGGCCAAGCTCTTGAAAGATACTTTCGGCATCAAATCCGGGGTCATCATTTCATTGGAGAAGCAGATTCCTGTGGCCGCAGGGCTTGCCGGAGGGAGCAGCGATGCAGCAGCGACTTTGAAAGGCTTGAACCAGCTGTGGCAGTTGAATCTGTCTTTGGATGAACTGGCCGAGCTCGGCGCGAAAATCGGCTCTGATGTATCCTTCTGTGTATACGGGGGGACGGCGCTTGCAAAAGGGCGCGGTGAAATCATCGAGGAGCTTCCGGCACCGCCAAACTGCTGGGTCATTTTGGCAAAGCCGACCATCGGCGTCTCGACCGCGGATGTGTACGGAGCTTTTGATGCTGCTAAAGCGCATCATCCGAACACGGCGGGGATGATCAAAGCGCTCGAAGATGGAGACTACCAGGCGATGTGCGATAATCTGGGGAATGCCCTTGAAAGCGTGACGTTGGGGATGCATCCCGAAGTGGCACAGATCAAGGACCAGATGAAGAAGTTCGGGGCGGATGCAGTGCTGATGAGCGGCAGCGGCCCGACCGTCTTTGGGCTGGTACAGCAAGAAGCACGGATTCCCCGGATCTACAATGGCTTACGCGGGTTCTGCGGAGAAGTTTATGTGGTCCGCCTGATCGGGGAACGGGAGATGCTTGCCTAAAAGCGTACATTTATGGTAAGTTTTCTATAAATTATTCGTGTTTAGGAGAGTGTACAATGAAGTGGAAGCGCAGTGAACGGTTAGTTGATATGACACATTATTTATTGGAACATCCACATAAGCTGATCCCGCTTACATATTTTGCCGATATCTATGATTCCGCAAAGTCTTCCATCAGCGAAGATTTGGGGATTGTCAAAGAGACGTTTGAAGACCGGGGAATCGGGTTATTGATGACTGTGCCGGGAGCCGCTGGAGGAGTCAAATATGTTCCGAAGCTGCACGAGGATGAAATCAGGGAAATCATGGGCGAATTGATTGAAGAACTGAGCCATTCCGACCGGCTGCTGCCGGGCGGCTATCTGTACATGACGGACGTTCTTGGCAATCCCGGCATGATGAACCGGGTTGGCAAGGTATTCGCCACGGCATTTGCAGATGAGAAGATCGATGTCATCATGACGGTCGCCACCAAAGGGATCCCCATTGCTCATGCCATTGCCCGCCACCTGAATGTACCGGTCGTCATTGTGCGGCGGGACAGCAAAGTGACGGAAGGATCTACAGTCAGCATCAATTATGTATCGGGCTCCTCGCGCCGCATCCAGACAATGGTGCTGTCGAAACGGAGCATGAAGAGCGGGCAGCGCGTGCTGATCACCGACGACTTCATGAAAGTCGGCGGAACCATGAACGGCATGAAAAACCTGCTCGAGGAATTCGATTGCACCCTCGCCGGCGTTGCGGTGCTTGTGGAAGCAGAACATGCCGACGAGCGGCTTGTCGAAAAATATTTATCTCTTGTCAAATTGCATGAAGTCAGCGAAAAAGAACGGACCATTGCGTTAGAAGAAGGAAACTACTTTACTAATGGAGGTTTTTGATATGAAATTCGTAGCAACAGACCAAGCAGCAGCGGCAATCGGGCCTTATTCACAAGGTGTCATTGCAGGCAATATGTTTTACAGTTCCGGCCAGATCCCTTTGACTCCTGCCGGTGAACTTGTCGAAGGGACGATTGAAGAGCAGGCGCACCAAGTTTTCGCCAATCTGAAAGCGGTCCTCGCAGAAGCGGGTTCTTCGCTTGGCCAAGTGGTCAAGACGACCGTGTTCATCAAAGATATGAACGACTTTGCCGCTTTGAATGAAGTATATGCTTCGTATTTCGGCGACCACAAGCCGGCGCGTTCGACTGTTGAAGTGGCACGCTTGCCAAAAGATGCAAAAGTTGAAATTGAAGTTATCGCCTTGATCTCGCAATAAGGCTGTAATTGAATAATTGGAAAAAACGCCATGGCCAAAGAGCCATGGCGTTTTTTTAGGTCGCTGAGAAACCATCTAGAAATAAGTTGATGGAGTAAACGATCTCTTTATACCGCTTCGGCGCTCTGGGCAAGGCTCTTGCCATGAGCCGAGAAGGACACTCGTCTCATAGCGTCGCCTAGCCCGTGGACGCGCCTGCGCTGGTGCAGTTCACTGCAAGCTGATAATTTCACCTATTTAGCAGTGCTATCTAAGATATGGAGCAAAAAGCGGAGACGCCAGCGGGGCAGCGTAGCGACGAGCGCATAGCGCGCAGGAGCACAGGGGTTTTACGGAGCTGTTTTGCGGAATATCGGCTGATCAATCAATCAAGGAAGATACTTTGTAGCTTTCTTACCAAGTTCCAAAAACGTCATGGCCACAGAGCCATGGCGTTTTTTCGCGTTTCAGCTATTCCATACAGGCTCTTTTTCCTTGAAAATCTGAAAGAAACCCAGAACTTCTGCAACTAAAGATATAATAAGGGAGCATTGATTTAATTTTCTAATAAATAACGGATTTTTTGAAGGAGTCTCGCGATTGGAAGCGAATTACATAAATAGCATCAATTATTACATCCTAGATGAGAGGTGGTGAGAGAATGGAAGTAACCGATGTAAGGCTGCGGCGCGTTCAAACCGAAGGGCGGATGCGGGCGATCGCTTCCATCACGCTGGACAACGAATTTGTGGTGCATGATATCCGGGTGATTGACGGCAACGACGGGCTTTTTGTAGCAATGCCAAGCAAACGGACGCCGGACGGCGAGTTCCGGGATATTGCGCATCCGATCAACTCGGGCACGCGCAATAAACTGCAAGAAGCGATTTTAACAGCATACGCACAGAGCGAGGATGAACCGGTTTTGGAAGAAGCCGGAGCATAAACGCGCCACCTCATGAGCCTTCTTCATCAGATAAGGCTCTTTTTTCTTGCCCCTTTTTTTGTCATCGTATTGTCATGCCTTGAAACCTTGAATTATCAAGGTTTTTCAGCTATAGTCAATAAGGAAATGTGAAAAGACCTACTAAAAAAATATGATAGATAGTAAATTTTGGGAACGGAGGAACGTCTAAATGACAAGTACATACGCAGTGATTTTAGCAGCCGGGCAAGGGACGCGCATGAAGTCCAAGCTTTACAAAGTGCTGCACCCGGTATGCGGCATGCCGATGGTGGAACATGTCGCCAATAATGTGCAGCAGGTGGGCGTTGAAAAGATCGTTACGATCGTCGGCCATGGAGCGGAAAAAGTACAGGAACAGCTTGGTTCGAAAAGCGAGTACGCCTTGCAGGAGGAACAGCTGGGAACGGCCCACGCTGTCCAGCAGGCCGCCTCGCTGATTGAAGGATTGCCTGGCACGACGCTTGTCGTTTGTGGCGATACGCCGCTGATCCGCCCGGAAACGATGGAAGCGCTTCTTGCACACCATAACGAAACTGCAGCGAAAGCGACCATCCTTACAGCAATTGCCGTTGATCCGACAGGCTATGGCCGCATCATCCGCGATGGCGAAGGAAGCGTCGCGAAAATCGTCGAGCAGAAGGATGCATCAGCCCACGAGCAGCAAGTGAAGGAAATCAATACAGGAACATATTGCTTTGACAATGAAGCGCTTTTTGAAGCGCTGAAAAATGTCTCCAATAATAATGCCCAAGGCGAATATTATTTGCCGGACGTCATCGAGATTTTGCAGAAACAAGGCGAAGTGGTTGCGGCTTACGCAACAGACAGCTTTGATGAAACGCTGGGCGTCAATGACCGCGTCGCTCTGAGCGAAGCGGAACGGACAATGCGCCGCCGCATTGCAGAAAAGCATATGCGCAATGGTGTATCGATCATCGATCCTGCCACGGCCTATATCAGTGCCCAAGCGGAAATCGGACGCGATACAGTGCTTCAGCCGAACGTCATCATCGAAGGAAATACGAAGATCGGGGAAGATTGCTTTATTTCTTCCGGCTCGACAATTTCCAACAGCACCATCGGAGACCGGACAAATATCCGTACTTCGCACGTCTACGACAGCATTGTCGGCGACGATGCAGCAGTCGGGCCGTTTGCCCACTTGCGCCCGGAATCGCATCTCGGCCATGAAGTGAAGATCGGCAATTTTGTCGAAGTGAAGAAAGCGGAAATCGGCAATGCCAGCAAAGTCTCCCACTTGAGCTATATCGGAGATGCCCATGTCGGAACAAACGTCAATATTGGCTGCGGCACGATCACGGTCAATTACGACGGCAAAAATAAGCATTTGACGACCATTGAAGATGACTCGTTTATCGGGTGCAATTCAAATCTGATTGCGCCAGTCACCGTTGGAAAAGGCTCTTATGTGGCTGCGGGATCGACAATTTCAAAAGATGTGCCGGAAGATTCGCTGGCCATCGCCCGTGCCCGCCAAGAAAACAAAGAAGGCTATGTGAACAAACTAAACCTTAAAAAATAGGAGGCTACACACGAAATGAGTTATCGAATTGATCCAGCAACCACGAAAATGAAGATTTTTGCATTGAATTCCAACCAGGGATTAGCAGAGGAAATTGCCAAGGAAGTCGGCCTGCCGCTCGGCAAAAGTTCTGTAACCCATTTCAGCGACGGCGAAATCCAGATCAATATCGAAGAAAGCATCCGCGGCTATGACGTCTTTATCGTTCAATCGACATCCCAGCCGGTCAATGAAAACTTGATGGAGCTTTTGATCATGATTGATGCGGTCAAGCGTGCTTCAGCACGTACGGTAAACGTCGTGATGCCTTATTACGGCTATGCACGCCAGGACCGTAAAGCGCGTTCGCGCGAGCCGATCACTGCAAAACTGGTAGCGAATTTGCTGGAAACAGCTGGAGCGACACGCGTCATTGCGTTGGATCTTCATGCGCCGCAAATCCAAGGATTCTTTGACATTCTGATCGATCATTTATTGGCTGTGCCTCTTATCTCGGATTATTTCCTGAAAGAGAGCGGCATCGATTTAGAAAACGTGATTGTAGTTTCTCCTGACCACGGCGGCGTGACGCGCGCCCGGAAGATGGCGGACCGCCTGAAAGCGCCGATTGCCATCATCGACAAGCGCCGTCCGCGGCCGAATGTTGCTGAAGTCATGAACATTGTCGGGAACGTTGAAGGCAAAACGGCCATCATCATCGACGACATCATCGATACAGCAGGCACCATCTCGATCGCTGCAAGCGCATTGATCGAAAGCGGTGCAAAAGAAGTTTATGCATGCTGTACGCACCCGGTCCTATCGGGCCCGGCGGTTCAGCGCATCAACGATTCAGTTATCAAGGAATTGATCGTGACGAATTCGATTGCATTACCGGATGAAAAGCGTTCGCCGAAAATCAAGCAGCTTTCTGTTGCGAAGTTATTGGCTGAAACCATCATCCGCGTCCACGAACAGAAATCCGTCAGCACCTTGTTTGATTGATAAAGAGTCGGCACCCATAAGTTTTCCAGGTTTGATTTTGCAGGAGCAGGGTATTCCATAACTATGCATATATATTTTAGTAGGAAGAACCTGAAGCAAAATGCAAAATTGAAACTGGAGGATGAGGATATATGAGTACAAAAATTTCTGCACAAAAAAGAGAAGCTGGAACACCACACTCGACATTGACAAACTTGCGCGGGAAAGGCGATGTACCGGGAGTCGTTTACGGCTACCAGACAGAAACCATCTCTGTGTCTGTTTCTGAAACCGATTTGATCAAGACATTGCGCGAATCAGGGCGCAATGGCGTCATCAACTTGGAAGTGGAAGGCAAAACATTGAACGTCGTGTTGAGCGACTTCCAGCGTGATGCTTTAAAAGGAAGCTTTAAGCATGTGGACTTTTTAGCAGTCAACATGGCTGAAGAACTTGAAGTGTCCGTGGCTGTCCATACGACGGGCGAAGCTGCAGGCGAAAAAGAGGGCGGCGTGGTCAACCAGCCGAACCGTGAAGTGACGATCAAAGTGAAGCCTTCGGATATTCCGGATTCATTGGACATCGATGTTTCTGAGTTGGCGATCGGCGACCATATTTCTGTCGGCGATATCCGCGGAACGGTTTCTTATGAAATTTTGGATGAAGACGACTTCCTATTGGTTTCCGTGACCGCTCCAACCGTAGAAGCAGAACCTGAAGAAACGGATGAAGAAGCAGAACCAGAAGTGATCGGCAGCAAAGAAGAGTCTGAAGGATCAGAAGAAGCATAAGAAACACTGCACCATGAATTAAAGGGGCTGTCACCTGACAGCCCCTATTTTTCTGTTTCGCGGGCCCTTTATGATAAAATGGAAGACAGTGAACTTGCAAAGGAAGATGGATGATGAAATTAATTATCGGCTTGGGAAATCCCGGCAAAGCATATGAACAGACGCGGCACAACATCGGCTTCAAGGTGATCGATTACCTGGCGATGAAATGGAATGCCCCGCTGACGCAGTCGAAGTTCAAAGGGATGTATTCGGTCATCCACCGGCCGGAAGGCAAAGTGATGCTGCTGAAGCCGCTGACTTTCATGAACTTGTCCGGCGAGAGCGTCGGGGCGTTGATGGATTATTACAACATCGCTGTGGAAGATATTGTCGTCATCTATGATGACCTGGATCTTCCGACGGGCCAGCTGCGGCTGCGCCAAAAAGGCAGTGCGGGCGGCCATAACGGCATCAAGTCGCTGATCCAGCACCTCGGGACGCAGGAATTCAACCGAATGCGCATCGGCATCAGCCGGCCGCCAAGCGGCATGAAAGTTCCGGATTATGTGCTGTCGCGCTTCTCGGAAGACGAGATTCCGGACATGGCGCAGGCCGTCGAGAAAAGTGCGGAAGCATGCGAGCTGTGGCTGTCAAAACCGTATTTGGAAGTCATGAACCATTTTAACGGAACATAAAAGAATCCGCTTTGGCGCAAAAGGCGTCCAGAGCTTTTTTCCGTTTTGCAGGAACGGCATATTCGTACATCGAAAGGAGGAATCTTCATGGAACCCATTTTGCAGGTATTTTCAGAGGATTCGCATACACAAGGGTTTATTTCAGATTTGCAAAAGGGCCAGGATCACCAGCTGATCTCCGGCCTTTCCGGGAGCGCACGGCCGATTTTCTACCAGACGGTCTGGGCGAAGACTGAGGCGCCGCTCCTGATTGTTACGCCGAACTTGCTGCATGCGCAGCGGGTCTATGATGATCTGGTGAAGCTGATGGGGGAGGACTTGGTCCATCTATATCCAGCGGATGAATTGATCGCCGCGGATGTTTCTTTTTCAGGTCCTGAGCTTCGGGCCCACCGCATCGATACGCTCGACCATATGGCGGGCACCGGCAAAGGCATCTATATCACGCCGATTGCCGGCATGCGCAAACTGATGCCTTCCCATGCCCAATGGGCGTATTCAACGCTCCGCACAGAGGCGGGGGCTGAACTGGACACGGAAGAGTGGCTGTCGAAATTGGTGGCAATGGGCTATTCGCGTACGCCGATGGTCACGACGCCGGGGGAATTCGCGCTGCGCGGCGGAATCCTCGATATTTACCCGTTGAACTTCGAGCACCCGGTCCGCATCGAACTGTTCGATACGGAAGTGGATTCCATCCGACTTTTTTCAGCGGATGACCAGCGCTCGCTCGAGAAAATCACTTCGTTATGCATCCTGCCGGCAACCGAATTGGTGCTGTCAAGGGGGCAGCGCCTCGAACTTGCCGACAAGATCGAAGAGCAGCTTGCGAAATCGTTGAAGAAAATAAAAGCGGATGATACGAAAGAAGCCCTGCTGCAGCACATCCAGCACGACATCACAATGCTGCGGGAAGGCAATATGCCGGACCAGGCGGCAAAATACGCCGCGCTTGCCGAGAGCCAGTCGGCCTTCCTGGCCGATTATTTCCCGAAGGAAGGTTTCATCTTTTTCGATGAACTCGGCCGCATCCAGGAAATGACGGAGACGCTGGAGCGCGAAGAAGGGGACTGGATCGTTTCGCTGCTGGAAGAAGGGAAATTCCTGCAAGATCTCCGCCTGTCCTACACGTTCCGGGAAGTGCTCCAGAAAACCAAACAGAAAGTGGCTTTCCTGTCTTTATTCGTCCGGACGTTCCCGATGGTCCAGGTCAAGAAGTCGATTGCGTATTCCTGCAAGCCGATGCAATCGTTCCACGGCCAGATGAATCTGCTGAAGGCGGAAGCGGAACGCTGGCAGCTTGCGAAATTCAAGGTCTACATCATTGCAGAGGGGGAGGAGCGGCTCCGGAAAGTCCAGTCGGTGCTAGAGGATTACGGCATGGATGCGGAACTCCATACCTCTGAGACCGAAACGCAAGGCGGCAAAATGTATTTGGTGGACGGGGACCTGTCCGGCGGTTTTGAAATGCCGCTGCAGCGGGTCGCGATCATCACGGATGCCGAGATGTTCAAAAAGCAGGCCAAGAAAAAGACGCGCCCGCAGAAACTGACGAACGCGGAACGCATCAAGAGCTATTCGGAAATCAAGCCCGGCGATTACGTCGTCCATGTCCATCACGGCATCGGCCGCTATGTCGGCATCGAGACGCTCGAGATCGGCGGCGTCCATAAAGACTACCTCCACATCGTCTACAAGGCGGATGATAAATTATTCGTTCCGGTCGACCAGATCGACCTGATCCAGAAATACATCGCTTCGGAGGAAAAAGAGCCGAAGCTCCATAAGATGGGCGGCGCGGAATGGAAAAAAACGCGCAAGAAAGTATCGGCTGCCGTACAGGACATTGCGGACGACCTGATCAAATTGTATGCGGAGCGCGAAGCGCTGAAAGGCTATGCGTTTTCGGAAGAGCAGGACATGCAGCGCCAGTTCGAAGCGGAATTCCAGTACGAAGAGACGGTCGACCAGCTGCGCTCGATCAACGAAGTGAAGCGCGATATGGAGAAAGAACGGCCGATGGACCGCCTGATCTGCGGCGACGTCGGCTACGGCAAAACCGAAGTGGCCATCCGCGCTGCGTTCAAAGCCGTGCTCGACGGCAAGCAAGTGGCGTTTTTGGTGCCGACGACAATCTTGGCGCAGCAGCATTACGAGACGATGGTGGAGCGGTTCAAAGATTACCCGATCACCGTCGGACTCATGAGCCGCTTCCGTTCGAAAAAGCAGCAGACCGAAACCGCGAAAGGCCTGAAAAACGGGTCGGTCGATATCGTTGTCGGGACGCACCGCATCCTGTCGAAAGATATCGCCTATAAAGATTTGGGCTTGCTCATCATTGACGAAGAACAGCGATTCGGCGTCACGCATAAAGAGAAAATCAAGCAGATGAAGACCAATGTCGACGTCTTGACGCTGACGGCGACGCCGATTCCGCGGACGCTCCACATGTCGATGATCGGCGTGCGCGATCTGTCGGTCATCGAAACGCCGCCGGCCAACCGTTTCCCAGTGCAAAGTTACGTCATGGAACACAACGGAGCGCTGGTCCGTGAAGCGATCGAACGCGAAATGGCGCGGGGCGGCCAGGTGTTCTACCTCTACAACCGGGTGGACGACATGACCCGCAAAGTGGAAGAAATCCAGGCGCTCGTGCCGGAAGCGCGCGTCGGTTATGCGCACGGCCAGATGTCGGAGAGCGAACTCGAGTCGGTCATCTTGAGCTTCCTCGACGGGGAGTATGACGTGCTCGTCACCACGACGATCATCGAGACCGGCATCGACATCCCGAACGTCAATACGCTCATCGTCTACAACGCGGACCGTATGGGCTTGTCGCAGCTGTACCAATTGCGCGGCCGCGTCGGCCGGTCGAACCGTGTAGCCTATGCGTACTTTATGTACCAGCGTGACAAAGTACTGACGGATGTCGCGGAAAAACGCCTGATGGCCATCAAGGAATTCACCGAACTCGGCTCCGGCTTCAAGATCGCCATGCGCGATTTGTCGATCCGCGGCGCCGGGAACCTGCTCGGTTCCCAGCAGCACGGCTTTATCGATTCGGTCGGCTTCGACCTGTATTCGCAGATGCTTGAACAGGCGATTGAAGAGCGGCGCACCGGCATCAAGAAAGAAGAGATCCCGGAAATCGAAATTTCACTCGACGTCGATGCCTATATACCGGACAGCTATATTCACGACGGCTACCAAAAAATCCAGATGTACAAACGCGTCAAAGGCATTGACGAAGCGGAGGAAGTCGCCGAGCTGCAAGATGAGCTCATCGACCGTTTCGGCGATATGCCGATCGAGACGGACCGCCTGCTGCGCATTGCCCGCATGAAAGTATGGGGGCGCACAGCCGGCGTGGAATCGATCAAACAAACCGGCAAGATCACGACCGTCAAACTTTCCGAGACCGGCACGTCATCCGTCAATGGCGGGAAGCTCGTGGAAGAATCGGCGGCATTCGGCCGCGCTGTCGGCTTCAGCATGGCCGGGCAGCAGCTGGTCATGAGCATCGATGCGAATAAAACCGGCAAACACCATCCGTTTGATGTGCTCGAAGGCATGATGAAACTCTTGCCGGAATCGCTGCGCGAAGAAAAACCGGTCGGTTAATTTTAACGAGGAATGGGTGGACCCGTTGAACAATGAAGGAACGATGAAAACATTTATGAAAGGCGCGGTGCTCCTGACCATGGCGGGGCTCATTGTGAAATTGCTGAGCGCCGTCTACCGCGTGCCGTTCCAGAACATGGTCGGCGACCAGGGCTTCTACATCTACCAGCAGGTCTATCCGTTCATCGGGATTTTCAGCACCTGGACGTCGTACGGGTTTGCCGTAGCGGTGTCAAAGGTGATGGCGGATTCCGAAGAGCGGGACCATGGTTCGATCCTGCGCATCGCTTTCGCTTTTATCGCAGTGGTCTCTACGCTGTTCTTCCTGTTGCTGTATGCCGGCTCCGGGCTTTTGGCGGAGTGGATGGGCGACGCAAAGCTTGCACCGCTTCTCAAGGTTGGTGCATTCACTGTGCTGCTCATGCCGGTCCTTGCGGTATTGAAAGGCTTGTTCCAGTCCTATAACGATATGGCGCCAGTCGCTTATGCCCAAGTTGCCGAACAAGCGGTACGCGTATCAGTGATCCTTCTTGGCACCTGGCTCGTCGTTTCCAGCGGCTTGTCGCTTTATGCAGCCGGGCAGACCGCCATGTTTGGCGCCTTTATCGGTGAAATGGCGGGCGTTGCCCTCCTGGTGGCGTTTTACCGGAAGCGGCTCTTCAAGTTCAGCCCGTCGCCGGGGTTCCGCAAATGGCCGGCCGTCAAGGCGCTGGTGGCAGTTTCCTTGAGCGTCAGCATGAGCTCGCTGATCCTGCTGTTTTTCCAGCTGGCCGATTCGTTCACTGTGTTCCGGCTGCTTGCCGACAGCGGGTTGGGACGCATGGAGGCGATGGAGCAAAAAGGCGTCTATGACCGCGGCCAGCCGCTCGTCCAGTTCGGCCTATTGATTGCGACATCGCTTGCGCTGACGATCGTGCCGCTGGTCGCCCATATGGCGAAAAAAGACAGCGGCCGTTCGGCGGAAGTCTATGCCCAGCTTGCTTTCCGCATTTCGTTTTTATTTGCGTTTGCGTCAGCAGCCGGCTTGACGTTCGTCATGCCGTACGTCAACGAAATGCTGTTCCAGACACGGGAAGGTTCCTTGGCGTTGATTATTTTTAGCTGGCAGGTCGTCTGGATGTCGCTTGTCCTCGTCCTGGCAGCGATGCTCCACGGCCTTGGCAAAGTGAAAGTGACCGCTATCCTGCTTGCGCTCGGGCTTGTGGTGAAAATCATCGGCAATGCGTTTCTGGTTCCGCTTTGGGGAATCACAGGCGCCGCGGCAGCCGGCAATATCGGCCTGGCGGTGATCGTCTTCGGCCTGTTCGCGTATTTCAAGCGCGTGTGGCCGGTGCACTTTGCGCCCTTCCGCTATTACGGCTGGATTCTCGCGGCAACCGTTCTTATGGGGCTTGCCGTATGGGGCTGGGAGCTGCTTTCGGACATCGTGCTGTTCGACGGTTTGGAAAGCCGCATCGGGGCGATGCTGACGGCGTTGACCGCCGTGCCGCTCGGAGCCGCTGTGTTTTTAGCGGTGATTGCGAAAAGCCGCATCATCACTGAAAAGCAATGGTACATCATCCCGTTCGGACGAAAACTGGCGGGGCTTCAATTACTGATCAGAAAACAGAAAAGGTGATGCAGATGAACACCATACATGTAATCGGCCTTGGCGCTGGGGATTTGGACCAGCTGCCGTTCGGCGTTTATAAAAAATTGAAACAGGCAAGCGATCTTTATGTCCGGACAGCCGACCATCCCGTCTTGGCGGAATTGGCGGAAGAAGGGCTCACGTATACATCGTTCGATGCGGTTTATGAAAAGCACGACAGCTTTGAACCCGTCTATGCCGAGATTGCTGCAACGCTCATTGGATTGGCGGAGCGGCAGGACGTCATCTACGCAGTGCCGGGGCACCCATTGGTTGCCGAACAAACCGTGCAGAATTTGATCGAAGCGGAAAAGAACGGCGAATGCCGGTTGTCGATCGAAGGCGGACAGAGTTTTCTGGATGCCATCTTCGGCGCACTCCGCATCGATCCGATTGAAGGGTTCCAGCTTTTGGACGGCACGGCTATGCACAGCGACCACGTGAATATGGTGCAGCACGTCCTGATTGCCCAGGTCTACGACTCCTTCAGTGCGTCCGAAGTGAAGCTGACATTGATGGAGAAGTATCCGGAAGATTATCCGGTGACGATCGTGACAGCAGCGGGATCAAGGGATGAAGTGCTCCGCACTGTCCCGCTGTATGAACTGGACCGTGCGGCGGAGGTGAATAACCTGACGACGATCTATGTGCCGCCGGCAACGGACCAAAAGGACCGTGTGAAGGAATGGCAGACATTCCGCAGCATCGTGGCCCAGCTGCGCAGCCCGGAAGGCTGCCCGTGGGACCGCGAACAGACGCATGAATCACTGCGTCCGTTCTTGCTGGAAGAAGCGCACGAACTGTTGCAGGCGATCGAAGAGCAGGACGATGAAGCGATTGCCGAAGAGCTTGGCGATGTTTTATTGCAAGTGTTCCTGCACGCACAGATCGGTCAGGACAATGGCTATTTCCAGCTTGAAGATGTTCTGGCTGCTGTCAGCAGCAAAATGATCCGCCGCCATCCGCATGTCTTTGGGGATTTGGAAGTCAGCGGTTCGGACGATGTGGTGGCGAACTGGCAAAGCATCAAGGCACAGGAAAAGCCGGCAACGGAATCCATCCTGAACGGCCAGGAACGCTATAGCTCTTCCTTGACCACGTCGTATAATTACCAGAAGAAAGCGGCGAAAGTCGGGTTCACCTGGGCGGATGCAGACGGTGCGTGGGAAAAGCTGCAGGAAGAATTAAAGGAGTTCCAGGAAGAGGCGGCGAAAGGGTCAAAGGAGAGCCAGCTCGATGAATTGGGGGATCTTCTGTTCACGCTCGTGAATATTGCCCGGTTCTATGAATTGTCGCCGGAGCAGGCCATGGCCCAGGCCAACCGGAAATTCCGCGAGCGCTTCGCGCATGTCGAGAAGCGGGTAAAGGAAGGCACGGGCAATTTCAGCGATTATACGCTCGGGCAGCTCGACCAGTTTTGGAATGAAGCCAAAAAGATGGCAAGAAAAGGGGATTGACTATGCGACTCGATAAATTTTTAAAAGTCTCACGTTTGATCAAACGCCGCACGTTGGCGAAAGAAGTGGCCGATCAAGGCCGTATTACCGTTAATGGATCAAAAGCGAAAGCCAGTTCGACTATCAAAGAAAACGACGAATTGCAGATCCGCTTCGGCCAGAAAGTTGTGACTGTGCGTGTGGACCAATTGAAAGAGAACGCCAAGAAAGACGAAACGGCAAATATGTACACGATCCTGAAAGAAGAAAAGCTCGATAAAGTCGAACCGCAATTCATCGATGACGAAGCGTGAGGGTTTAGAAATAAAAAAGCTGCACTGGAGCCAAGAGCTCCGGTGCAGCTTTTTTAGGGTGTCGAGAAACCTTCGTTAGATAAGTTAATCAAAGAAAAAATTCTTACCTCGCTTCGGCCGCTTTGGGCATGGCTCCCGCCATGAGCCGGGAAAAGCACCCGTCTCATAGCTTCGCCTAGCCCTTGGACGCACCGGCGCTGGTTTCGTTCATAAAAAGCTGATAATTCTATCCGTTTTAACAGTACTATCTGAGATATGGAGCAAAACAGCGGAGACGCCTGCGGGAAAGCGAGACAGCCGATACCCCTCAAGTCGCGTAAGCGACTGAGGAGGCTTGGCGATCGCCCGCGGCAAGCGTAGCTGTTTTGCGGAATATCGGTTAAAAGACAAGAATTTTATATATTTCTCAACGATTTGAAAAAGCTGCATGGGTGAATCCCGCGAAACCTTTAAAGAAGCAGAAATCGGGATAAGGAATTATAGAACACCGGTTCAGCCTTTGTTTCCCATCAAGGCAACGAGCAGCGCTTTTTGCGCATGCAAGCGGTTTTCCGCTTCCTGGAACACAACCGAATTCGGCCCTTCAAGAATCCCGGTCGTCACTTCTTCCTCGCGGTGGGCCGGCAGGCAATGCATGAAAATATAATTCGGATGGGCATGCTGCACAAGCCCTTCATTGACCTGGAAGCCTTTGAAATGTTCCATGCGCTCAAGCGCTTCCGCTTCCTGCCCCATGCTTGCCCAGACATCGGTGTAAATGACGTCGCAGCCGGAAACGGCTTCCACCGGGTCTGCAGTAACGTGAATGTTGGCGCCGGTATGGGCTGCAATGCTTTTCGCGAGTTCCATCATCTCCGGTTTCGGCGCGTATTTCGCCGGGCAGGCGATGGTGATGTCCATTCCGACTTTCGCTGCGCCGATCATCAAGGAGTTCGACATGTTATTGGCATCGCCGATATAAGCCATCTTCTTGCTCGCGAACGTGCCGAAATGCTCTTGGATCGTCAGCAGATCCGCCAGCACCTGGCAAGGGTGGAAGTCATCGGTCAACCCGTTGATGACCGGCACGCTGCTGTGGAGGGCAAGCTCTTCGACTGTCGCTTGATGGAACGTGCGGATCATGATGCCGTCGAGATAGCCTGACAGCACTTGGGCGGTATCGGCGATGGTTTCGCCGCGGCCCATCTGGATGTCGCGCGTGCTCAGGTACATCGCATGGCCGCCGAGCTGGAGCATGCCGGCTTCAAATGACACACGTGTGCGGGTCGAAGACTTCTCGAAGATCATGCCGAGGACTTTTCCCTGGAGCAGCGGCAAGTGCTTGTTCTCCGGTTTTTTCAGTTCAGCCGCCAAGGACAGCAAGTCCAGGATTTCCAAAGAGCTGTAATCTTTCAGCGACAATAAATGGTTTTGGGCAATTTGCGGGGCATACGGCAACGTCATGGTCATTTCGCAAGCACTCCTTTTTGGTTTTTAATGAATTTCACCGGTTCTTCAAAAGCGTTGACGGTTTCAGCACGTGTCCACACATGCAGCCGGTGGATGGCAGCCTGTGACGCTTGGAGCTTGTCCGGGTCCGGGGTCAAATCAATATAGATTTTCTTGGAATCCGTTTTCAGCCATTCGGGGAAGGGCAGCGTTCTTTCTGTATGGAAGACAAAGCCGTGGGACCGCCAGAATCCGGGGTTGATCAGCGGCAAGGAAGCTTCGGTAATGAAAATCGTCCCGCCGTCCAACCGGGCCAATTGCTGGGAAGCGCCGATCAAGGCTTTTTGCATTGCGATCGCGGCATCGGGGCTTTGGCCGATCACTTCACCGGTCGACATCATTTCAGGCGACAGGACAGGCGACAGCCCGGGCAGCTTGATATGTGAAAATACCGGCGCTTTGACGGTGTATTCGGGCTGTCCGTTGTACAGACCATCGATGCCGAGTTCGTTGTAAGGAGTACCGAGCATGAGCGCCGTTGCCAGCTGCACAAGCGGCACATCTGTCACTTTCGAGCTGATCGGCGCTGTGCGCGATGCCCGTGGATTGATTTCCATGACATACAACCGGCCGTCCTCGTAGACAAACTGGATGTTGAACAAGCCGGTGTATTCCATATGGCGGGCGATGTGCTTGGCAGTTGCCGCCACGTCGTCCAGTTCCTCCGCAGTCAGGGAAACGGGCGGTGTGATGGAAATGCTGTCGCCTGAATGGACGCCGGTTCCTTCAATGTGTTCGAAAATCGCCGAGACCCAGACGTTTTCGCCGTCCGTCAGAATATCTGCTTCCACCTCTTTGCCAGTGATGAAATGGTCGACGAGCACCGGGAATACGGCTTCGGTCTGCGCAAGCCAGTCTTCCAGCTCCTTTGCATTGTGCAGCACGTCCATCCCTTTGCCGCCGATCACATAAGAAGGGCGCAGCAGGACCGGATAGCCGAGCTTCTCGGCCAACGGCGCCACTTCTTCAGGGCTGCCGGCTGTAAAACTTGGAATCGCAGGCAGGCCGATCGACCCCAGGAACGAATAAAACCGGTCGCGGTCTTCCATCTGATCGAGCAGGTCAGCCGTCGAGCCGAGGACGGTAATGCCGGCTTCCTCAAGCGCAGCTGCCACATTGAGCGATGTCTGGCCGCCGAACTGGACGATGACGTCCGTAATGCCTTCGAAATCGAGCACATTCAAGATATCTTCAGCTGTCATGGGCTCAAAATAGAGGGCGTCGGCAATTTCGTAGTCCGTGCTGACCGTTTCGGGATTGTTGTTGATCATCACCGCTTCGTAGCCGAGCTTCTGGAGCGCCATGACGCTGTGCACGCAGCAATAGTCAAATTCGATGCCCTGGCCGATGCGGATTGGTCCGGAGCCGATCACGGCCACTTTCTTGCGGCTCGCCGACCGCACATCCGAATCGCCGTTCCAGGTGGAATAATAATAATTCGTCTGTGAGCGGAACTCTGCCGCGCATGTATCGATGACGCGGTATGCGGGCAGCAGATTCCAGCTCTTTCGCTGTCCCCAGATTTCAGAGGCCGGGACATTCCACAGCCCTGCCAGCTGCTGGTCGCTGAAGCCGAGCGTCTTCGCCTGCAGCAGGCGTTCGTGCGTCATGCTCTGCCAGGATAAGGACTGGAGTTCCTGCCATTCGTTGACGATGCGCTTCAGCACATAGAGGAAGTAGGGCGTGATGGCCGTCAGTTCATGCAAGTCGCTGATGCTTTTCTTGCGGATCAGCAATTCGAATAGCACAAACAGCCGGCGGTCGTCCGCTTCTGCCGCCATCTTTTCCAATTCGGCTGTCGGCATTCCGGCAAGTGCAGGAAGGCGGAAGCCGTCGAGCGGGATATCGAGCGAGCGGACCGCTTTTTGGAAAGCGGCTTCCATGCTCCGTTCAATCGCCATCACTTCTCCGGTCGCTTTCATCTGGGTGCCGAGCAGGCGGTTTGCGTCCTGGAACTGGTCGAACGGCCAGCGCGGAATTTTCACAACGGCATAATCAAGTGCCGGTTCAAAGCTGGCAAACGTCGTGCCGGTCACCGGATTTTTCAGTTCGGCGAGGAGATAGCCGATGGCAAGCTTCGCCGCGATCTTCGCAATCGGATAGCCGGTCGCTTTGGATGCGAGCGCCGAGGAGCGGCTGACGCGCGGGTTCACTTCAATGAGATAATATGCTGATGTTTCCGGATGGAGGGCGAACTGGACATTGCAGGCGCCAATGATGCCGAGTGCTTCGATGATGTTGATCGAAGCGGTGCGCAGCAGATGGTACTCCCGGTCGTCCATCGTCTGGCTCGGGGCCACAACGATCGAGTCGCCGGTATGGACGCCGACCGGATCCATATTTTCCATATTGCAGACGGTGATGCAGGTGCCGGCGGCATCGCGCATCACTTCGTATTCGATCTCCTTGTAGCCGGCGATGCTTTTCTCGACGAGGCATTGCTTGATCGGGCTCGCGCTGAGCCCTTGTGCGACAAGGGACACATAAGCTGTTTCGTTCTGGGCGATGCCGCCTCCGAAGCCGCCGAGCGTATAAGCAGGACGGACGATCAGCGGGTAGCCCGCAAGCGCTGCGAATTGGAGTGCACTTTCAATGGAATAGACGATTTCGCTCTGCGGCACCGGTTCCCCGAGTCGATTCATCAAGGCGCGGAATTGTTCGCGGTCTTCTGCTTGTTTGATTGATGCGATATTCGTGCCAAGGAGCTTGATGCCAAATTTTTCAAGGATGCCCGCATCGGACAGCGCCATCGCCAAATTCAGGCCGGTCTGGCCGCCCACAGTTGCCAGCAGGCCGTCGGGGCGCTCCTTTTCGATGATCGCCACGAGGCTTTCAAGTGTGAGCGGTTCAAAATAAACGGTGTCGGAAACCGATTTGTCGGTCATGATCGTTGCTGGATTGTTGTTGACGAGGACAACCTGGATGCCTTCTTCTTTCAATGCCAGGCAGGCCTGGGTGCCGGAATAGTCGAATTCTGCAGCTTGGCCGATAACAATCGCGCCGGAGCCGATGACCAGTACTTTTTGGATGCTTTGCTGTTTAGGCATAGATTTTCACCTTCTTTTTCTCTAGTGCTGCAGTCAGGAACTGGCTGAACAACTCCAAATGGTCTGCCGGGCCGGGCGCGGCTTCCGGATGGAATTGTACGGTCATGATCGGCAGCTCAGGGTGGTAAAGCCCTTCAATGCTGCCGTCATTGACATTTTGATAAAGGACAGTGAGCGGGGTGGCTTCAATGCTCCCCGCTTCGACCACATAGCTGTGGTTCTGCGAGCTCATAGAAACGCGGCGGGTCTTCAAATTGACGACCGGATGATTCGCTCCGCGGTGCCCAAACGGCAGTTTGGCGGTCTTTGCGCCAAATGCGGAAGCGAGCACCTGGTGGCCGAGGCAAATGCCGAATGACGGATAACGCTCCGCCCAATCGCGGTAGACTCCAAACCATTCAGCCAAAGCGGCCGGATCTCCCGGGCCGTTGGAGAAAAGCAGGCCGTCGAGCTGCAGGGCATCCAATTGTTCGGATGAGAATGTATAGGGGATGATGCTGACTTTGCACTCCCGCTTCAGCAATTCCGATAAGATGGAAGATTTATAATGGAAGTCGATCAAGCCGATATGGAGCGCACCTTCGCCATATGTTGCGACAGCGGCCCCTTCGCATTGGCCTGTGAAGAAATCGTTTGTTGCCGGCGGCAAGTGAGCCGGCGGGGTAGAGGCCTCGGCCATTCTTGCCTGCATGGTGCCCGATTCACGGATTGCCTGGATCAGGGAGCGGGTATCGATGCCGCTCAACACAGGCACACCTGCGCTTTTTGCAAATTGGGCCAATGTCTGTGCGCCTTTGCCGACCGGCCCATCGTAGAGCTCGGCGACCACAATGCCTGCCGCCTGGATGTTGTCAGATTGGACATGCGCCGCTCTGACGCCGTACTGCCCGATCAGTGGATAGGAAAAAACAATGATCTGTCCTTTATAAGACGGGTCGGTCAATACTTCCTCATATCCCGTCATGCCGGTGAAAAAGACGATTTCGCCATGCGCCGGTGCAGTTCCCCCGTGCCAACGCCCTTTAAAAGAATCTCCATTTGCTAATGACAGCATTCCCGCCATAATTCCGCCTCCTTCTAATTTATTCACTATTAATGCATATTTATTAATGATGGAAATTTGAATTTCAATAAAACTCAATGGAATTAAAGAATTCTTTATGGTATCTATTAGTATAGTGTGCATAAAAATTAAGTCAATAGTATTTTTATTAATTTACATGAATGAAATATTCGATTTTTACCAGTAAAACAAGAAAGTTGGCAAAGAATTGTAAAAAAATCTTATAAACTTTTAAGAATATCGTGTATAATGGCATCAAAGTGAGTGGAAGGAGGGAAAGTCATGGGTTTGAAGAAAGATAAGTCAGCGGCGACTAGCGAAGTCACTTCAATTCGAAATGACTACGTCCGCTCGGTGGAACGGCAGGAAAAGCGCCAGCAGGCACATAAAGTCCGGCTGTTCAGACGGCTGACAGTTTTCGGGCTGCTGGTGTTGATGGCGAGCGTCTGGATCGGGATAACGGTATACAACCAGTCGCAGACCATTGCAGAGAAAGAACAGGCGCGTGCAGAGTCGCTCGCGGCCCTCGAACAAGTCGAAAAAGAACAGGCGCAGCTCCAAGAGCAGATCATGCTATTGAACGATGAAGAGTACATAGCAAAATTGGCGCGCAAAGAATACTTCCTATCAGATGAAGGCGAAATCATTTTCACGCTTCCGAAAGAAGAAGGGGAAAATAAAGAAAAAGCAGCAGAAAAAGAGTAGTCGGTTGACACTCTTTTTTTGCTGATTATAATAAAAAGTGTTATACTTATCGCTAGGGGAAAACCCCGCAATAACGAGTTTTTTGGCCCAGAGAGCGGTCATCTTAATTTTTAAGGAGGAGCATTTTTTTTATGTCGATTGAAGTAGGCAGCAAGTTAGAAGGTAAAGTAACAGGTATTACAAATTTCGGAGCATTCGTTCAGCTACCGACTGGTGCAACAGGCCTCGTGCATATCAGTGAAGTCGCAGACAACTACGTCAAGGACATCAACGACCATCTTAAAGTCGGCGAAATGGTGGAAGTCAAAGTGATGAACGTGGAAGCAGACGGCAAAATCGGTCTGTCTATCCGCAAAGCGAAACCGCAGCCGGAAGGTGCACCGCAGCGTCCAGAACGCCCGCAGCGCCCACGTCCAAGCGGCAACCGCTCGTTTGACCGCGCACCAAAAGAAAACTTTGAAACAAAAATGGCGAAATTCTTGAAGGAAAGTGAAGAGAACATGACTTCATTGAAACGTGCTACAGAATCGAAGCGTGGCGGCCGCGGTGCAAAAAGAGGCTAACTTGCTAGCTGTTTTAATAGCATAGGAAAATGCTTCAATACAGCTTAACAATTGAAATTGGAACGCTTCTCGCATTTGGGGAGCGTTTTTTTTATCATCTGCCGGAGGGGTGAACGGCTTGGAAAAAGGCGAAGTGGTAAAAGTTTATAAGGAATATGAACAGTATTTATCCGCTTTGGCGGCTTCCTGCCGTCCAGTGGAAGATGTGCATGCCCCGATAGCAGAAGGAAAGTGGTCGGTCGCTGAAATTGTCATGCATCTGGCAGAATGGGACCGGTATATCCGGGAGCAGCGGCTTCCCGGCATGATAGAAAACGCCCGGCTCGAAGGAGCTCCGGACGTTGGCCGGTTCAACGAAGTTGCCGCCGCTAAAGCCGCTTCCATGGAATTTGAGGAAGTCATTTCCTATGCACAGCGCGAGCGGGCATTGCTGCGAAAAGCGGTCGACGCCCTGTCTCCCGAAGAATGAAAAGCCCGAATTTATATAGGGGAGCGGGAGACGGCTGCAAGCGATTATTTAGGCAGCCTGCTCGGCCATGATGCGCATCACCGACAGCAGATCGACAAATTTTTGGCATAAAAAAAGCAGCATCCCGGATAGGATGCTGCTTTTGGTCACAATGATGGCGGCAGAGGGGATCGAACCCCCGACCTTACGGGTATGAACCGTACGCTCTAGCCAGCTGAGCTACGCCGCCTTGTTCAAACGAACATTTTCTATAATACTACCGAACCTGTATGGTGTCAATGGAATTCGGAAAAAATAAAACCGCCACTCAGAAGGGAGGGTGCCTCATGCGAAACTACGAAGCAAAAATGGCGGCCTATCTGAAAAAGCAACCGCTTCTGCAAACGGGAGACCGGGTCCTTCTCGGATGTTCCGGCGGGATCGACTCGCTCGTGCTGCTGCATTATTTGAAAGCGCATGAAACTCGATTCGGCATCAGAGTGGAAGCCGTCCATGTCAATCACATGCTGCGTGGGGAAGAGTCCATGGCAGACCGGCTGTTCACGGAAGAAACATGCCGCAGCTGGCAGGTGCCCTGCTTCAGCCGGGACATCCCCATCCCTGAAATCTGGCAAGCGGCCGGCGGCAACAAGCAGCAGATCTGCCGAAACGAACGCTATGCCTATTTTGAAGAAGTGATGGAAAGAATCGGAGCGTCGAAGGTTGCTACGGCCCATCATGCAGATGACCAGCTGGAGACGATCCTGATGTCCGGCCTTCGGGGATCGCTGGGATCCGGGACGGTCGGCATGCCGGCCAGACGCCCGTTCGGGACAGGGGAGCTGATTCGCCCCCAGCTTGGAGTCAGCAAAAACGACATTGCCGATTATGCAGCACGGCACGGCATCGTCCACCGGGAAGACTCCAGCAATGCAGAAACGGTTTACACCCGGAACCGCATCCGCCAGTCCATCATTCCGCTGATGAAAGAAGAAAATTCCGCGGCTGCCGAACAATTTGCAGCTTTTGCCGATGAAATCCAGCAGGACCGGCACTTTATCGAAGCCCTCGCGGCGGAGAAGATCGCCGGAATGGTGGTGCAGGAAGGAAATGGGATCCGGATATCGGCAAAAAGTTTCAGACGGGAAGCACTTGCTTTACAAAAAAGAATGGTTCTAATACTATTAAACTATCTATATAATGGGCAGCACGTGTCGATTACAAGGCAGTTGGCTGAACAAGTGCAGGAAGTGTTGCTGCATCCGGAAGGAACTGTCCATCTGCATTTGCCGCAAAATTATAGGATGATCCGTGAATACGACACGGTGCGGTTTTCCCGCGAAACGGAAAAATCCCCTGCGCACACGGAGACAGCGGTCATTTCACAGGAATGGTCGAGGAAAGTGAAAGGTTTCCGGTATAAAGCCGTCCCTCTAACTGAAGTTCCACAAACTGATGATGCAGTGTTTTGGTATTTTTCTGCGCCTGCTGAAGGCAGGCTGGTCATAAGGAACCGCAAGCCGGGCGACCGCATCCGGCTGAAAGGGATGGACCAGCCGAAAAAAGTGGCGCGCTTGATGATTGATGAAAAAGTGCCGGTTCCTGAAAGGGACGATTGGCCGGTCATTGCAGCGGAAACGGATGAAGTGGTCCTAATTCCCGGGCTGCGCCCTTCCAGTTTCTTAAGCCGCCGAAAGCGCGCGGAAGATGACTGGATTTTATTGGAACAACGTGTATAGATTGCAAAATGCGGATTATTAGGAGGTCCACCATGCTACAAAAAGACATTGAAGAAGTATTGATCACTGAAGAAAAACTGCAAGAGAAAGCGCGTGAACTCGGAGAAATCCTGACGCGCGACTACCAGGACAAATACCCGTTGGCGATCGGCGTACTAAAAGGCGCAATGCCATTCATGGGCGATTTGATGAAGCGCATTGACGGCTATATCGAAATGGATTTCATGGACGTTTCCAGCTACGGCAATGCAACGGTTTCTTCAGGGGAAGTAAAAATCATCAAGGATTTGAATGCCAGCGTAGAAGGCCGCGACCTTCTCATCATTGAAGACATTATCGACAGCGGACTGACGCTCAGCTATTTGGTGGACCTGTTCAAATACCGCAAAGCCAATTCAATCAAAATCGTTACCCTGCTTGACAAGCCAACTGGCCGGAAAGTGGATCTGAAAGCGGATTATATCGGATTTGAAGTGCCGGATGCATTTGTTGTCGGATACGGATTGGATTATGCTGAAAAATACCGCAATTTGCCATATATTGGAATTTTGAAGCCTTCTGTTTATAGTGAAGATCAAGAATAGTCAAAAGTCGTTCACAGACTGCTAATTCACCCACGGACCTAAGGGCTTTTCGTTGTATGCGCAAAAGCTCGTATGTTAGTATTTAGTATAGTTTTGGGAAACATTATGAGGAGGCTTGGGATGAATCGAATATTTCGGTACACCATATTTTATTTACTGATCTTCCTAGTTATTATCGGTATTTTGGGTACTTTCAACAATAGTGGCCAACCGACAAAAAATATAGGATACGACGAATTTTTGGATGCGCTGGAAAATGGGACGATCGATGAAGTCACCATCCAGCCGAACGCAAGCGTTTACGAAGTGACAGGGACGTTGGACGGCTATGAAGAAGGCGAATCGTTTGTCACGAACATCCCGCTTGAAAATGAAGCGCTTTTGACGCAGATTGATGAAGTTGCGAAATCCCAGGAAGGCGTGCAATTCAATTTCATGAAAGCACCCCAGACGAGCGGATGGGTTCAATTCTTCACAGGCATCATTCCCTTCATCATCATCTTCATCCTCTTCTTCTTCTTGCTTAACCAGTCACAAGGCGGCGGAGGCGGCCGTGTGATGAACTTCGGCAAAAGTAAAGCGAAGCTGTATGATGACCAGAAACATAAAGTCCGCTTCAACGATGTTGCTGGAGCAGACGAAGAAAAGCAAGAACTTGTCGAAGTGGTCGACTTCCTGAAAGACCCTCGCCGTTTTGCGGACATTGGTGCCCGCATTCCGAAAGGGATCTTGCTAGTCGGACCTCCGGGTACCGGTAAAACCTTGCTGGCCCGTGCAGTTGCCGGTGAAGCAGGCGTGCCGTTCTTCTCGATCAGTGGATCGGATTTCGTTGAGATGTTTGTTGGCGTCGGGGCATCCCGCGTACGCGACCTTTTCGAAAATGCCAAGAAAAATTCTCCATGTATCATTTTCATCGATGAGATCGATGCAGTAGGACGCCAGCGTGGCGCAGGCCTCGGCGGCGGACACGACGAGCGTGAACAGACATTGAACCAATTGCTTGTTGAAATGGATGGCTTTGGCGCGAACGAAGGCGTCATCATCATCGCTGCAACTAACCGTCCGGATATTCTGGATCCAGCTCTTCTGCGTCCTGGCCGTTTTGACCGCCAGATCACAGTAGGACGCCCGGATGTCAAAGGACGCGAAGAAGTATTGCGCGTGCATGCACGCAACAAGCCGCTTGAGCCGACAGTCGACCTTAAAGCGATTGCCCAGCGCACCCCTGGATTCTCAGGAGCGGATCTTGAAAACTTATTGAACGAAGCAGCCCTAGTGGCGGCGCGCCGCAATAAACTCAAAATCGACATGTCCGATATCGACGAAGCGACGGACCGCGTTATTGCGGGCCCTGCTAAGAAGAACCGAGTCATCTCGAAAAAAGAACGCAACATTGTCGCTTTCCATGAAGCGGGCCATACAGTGGTCGGTTTGATACTGGATGATGCGGAAACAGTCCATAAAGTGACGATTGTCCCTCGCGGACAAGCAGGCGGCTATGCTGTTATGCTTCCGAAAGAAGACCGTTACTTTATGACAAAGCCGGAATTGCTTGATAAGATTTCAGGCTTGCTTGGCGGACGTGTGGCGGAAGATCTTGTGTTCGGCGAAGTTTCAACAGGCGCCCACAACGACTTCCAGCGTGCGACAGCTATTGCGCGAAGCATGGTGACCGAGTACGGAATGAGCGATAAGATCGGACCGATCCAATTCGGACAAGGACAAGGCGGAAATGTATTCCTTGGCCGCGACTTTAACTCAGACCAGAATTACTCGGATGCGATCGCTTTTGAAATCGATCAGGAAATCCAGCGCATCATCAAAGAGCAGTACTTGCGCACAAAAGAAATTCTGACTGAAAAGAAAGATCTTCTGACATTGATCGCAACGACGTTGCTCGAAGTGGAAACGTTGGATGCAGGCCAGATCCTTCATTTGAAAGATCATGGAACATTGCCTGAACGATCTTACGAAGCATTGAACGGCGATTTTGAAAAAGACGCTGTCGATCTAGAGAAAAAAGACGAGACTCCTGATGCAATCGGAGCGCCAAACGACCCATCAGCCGGTGATTTGCCGAAAGAAGGCCGGACTGGCGAGGCTACTGGCCCGATCCAGGAAGACCGCAAATAAGCTGTATTCATGCCAACTGGCCGTTCCTACCCGGAGCGGCCGGTTGGTTTTTTTATTATCCGATTTCTGGGGCCTTTTCTAATTTCTCTGAGAATATGGTATGATGTGTTGGAAAAATGCTCATAAGAGAGGGTTTATGTATGATCTTAGTAATGGATGTCGGCAACACGAATATTGTCCTGGGCGTTTACGGGAGCGAACGCCTGCTCCACCACTGGCGGCTGGAAACGGATCGCCATAAAACCGAGGACGAGTTTGGTATGCAGATCAAAATGCTGCTGAACGACGTCAATCTGGGGTTCCAAGCGATTGATGGCATTATCATGTCCTCGGTTGTTCCGCCGATCATGTTTGCACTTGAGCGCATGTGCCAAAAATACTTTCGCATCAAGCCGCAAGTAGTCGGTCCGGGCGTTAAAACCGGCCTGAACATCAAATATGACAATCCGCGCGATGTCGGAGCGGACCGGATCGTCAATGCAGTGGCTGCCATCCATGAATACGGGGCGCCGCTCATCATTGTGGATTTCGGTACGGCGACCACCTATTGCTATATCGATGAACGCGAGCAATATATGGGTGGAGCGATTGCGCCGGGCATCGGTATTTCTACGGAAGCGCTCTATGACCGTGCATCCAAACTGCCGCGCATCGAAATCGCCCGACCACCAAGCGTTGTCGGGAAAAATACGGTTTCAGCCATGCAATCCGGCATCGTATATGGTTATGTGGGGCAAGCGGAAGGCATTATTGCCCGGATGAAAGCGCAGAGCAAAGGGGTGCCGACGGTCATTGCAACCGGAGGCATGGCTTCCTTTATTGCTGCTGAATCTTCGGCAGTTGACCATGTAGACCCGTTTTTGACGCTCAAAGGGCTTTACTTAATATACAAACGCAATCAAGCGTAAGAAAGGGACGATCGATGTGGGAGATTATTTAGTACGCGGCTTGGGGTTTGGCGGCAATGTCCGCGCCTTTGCAGTCGATGCGACGGATACTGTAGCTGAGGCGCAGCGCCGCCACGGGACCTGGCCGACAGCTTCAGCTGCACTCGGACGCGCCATGACTGGCGGCGTTATGCTGGGGGCCATGCTGAAAGGCGACAACAAAGTGACATTGAAGATTGAAGGCGGCGGCCCGATCGGCGCCATTCTGGTGGACAGCGATGCCGACGGACGTGTCCGCGGCTACGTCACCAATCCGCAGACGCAAGTCGACTCGGATATCAAAGGCAAACTGAACGTCAAAGGCGCAGTAGGAACAACCGGCATGCTGTCGATTGTAAAAGATTTGGGAATGAAGGAAAACTTCACCGGACAAAGCCCGATCGTCTCTGGGGAAATTGCAGAAGACCTGACTTATTATTTTGCTGTCTCGGAACAAGTGCCTTCTTCCGTCGGTCTTGGCGTACTGGTCGATACCGACAACTCGATTCTTGCCGCCGGGGGCTTTATTATCCAGCTGATGCCGGATGCCGACGAAGAAACCATCGCGAAAATCGAAAAACAGCTAGGAAGCATCGAACCCGTCTCAACAATGATTCAGCGCGGCCTATCGCCTGAGGAAGTTCTGGAAGAGGTTCTTGGAAAAGGAAATGTACAGATTTTGGACAAAATGCCGGTGAAGTTTGAATGCAATTGCTCGAAAGACCGTTTTGCAGAAGGAATCCTGGGCCTTGGGGAAAAAGAAATCCGTGATATGATCGATGAACAGGGGATGGCGGAAGCGCAATGCCATTTCTGTTTGGAAACGTATCATTATTCAAAAGAAGAGTTGGAAGCGTTGATCGATGAGCTACACGCGTGACCCGCGGCGCCCTGTCCCTTCACCGGCGAAAGCAGGGCGGCCGAGAAGAAAACTGAAAACCGGGCCATTACTGGCCCTATTGCTCCTTTTGTTCATCGGCAATTTGCTTTGGTTCATTGCTTGGCTTATACCGAACGGCTCAGGCGGCAACGAAGAAGTCGCTTCCGTCCAAGGCGATGCCATCACCCGCGAAGAGTGGATGGCTGCGATGGAAGACCAGCACGGACGCGACACACTGCTCGGGTTGGTCAATCAAAAAGTGATGGCTACCGCAGCAAAAGAATATAAAATCAAGGTAACCGATAAAGAAATCGATCTCGAAATAGCGATGCTGCGGACAGCGCAGGATGGCACGGACGGCTCGCTGTTTGCTGAAGACACCGAAAGCCTCCGGAAGCAAGTGGAGGCCCAGTTGATCCTGGAAAAAGTGCTGACAAAAGACATTGTTGTGGAAGATGCTGAAGTTGAAGCCTTCTATGAAGAAAACCGCTCTTTGTATGACGTGGAAGACGCTTACCGCACACGCATGATCGTAGTGGGATCCCGAAAAGAGGCGGAAGAAACGGTCAAGGAACTGGAAAATGGTTCCTCGTTTGAAGCGTTGGCGAGAGAACGTTCCATCGACACCGCTTCCGGCAGCCTAGGCGGCGATATCGGCTATATTTCACCTGGCCAGCCTTCCGTGGACCCGGTAATTGCTGAAGCGGCAGCTTCCCTCAAAGAAGGTACATGGTCAGAACCAGTGCAGATGAAAGATGGCCGTCTTGCCATCGTTTCAGTCAGCGAGAAAGCAGAAGGCCAAACATTCACGTTCAAAGAAGTCCAAGCGCATATCGGCCGTGAACTGGCACTCGAACAATTGCCGCAATCGGTCACGCCTGAAGCGTTTTGGCAGGAATTCGACGCTGAATGGTTCTACGGAAAATAATAAAAAGGCGTTTCCTCTTGGGAGGCCACTGAAAAACTATCAGAAGAAGCACCGAATCTCTATATTTTTAGAGATTCGGTGCTTTTTTCGATGTATAC
>NZ_JBQJJG010000018.1:0-17715 GCF_052078085.1 Planococcus sp. FY231025
ATTATAGAAGATTTGATTGCTCAAATGCTTGCTGGCGTGCCGCCGTCCCGAAGGACGCGCGGCTCGCTTTGATCTGCATAAGCTGATCAGTAAGTTGTTTGTTGACGTTTTGCTGTTCAGTTTTCAAGGTTCATGTTGTGCGCCAGTTGTTATTTCGTTATATGCTTTTCTCTTGGCGACTTGTATTATACTAAAGCATTCCTCTTTAAGAGTCAACACTTTTGCGCATCTTTTTTTAAAAAGATATTATTTCAATATCACAATAAAGTTTCTTCTATATAATAAGCGCATTTTATCGCGCAGGCAATTCCGTAGCCGAATCATTGGTTCTCGTGCCAAAAATAGAAAAAAGGCAGGGCATAAAAAGCCGCTGCCTTTCATTTCATGCTCATCTTTCGGATCCGCGCTTCTTTTAGCAGGAAAAGGTTTTTGCTTTCGCTGATTTTCCTTTCCGCCGCACAAAGCTGGTCGTATTCCACAGACAACTCTTCGAGTGCCTGGGCTTTCTCCCATTCCTGCTTTGTCTCCAGAAACTGGCGGATCAATTGCACATCAAATTCTCTTTTTAATTTCCCTCTTTTTGAAAACACTTGTCTTTCTCCTCTTTACAGCTCGCGCCGGCCTTCCATCGCTTTGGATAACGTCACTTCGTCTGCATATTCGAGATCTCCGCCAACCGGCAGACCATGGGCAATGCGGGTGGTCCGGATGCCCGACGGTCTGACAAGACGCGAAATATACATGGCGGTCGCTTCCCCTTCAATGGTCGGGTTGGTCGCCAGTATCAACTCTTTCACTTCTTCGTCCTGCAGGCGCTTCAACAATGACGGTACGTTAATGTCTTCCGGACCAATGCCGTCCATCGGGGAAATCGCCCCTTGCAGCACATGGTACAAGCCGGTGTAATCGCGCATCTTCTCCATCGCAATAACATCTTTCGGATCTTGGACTACGCAGATCGTTGAACGGTCGCGCTGTGGATCTTGGCAGATATGGCACGGATCGATATCCGTGATATGTCCGCAAATCGAGCAGAAGCTCAAATTCCGTTTCGCATCCACCAAAGCTTTTGCAAAATCAAGGACCGTGTCTTCCTTCATTCCGAGCACAAAAAATGCCAGCCGGGCCGCTGTCTTGGGCCCGATTCCTGGCAACTTCATAAAACTTTCCATCAATTTGGTAATAGGTTCAGGGTAATGCATTCTGTTTACCTCCTAGAACATGCCAGGAATGTTTAAGCCCTTAGTGAATTTCCCCATTGTGGAATTCGCATGTTCATCCGCTTTTTTAAACGCTTCGTTTGTGGCAACGATCAATAGATCTTGAAGCATTTCAACATCTTCCGGGTCAACGACTGAAGGATCCAAAACGATATCCTTCACTTCTTTATGTCCGGATACAGTGACTTTGACCATTCCGCCGCCGGCTGTCCCGTCAAAATTCAATGTCCCTAGCTCTTCCTGAGCCTCAGCCATCTGTTTTTGCATTTTCTGCATTTGTTTCATCATGCCTTGCATATTTCCTCCACCGCGCATAATTGTTTCCTCCTTCAGGTTATGTGTTTAGTCATCATGGATTTCGACAAAGTCTTTGCCGAACAGCCGCTCCGCTTCAGAGATGAACGGATCTTCCTCCGCTGCTGCACCTTCTGCCGAAAATGGATGTTCGTCTTCAGAGTCCGGCTGCTTTTCTTCCGCTCCCGCTTTCAATCCGTTGCTTCTTATGAACTCTTCCCGGATCTTCAGCCAGCTTTCATCCGGCACGAAAATCGGCATGTAGGCCTTGCCGGTATATTGCTCGAGGAGCTGGCTGAATGTAGCGGCAAACGTCTGGTTATCGGCAGCCATCTGACAATGAATATCATACTTGAATTTTAACACAAAAGCATCTGTAGAAGCCGCTACCGGCTCTGCTTCATTCAATAAAGCCGCATGCGATTTCTGCAGTTGGCCCATGACGGCCGCCCAATTGGTTTTTATCGCCTGGATATCCGGCTTGGTCGCATTGCTCAGGACGTCCTGGATGCGCACAACCGGCACTTTATAGCTGCTTTGCGAGCGCTGGCGCCGCTTCGGTTCTGCCGCAGCTGCCGGAGCCTGTCCTTCGCCGTTTTTCAATTGCTGCTGAAGCTGGATGATCAATTGCTCAAGATGATTCACTTTCGCTTCAAGATCCGGTGATGCAGCAGCCGATGTGGATACCGCTACCGGCGCATCTGCCTGCACCATTCTCAGCAAAGCGGTTTCCAGGTAGATTTTCGTATGGTTCGAGAACCGCATTTCCTGCTGCGTCTTTGTCAGCACGTCAATCCAGGAATAGAGCGTCGCCGGATCGAATTGCTTGGCCAATTGCTCGAACCGTTCTTCATGCGCTGCAAGCTCCAGCATATCGTGGAGGTCCGGCGCCGTCTGAATCAGCAGCAAGTCGCGGAAGAAGGTAATGAAATCTTCCACCAGCCGGACCGGGTCTTTCCCGTCACGCACCAATTGTTCCAAAAGGGTCAAGGCTTGGCCAATATCCTTTGCCAGCAGAGCTTCTGCAATGGCGTAGAACATATCCTGGCTGATGGAACCCGTGACAAGCAGGGCATCTTCAACAGTCATCTGGTCTCCGCTGAAGGAAACCACCTGATCGAGCAGGCTCAGCGCATCGCGCATGCCGCCGGCTGCCGCTTGGGCAATAATCTTCAATACATGTTCGTCGTAGGGAATATCCGCGTCCGTCAGCACTTCAATCATGCGTTCAACGATGTCCGCTTGCGTGAGCCGCTTGAAATCAAACCGCTGGCAGCGTGAAATGATGGTCAACGGCAGCTTATGCGGTTCGGTTGTCGCCAAGATGAACACCACATGTTCCGGGGGTTCTTCCAGCGTTTTCAGCAAAGCATTGAATGCGCTGTTGGAAAGCATATGGACTTCATCAATGATATAGATCTTAAAACGGGAATTCGCAGGAGCAAACCGGACTTTTTCAATGATCTCACGCATTTCTTCAACGCGTGAATTTGAAGCGGCATCGAATTCGATGACATCCGTATTCGACCCTTCTGTAATGCTCAGGCAAGAAGCGCATTCATTGCACGGTTCCGCCACCGGCGCCCGCTCGCAATTGAGGGCTTTCGCAAAAATCTTGGCCGCACTGGTCTTTCCTGTGCCCCGCGGTCCTGAGAACAAATAAGCATGGGTGGTCTTATTGTAGAGGAGAGCATTTTGAAGGGTTTGTTTGATATGCGACTGGCCGGACATCTCAGAAAAGGACTGCGGCCGGTACACACGATAAAAAGCTTGATACGCCAACGTTATTCTCCCCTTTTGTAGTAAGTGTTTTCCGTCTCTCCATTATACCATAAATACAGGGTCCCCCTGAATGATTTCCCCTGAAAAACGGTGCGCTTTTCGAGCCGGATGAGGGCCTCAAAAGCCGTATGTGGACAACAAAAAACCTGCCCGCAAAATGCGGACAGGCCTGAAGTTAAAGTTAATGCCGTGCACCTTTCTTTGACTGCTGTACACAAGCGTTACCCTTGTCGTTAGCTCGATCTAGGCAACCCCACGGCACATGAAAAGATCCACTTAATGCTGCTTCCTTCCGGACCTGACATGGTTCATGGGTTTCCATTGCGCAGGACCCAAATGTCAACACTACGTGCAAGAGGCAGACCCTGCATACAAACAGCCTAGGAAAGGAATTCAGTCCTGCTGAAGCGGATTGCAGGTTACAGGACACCGCTATCTTCCCACCTAGCACGGCATTTATTAGTATACGGAGTATCCGGGGAAAAATCAATCATAAGCATTTGATATAGTGAATTGAGGCGTGAACTGCCTGCCAGAGGGGCCTGGCAACGGCTTTCCGGAAATTCTTCAAAAAAAATTAGCGAAAGTGTTGACACCCATATTGCGTTCATGATAAATTAATTCTTGTCTGATACGGAGGAATACCCAAGTTTGGCTGAAGGGATCGGTCTTGAAAACCGACAGGGGAGTCAAATCCCGCGGGGGTTCGAATCCCTCTTCCTCCTCCATTTTTTGAATTTACGCGCATATAAATTCGAGATTGGATTCGTTACGAAAGTAACGAATTTTTCTTAAAGCTTATATGTCTGAACATTTTTAATACATAGTGAAAACAGGCAGCCCGCCGGCTGCCTGTTTTTTGTTGTTATCCACTTTATTTCCCGGGAAATAAAAACCCCGGACAGCTGGAGGTCCGGGGTTTTTGCTATCTTTTTAAAACAGCGGTCTGCTGGAGGAAGTTGCCGATCCGCTCCACGATGCGTTCGGTGCAGTCCGGATCGTTCATCAAATCATAGTCGTTGATGTTCAGGCGCAGCACCGGGCAGCCGTTGAATGAATTGATCCATTTTTCGTAGCGCCCGTGCATTTCCACCCAGTATTCCACTGGCGTCTGCTGTTCCATCGTGCGCCCGCGTTCATGGATGCGGCCAATGATGTCATCAAGCGACCCTTCCAGATAAATCAGCAGATCCGGATGCGGGAAGTAAGGCGTCATGACCATCGCTTCGAAAAGATTCGTATACGTTTCGTAGTCGACCGCGTTCATCGTGCCTTTTTCCTGGTGCATCTTTGCGAAAATGCCTGTATCTTCGTAAATCGAACGGTCCTGGACAAAGCCGCCGCCGTATTCGAACATGCGCTTCTGCTCCTTGAAGCGTTCCGCCAGGAAATAGATCTGGAGATGGAAGCTCCATTTCTCGAAATCATCATAGAATAAATCCAGATATGGATTGGTGTCGACTTTCTCAAACGAAGTGCGGAATTGCAGCGCTTCAGCGAGCGCTTTGGTCATCGTCGATTTTCCGACTCCGACAGTTCCGGCGATGGTGATCACTGCGTCTGACGGAATGTCGTATTTTTCACGTAGGTTCATACTGATAGGCTCCTTTGTTGTAAAACTTGGTCCACTTTTTGCAAGATAAGCTCCAGATCGTCGGCATTCTGGACAAAATCGATTTCGTCCCCGTTGATCCGCAGCACCGGAATCTCCGGATGTTCGCGTTCGAACCGTTCGATGAATTCATGGTAATCGGCAGCGAGCTGCTCCATGTATTCCGGTGCGATCATCTGCTCGAATTCGCGTCCGCGCATTTTGATGCGGGCCATCAACGTATCCAGGCTCGCATGCAAGTACACGACCATATTCGGCGTCGGCATATCCGCCGTTAGAATTTTATAAATGGATTCATATTTTATATATTCGCTGCCCGGCAATGTGCGCTTGGCAAAAATCAGGTTCTTGAAAATGTGGTAATCGGCCACGACAGATTCCCGATTTGAGATGAATTTCTTCTCGATATCGGCTAGCTGCTTGTAGCGGTTGCACAGGAAGAACATTTCGGTCTGGAAACTCCATTCTTCGATGTCTTCGTAAAATTTATTGAGAAACGGGTTCTCATCAACAATTTCCTTTAGCATCTGAAATTGGTATTGTTCAGCAATCGCTTTTGTCAGTGACGTTTTGCCAACGCCAATCGGACCTTCTACGGTGATAAATGGCACCGGCATGGGAAGTTCCCCTCTTTCTGTTCAAGTGTCGTACAGTGCCCTTAATTTTACCATAGACTGCCTGGTAAAAATACAAGAAAAAACACCCCTCCGTCAATGGATCGGTGCTTTGAATGTGCCGCCGTGCACTTCCTGGGTGGCCATGATTGTCAGGAATGCCTTCGGGTCGATGTCCGAGACAATCTGCTTCAGTTTCGTCAGCTCGAGGCGGGTGACGACCACATAAATGACGTCTTTCGGCGTTTCCTTGAAACCGCCTTTGCCGTGCAATTTTGTGACGCTTCTGCCGAGCCGGGAATTGATGGCATCCCCGAGCTCGTCGTATGCATCTGAAACGATGATGACGGACTTCGTATCGTCGAGCCCCTGGATGACCGTATCGATTGTCTTGGATGCGATGTAATACGTCAGGATCGAGTACATCGCCTGTTCCCAGCCGAGCACGAAGCCGGCCCAGGTGAAAATGAAGACATTGGCGAACATGACAAATTCACCGACGGAAAACGGCAGCTTGCGCGTCAAAAGGATGCCGAGGATCTCCGTGCCGTCGAGTGCGCCGCCGTTCCGGATGACAAGGCCGACGCCCGCACCGAGCAGCATGCCGCCAAAGACGGTCGCAAGCAAGGGATCGTCGACGAATCCCGGAATCGGATGCAGCGGGAACTCAATGATCGCCAGCGCTACAATGGCGAAGATAGAAGAAATGAAGAAGCTTCTGCCGATGTGCTTGTAGCCGAAAAACAGGAACGGCAAGTTGATGAACACCAGCAAAATGCCGAAAGGTACCGGCGATAAATAATCCAGGATCAATGAAATGCCGATAATGCCGCCATCAATGATGGCATTCGGCACGAGGAACAGCTCGATTGAAACAGCGGCCATCGTGGCGCCGATCAAGATGAAGACCAGACGCCGAAGCAAATGCCCCCACGTCTCTTTTTTATGTTCTTTGACCATCCAATCGCTCCCCGGCTATGTATCGTATGCGTTAATTTTACGCCTTTTCTTTTCTTTTGTCTTTGCCTTGCTGTAATATTTCCGGCCGGGATGCTACACTTTTCCTTGAGGAGCGATGAATCATGAACGGTATGGAACAAGACCATTATTATATGCAAATGGCGATCGAAGAAGCGGAGAAAGCCGCCGCAAAAGGTGAAGTGCCGATCGGCGCCGTCGTTGTCCATCAGGGCGAAGTGATTGCGCGGGCGCACAACTTGCGGGAAACCACCCGAAACGCGGTGACCCATGCCGAACTCCTGGCCATCCAGGAAGCCTGCCAGAAGCTCGGCAATTGGCGCCTTGAAGAAACCATCCTTTACGTAACGTTAGAGCCTTGCCCGATGTGTGCAGGCGCGATACTGCAGGCGCGCGTGCCACGCGTTGTTTACGGCGCACGGGATGCCAAGGCCGGCGCTGTCGATTCACTATACCGGCTATTGAACGACGAACGTTTCAACCATCAATGCGAAGTGACGGAAAGCGTAATGGCGGAAGAATGCGGCGGGCTTCTCACCCGGTTTTTCCGTACACTCCGTGAAAACAAGAAGAGGCAAAAGCGGGAGCGGGCGGCTATGGCTGACAACGCCCCAAATGATCAGGGATGAACCAAGCCATGTGCATGGTGTCCGGGAAGCTCAGAGTGCTAAACTCTGAGCTTTCCTTTTTACAAGGGATGCGTTCATTTTCCTTTAGCGCCTTGCAATAAACTCCCCTCAGCCAATTTTTTGAGGACAATCTTCCGGTAAAGGCCGCCAAGCATGAGCCCCAGGTCTTCTTCTATAGTTACAGCTTCTTTGTACTTTCCGCATAACCTTTCAAAATCGATGCCTATATCCGTCCCTAACAATTTGATCAGGGACCTGACCGCTTTTTGCAGCGGCGAAAGCCCTTTGTTTTTTGGGGCGAATTTGTCAAAGATGATCATTTCCCCGCCGGGCTTTAATACTCTTAGCATTTCCTTCAAGCATTTGTCCGCATCTGGAACAACTGACAAAACAAGGCTTCCGATAACGGCATCAAAATGATCGTCCGGGAAACTCATGTTTTGGGCGTCCATCTTCATAAACCGAATCGAGGAACCTTTGAATTTTTCTCTGGCTTTACGCAGCATATCATCCGAATAGTCTATGGCCGTCACCTCCAGTTTTTCATGGTTGATCCGCTCCAAATCCGCCCCCGTTCCGACTCCGACAAATAGGATCTTTTGGTTTTCAGCAAAGCCGGCTTTGCTGAAAATCTCCTTTCGTGCGTTAAGGAACTGGCCTGTGTTAAAAAACTTGTCATACACGGGAGACCAAATCTTATAGATCAGCCCATTCCACCGGTTGTTCATAAGCCACTCCCTTTTCGTTGCCCTTTGCCGTGAAAAGGGCAAAACCGCTTTTCTCTTTATCTTATTCGAATGTAAATCTTCTATTCCTCTTTTCAATTTTTCAGGGGCTATCGAATAAAATCAACGCACACCAAAAGCCGGGCGCAAAACAGTAAAGGTTTTGTGCCCGGGGTCTATGCTGATGCCTGCTTTTTTCGTTTCTGGAATTGCACGCGTCAAAGAACTTCCGCTTTTTCTTCTTCTATAAACCGGTTGATGAGCATGTTCAAAATATAAGCCTGTTCATGATGGACCCAATGGGTCGCTTCCCCGACGAATACCAGCTCACCGTCCTCGCAGAAATTCATGCTTTCTTTGGCGAGCATCGGGGACAGAAACTGGTCGCCGATTCCCCACACAAGGCGCACTGGAACGCTGATTTGATGGTCCGGCGTCTGCTGCATGCTGCCTTGCCGGAGTGCCCGGTACCAATTCAGCATTCCCGTCAAAGCACCTGGCTGTGCCCACGCTTCCTTGTACAGCTCAAGCTCTTCCTCTGAGAACGTGCCGGGACGGCTCGTGGATACCAAACTGCCGACCATCGTCTTGAAATAATCCGCAGCCATCGCTTTTTCCGGCAGCTCCGGAATCTGGAAAAACGCCATATAGGAGCTTTTCACCCATTGCAGCGGATTTTTCGCCATGACGCGCGGCATCGCCTTCGGATGCGGGATATTGACTGCAATGAGCAGTTCCACAAGATCCGGTTCAGTTGCCGCCAGATGCCAGGCGACTGCTCCACCCCAGTCGTGGCCGACGACAATGGCGCGTTCCCTGCCAAAATGGCGGATCACTCCCGCTACGTCATCCCTTAATATGTCGAGCGTATACTGCCCGATCCCTTCCGGCTTATCGCTCAAATTATAGCCGCGCAGATCCGGCGCCACCACCCGGTAGCCCTTTTCTGAAAGCGGGCCGATCTGATGGATCCAGCCGTACCAAAACTCCGGAAACCCGTGCAGCAACACAACCAGCTCCCCATCTTCCGGACCTTGGGCTGCCGCGTGCAGGCGGATGCCATTCGTGTCGATAGATAGATGTTCCATTCAAACACTCCTCTCGATTCGCATATCTCCTCTTCTTTTACCCGCTTTACAGAAAACTAAAAAATCCTGAAAGCGATTTGCTTCCAGGATTCCAGGCTATAAAGAAACCTTCTAGTGATAAGTTAATGAACAAAACAAACTTTTTACACCGCTTCGGCGCTTTGGGCATGGCTTTCGCCATGAGCCGGAAAAGAACACCCGTCTCATAGCTTCGCCTAGCCCGTGGACGCGCCGGCGCTGGAGAGGCTTTCTATAAGAAAAATATTCATGTTTATGACTCTAATTAATATTCTCTTAAGATATGGAGCAAAACAGCGGAGACGACCGCGGGATAGCGAGAAAGCCGAGACCCCGCAAGCCGCCATGCGGCTGAGGAGGCTTGGCGCTCGCCCGCAGGCAAGCGCAGCTGTTTTGCGGAATATCGGATTATCGATTAAGACAAAGGCGATTTATAGCTTCCAGGATTCCTTTTAAATTATTTGATGAGTTCTTTTCCGCCCATATATGGACGCAGCACTTCCGGAATCAGAATCGTTCCGTCTTCCTGCTGGCAGTTTTCAAGCAATGCCGCAACCGTACGGCCGACCGCGAGCCCGCTGCCGTTCAATGTATGGACGAATTCCGGCTTGCCGTTCGCTTCACGGCGGAATTTGATATTCGCCCGGCGCGCCTGGAAGTCCTCAAAGTTACTGCAAGAAGAAATCTCGCGGTACATTTCCTGGCTCGGAATCCATACTTCGATATCATATTTCTTCGCTGCAGTGAATCCTAGATCCGCCGTGCACATTTTCAGGACGCGGTAAGGAAGCCCCAATAGCTGGAGCACTTTCTCCGCGTGGCCCGTCAATTTCTCCAATTCATCATAAGACTCTTCGGGCTTCACAAAGCGCACCAGCTCGACTTTATTGAATTGGTGCTGTCGGATCAACCCGCGCGTGTCACGGCCTGCAGAACCCGCTTCAGAGCGGAAATTCGCGCTGTATGAAGCGAAAGCCTGAGGAAGCATATCAGCAGACAGGATTTCGTCGCGGTAGAAGTTCGTCACCGGCACTTCAGAAGTCGGGATCAGGAAATAATCCTCTTTTTCGATGAGGAAGGCATCTTCCTCGAATTTCGGAAGCTGGCCGGTTCCGGTCAAGCTTTCACGATTGACCATATACGGCGGCAGCATTTCCTCATAACCGTGCTCTTCCTGGTGCAAATCCATCATGAAGTTGATGAGTGCGCGCTCCAGGCGTGCGCCAAGCCCGCGGTAGAAGACAAAACGGCTTCCCGTCACTTTGGCGGCACGCTCAAAATCGATGATGTTCAAGTCGGTACCGAGGTCCCAATGCGGTTTCGGTTCAAAACCGAATTCCGGCTTGTTGCCCCATGTGCGAATTTCCACGTTGTCATCTTCAGAATCGCCGACCGGCACGCTGTCATGCGGAATGTTCGGCACGCGCATCATGATAAAGTTCAGGCGCTCTTCCACTTCCCGCAATTCATCGTCGATCGCTTTGATGCCATCGCCGACTTCACGCATCTTCGCAATGGCTTCGTCCGCATTTTCCTTGTTGCGCTTCATGACGGCAATGTTCTGGGACGCTTCATTGCGCTCCGCTTTCAGCTTCTCCGTCTTGGCAATCAATTCCCGGCGTTTCACGTCAAGGCCTTCAAACTCATCGAGTACAGAAATATCCTCCCCGCGTTTCGCAAGCTTCGTTTTCACTTCTTCAAAATTAGCACGTACAAATTTAATGTCTAACATCCTGATTCCTCCTCTAAATATGGTCGCTGATGAAAAAAAGACAACAAAAATAGCCCCCATCCCTTGGTAAAGGGACGAGAGCTACCCGCGTTGCCACCCTGATTGATCGGCACTCGGCCAATCCTCTTCATCACATAACGGCATCAAAACCGGCAATGGCTTGTTCGCCATGCAACTCCGGGGTGGATTCACACGCGTTTTTCACCGGTTCGCACCAACCACCGGCTCTCTTTGGAAAAACAGACGTCCTACTAGTTCCCATCAACGTTTCTACTTTTAAATTAACCATACTTTACTATATATCAGTTAATTTGGCAAGAGCGCTTCATTCGGGCTTGGGATCATGCCGATAAAGTATTCGGTGATGCGATGGTCATCCGTCAGCTCCGGATGGAACGAGCAGCCAAGGAAAGGACCGCTCCTCGCCATGACGATCTTTCCATCATGCTCGCAAAGCACTTCCGCAGACGGGCCGGCAGAAACGATATGCGGCGCCCGGATAAACACGGCGTTAAACGGATCAGCAAGCCCTTTGACCGTCAAGTCCGCTTCAAAGCTGTCCATTTGGCGGCCGAACGAATTGCGTTCCACCACGACGTCCATGACACCCAAATGCGGTTCGTCGTATCCAACTACTTCTTTTGCCAACAGGATCAATCCGGCGCATGTGCCAAACATCGGTTTGGCGGTCTTGGCAAATTCGCGCAGCGGCTCCATCAAGCCGTATCGGTCGATCAAACGGCGCATCGTCGTACTTTCGCCGCCCGGCAGGATCAGCGCGTCCAATCCATCCAGGTCAGCAGGCCATTTCACCAGCACCGCTTCCGCGCCGCAAGCCCCAATCGATTTCACATGTTCACGGACGGCGCCTTGCAGCGCCAATACCCCGATTCGCTTCATGGTTCACCAGCCCCGTTCCTGCATGCGTTCCCCGGCTGCGATCGTGGAGATCTCGATGCCTTTCATGGCGATGCCGAGGTCTTTCGACAATTCGGCGATCAATTTGTAATCCTGGTAATGCGTCGTCGCTTCCACAATTGCCCGCGCGAACCGTTCCGGATTGTCCGATTTGAAGATGCCGGAACCGACGAAGACGCCGTCTGCGCCCAATTCCATCATCAATGCCGCGTCCGCAGGCGTTGCGACACCGCCGGCTGCAAAATTGACGACCGGCAAGCGGCCCAAGCTTTTCACTTCTTTCAGGAATTCGTAGGATGCACCCAGATTGCGGGCTTCCGTCATCAATTCGTCTTCACCCATCGCCACGACTTTGCGCACTTCTGCATTCACCTGGCGCAGATGGCGCACGGCTTCGACGATATTGCCCGTTCCCGGTTCCCCTTTTGTGCGGAGCATCGAAGCCCCTTCGCCGATGCGGCGCGCCGCCTCCCCTAAATTGCGGCATCCGCAGACGAACGGCACGGTATACATCGTCTTCAGCAAATGGAATTCTTCATCCGCCGGCGTCAGAACTTCGCTTTCATCGATGTAATCGACGCCCATCGCTTCCAGGACGCGCGCTTCAACGATATGTCCGATGCGCGCTTTTGCCATCACCGGAATCGATACGGCGTTCATGACTTCTTCCGTGATGCGCGGATCCGCCATCCGGGCGACACCGCCGTCTCTGCGGATGTCCGATGGGACGCGTTCGAGCGCCATGACTGCTGTCGCGCCAGCAGCTTCTGCGATGCGCGCCTGTTCCGCGTTGACCACATCCATGATCACGCCACCTTTTTGCATTTCCGCCATTCCTCTTTTTACGCGGTCTGTACCATGTTGATCCATCATAAATTCCCCCTATCGAGTGATAAATTAAGTATAATAGGTATTGACCATATAAAAAGAATCAGTTTCACTCTTTTTAACCATACCAGTTAGGAGGAAAAAGAATGGACATGCTCATGTTTCAGCTGGACCGGCGGAATTCCGTGCCCCTCTACAACCAGCTGTACCAGGAAATCAAGGAAGCGATTGCGGCCGGCAAAATCCCCGTCGGCACGAAACTTCCCAGCAAGCGGAAGCTCGCCGATTTTCTGGCGATCAGCCAGACAACCGTGGAATTGGCGTATAGCCAGCTTGTCGCAGAAGGGTTTATTGAAGCGAGGGAGCGCAAAGGGTTCTTCGCTTTGCCGGTCGAAGAACTCGCGTATTTGGATGTGCCGCACGAGGAACCGGCAGCGCCGGGTGAACGGTTCGAATACCGCTATGACTTTAACCCTGCAAAAATCGATACCCGGTCATTCCCTTTTTCGACATGGCGGAAAGTGGCGAAAGAAGTGATGGACGAGATGAACCATCATTTGCTCCTATCGGGGCATCCGCAAGGGGACGAAGCGCTGCGCCAGGAGATCTCCCGCTATTTGTTCCAATCGCGCGGCGTGGTCTGCGACGTAGACCAGATTATCATCGGCTCCGGTACAGAACAGCTGATGCCGCTGTTGATCCGCTTGCTTGATAAGGGGGTGCTGTTCGGCTTTGAGAATCCCGGCTACGCTCTGACACACAGCATTTTTGAGCATTATGACCGGAAAGCGGTCCCCATCGCCGTCGAAGAGGACGGCATCAGCGTCCACAGCCTCGAAGCGCAGGGCGTCGATATTGCCTACGTGACGCCTTCGCACCAGTTTCCGACCGGTACGGTGATGGGCGCCACGAAACGGGCGCAATTGCTCAACTGGGCAGCTGCCAAGCCTGAACGCTATATCATCGAAGACGACTATGACAGTGAATTCCGCTATACCAGCCGCCCGATTCCGGCGTTGCAAAGCATGGACCGGAGCGGACGGGTCATTTACTTGAGCACTTTCTCAAAGTCGCTCATGCCATCGCTGCGGATCGCCTATATGGTCCTGCCAAAACGGCTGCTGCGCTCCTATCAGCAGACATTCCTGCATTATTCCTCTTCCGTTCCGCGGATGGACCAGCAGCTCGTCGCCGAGTTCATGAAACAAGGCCATTTCTCGCGCCATTTGAACCGCATGCGCAAACTCTACAAGAAAAAGCTTGAACATTTGACGGCTGCGCTGCGTTCCTTCGCCCCTACTGTCAAAGTGTCGGGAGAACAGGCGGGCATGCATATCGTCCTGACTGTCCAGACCGCGTTTTCCGAAGAGCAATTGGTGGAGCGGGCAAAAGCGGTGAAAATCCGGGTTTTCGGCCTTGGCTCATACGACGTGGAACAAAAAACGGTCGTTCCGCCCCAGATTGTGCTGGGATTCGGCGGGTTATCCGCAGAGGACATCGAAAAGGGCATCCCTGAACTCATGCACGCCTGGGGAATCACCATCAAAAAAGCAGGCCATCAATGATGGCCTGCCGTTTTTTTAGAATAATCCTTTAATAAAATCAAGTGCACCTGTCCACAGCGTTCCAAAGAAGCTTCCGACCGCTTGCATCGACAAGGAGAACCAGTTTGCGCGTTCGACTTTCTCAGTCGTCACGACTTCTGCAGCACCGGACTTCTCATCAAGGAAACCGTAATCTTCGCCTTCTTTTTTCGCCACTTTCACTGTGCCGACCACTTTGCCTTCATCAATTGCCGCTTCGATTTCCCCGTCAGCCAGTAAAGAGTCGTCCAATACCAATTCTGGCTGGTAGACGTCCTTATCGCTTGTGCGGATCATCATCTTAATCGGTTCTTTTACAGCAATGTTGACTTCATCTTCTTTGCCTTTTGTCACTGGCAAGGATTTCTGCTCTTTGAATTGGTAGCCGGCAGGAACGATTTCCTCAGACGAGAACTGGCTGAAGCCGAAATCGAACAAGGCGCGCGTTGCATCAAAACGGGCTTTATAAGAGCCTACGCCCTTATCATCCACCGCTTTCATGACCACAGCGATCAAACGTGTATCGCCGCGTTTTGCCGTTCCGGTAAAGCTGTGCCCGGCAAAATCAGTTGTTCCGGTTTTCAGGCCGTCCACACCGTCATAGGCATAGAGCATGCCAGGGAGCATTGTGTTCCAGTTTTCCATATTCGTCGCATCGTCTGTTCCGTCGCGGAAGACTTTATTCGGGATTTTTGTCGTTTCCAACACTTCCGGATAGTCGTCCAAGAGGATTTTAGCCAATTTGGCTACGGATGTTGCCGACATGACGTTCTCATCGGTTGCTCCTGTGCCTTTAGGGTGCATGCCCATCAAATGGCCGTTGTTCAGACCGGTAGAATTGACGAATTTAGCATCGTTCAATCCGAATTCTTTCGCTTTTTCATTCATCAGACGGACGAATTCCTCTTCCGTTCCTGCAATGGTTTCAGCGATTCCGATTGTTGCAGCATTGGCCGAGTAGATCGCCATCGCTTCATAAAGCTCTTTGATCGTGTACCGTTCTTCCGCGCGCAATGGCACGTTGCTCAAACGCATATCCTGGGAAATTTTGTATGTATAATCCGTTACCAAGTATTCCTGGTCCCAAGTTACACGCCCTTCTTCGATTGCTTCGAACAATAGGTACTCGCTCATCATTTTTGTCATGCTGGCGATTCCAAGCGAAGCATCAGCATTTTTTTCGTAAAGTATTTTTCCAGAGTCGGCATCTACCAAAATTGCAGCATCTGCCATTATATTCAATGAATCCGCCGCTTTTGTTTGCTGCGGAATGATAATAGTCAGTAATAGGACAGCCATTACAGTCAGCAACATAGTTGTTTGTAAAACATTTTTCACGTGTATAAATACCTCCATCTATAAGTTTCCACATGCTATTCTATCATATTATACAGGTCCTGAAAGAAAAACATGTAAAAAGCACCCTTTCCGCCATGTTAAAGGCAGATAAGGGTGCCAAAAGATACACAAATCATGAAATTGAGTAGTTAGGCGATTCTTTTGTAATTTGCACGTCGTGCGGATGGCTCTCACGGAGGCCAGCGCCAGTCATTTTAATGAACTGTGCATCTTCGCGCAACGCTTGGAGATCCTTCGTTCCGCAGTAGCCCATGCCGGCACGGATGCCGCCCAGCAGCTGATGGATGGTATCAGCCAACGGGCCTTTGTATGGCAAGCGGCCTTCAATGCCTTCAGGCACCAATTTCTTCGCATCGTCCTGGAAGTAACGGTCTTTTGACCCTTTTTCCATAGAAGCGATCGATCCCATTCCGCGATACGTCTTAAAGCGGCGGCCTTGGAAGATTTCCGTTTCGCCCGGGCTTTCAGTGGTTCCAGCCAATAAACTGCCTAGCATGACCACATGTCCGCCTGCAGCAAGGGCTTTGATGATATCGCCGGAGAACTTGATTCCGCCGTCAGCAATGATGGTTTTGCCGTATTTCCGCGCTTCAGTCGCACAGTCATAGACTGCCGTGATCTGCGGTACACCGACCCCTGCAATGACGCGTGTCGTACAAATCGACCCTGGCCCGATACCTACTTTGACAACGTCAGCGCCGGCTTCGATCAATGCCCGTGTGCCTTCTGCTGTGGCAACGTTTCCGGCAATAATGACCAGTTCCGGATAAGTGGCGCGAATCTGGGCCACCATGTCCATAACGCCTTTTGAATGGCCGTGTGCCGTATCAAGAACGATTACATCCACATGCGCTTTCACCAATTTTTCTACGCGGAGCATCGTATCAGAAGTGACGCCGACTGCTGCGCCTACAAGCAAGCGGCCATGTGCATCTTTCGCGCCGTTTGGAAACTCGATCACTTTTTCGATGTCTTTGATGGTAATCAGCCCTTTTAGCGTCCCTTCATCATCGACAATCGGCAATTTCTCGATCTTGTATTGCTGCAAAATCTTTTCTGCCTCTTCAAGAGTGGTTCCAACGGCTGCCGTCACCAATTTCTCTTTCGTCATGACATCGTCGATCTTCAACGAATAGTCCTGGATAAAGCGCAAATCGCGGTTTGTAATGATCCCTACAAGTTTTTGCTCTTCCATATTGTTGACGATCGGCACTCCGGAAATGCGGTATTTGCCCATCAAATGTTCTGCATCGTATACCTGATGTTCAGGAGTCAGGAAAAAAGGATCCGTAATAACGCCGTTTTCAGAACGTTTTACAGTTGTCACTTGCTCCGCCTGTTCTTCAATGCTCATATTTTTATGGATGATGCCGAGGCCGCCTTGGCGTGCCATCGCAATGGCCATTTTCGCTTCTGTGACCGTGTCCATGCCCGCACTAATGATAGGAATGTTTAATTTAATTGTTGGCGTCAAGTCGACTGACAAACTTACGTCCTTTGGCAACACTTCAGACTGAGCTGGTACAAGCAACACATCATCAAACGTCAAACCTTCTTTTACAAATTTCGATTCCCACATAATAGAGGCTCCTCCTGCTTCCTTTTGAATATTATTGTAAGGTTATCAGCGGCTGTATGCAGTGTCAAGAAAACAGTAAGAAGAAAAACTATTCCGAATAATCGTTACAGCAGGTTTTTCACATCTTCTTCCATATTGCTCGGAGGAGTCTGCGGAGCAAAGCGTTTAACGACATTGCCATCACGGTCGACCAGGAATTTCGTGAAATTCCATTTGATCGCTTCAGTCAGCATTCCCTTCTGCTGGGAAGTCAGATACCGGAATAAAGGATCAGCTTGGTCGCCCTTGACGTCCACCTTTGCGTAAACCGGAAAGGTCACCCCGTAATTCACTTGGCAGAATTCCATGATTTCTTCCTGGCTTTCGAATTCCTGGTCATTAAACTGGCCGCAAGGAAAGCCAAGAATCTCGAGGCCTTGGTCTTTATACTTTTCGTAAAGCTTTTCCAACCCTTCGAATTGAGGGGTAAATCCGCATTTGCTTGCTGTATTGACGATAACCAGTGGATGCCCTCTGTACTTTTCAAGCGTTTCTTTTTCTCCGTTCGCTTTTTTCACTTCAAAGTCATAGATCGAAGCCATTGGAATTCATCCTTTCATTTTTCTTCAACATTATAATGCAGCCGCCCAATATACAAGGAATTTGGCTGAAAGCGATCGAAAGGACGGGATTTTTGAAACACAAAAAAGCCGCTACCTTTTCAGGTAACGGCCTTCGATGTGCCCAGCGGCGTCCTACTCTCACAGGGGGAAACCC
>NZ_JBQJJG010000019.1:0-4990 GCF_052078085.1 Planococcus sp. FY231025
AAGCCGTTCTCGCGCCTCGGCGCTCGTGACGTCTTTCGTTGACGTTTTGCTGTTCAGTTTTCAAGGTTCATGTTGTTTGCCGTTTTCTTACGGCGACTTTTCAATATTATCAGCTTCCCAAGAAGAAGTCAACAATAAAATTCATCTTTTGTTTCAACCGTATTTGCCGCTGAAAACGCGACATCAATTAGTATAGCACCAGCTCTTATTCAACGCAAGCACTTTTTTGAAATTAAAACAGCTCAAGGCGGAAGGACCTTGAGCTGTTCATTTAACTATCAACATCCAGACGGACAGATCAGTCGCGCGGACGCATTTGCGGGAACAAAAGTACATCCCTGATAGAAGCAGAATTGGTCAACAGCATTACTAGACGGTCAATCCCAATCCCCAGTCCTCCTGTTGGCGGCATTCCATATTCTAACGCTTCGATGAAGTCATCATCCATTTCATGTGCCTCATCGTTTCCTTCAGCCTTCTCAACTAGCTGCGCTTCAAAACGTTCGCGCTGGTCGATCGGATCGTTCAACTCCGTAAAGGCATTGGCATGCTCACGTCTTACAATGAACAACTCGAAACGGTCAGTAAAGCGCTCGTCCTCCGGATTCTTTTTAGCAAGCGGAGAAATTTCAACTGGGTGACCGAAGACAAAAGTCGGCTGAACCAATTCTTCTTCCACTTTCTGCTCAAAGAATTCGTTTAAGATGTGGCCAACTTCCATGGTCGGCTTCACTTCAATATTGTGTTCTTTCGCTAGAGCATGAGCTTCTTCTTTGGTCATTTGCTGCCAGAAGTCTACACCTGTGTATTCCTTTACAGCATCCGCCATATGGAGACGCCTCCAACCAGGAGCCAATTTGATCTCATCTTCTCCGTATTGAACAGTCGTAGTTCCAAGAACTTCTTGGGCAATATGAGCAATGAGGTTTTCAGTTAGCGCCATCACGTCGTTGTAATCAGCATAGGCTTCATAAAGTTCCAGCATTGTGAATTCTGGATTGTGCCGCGTTGACACTCCTTCGTTACGGAATACCCGTCCAATTTCATATACTTTTTCCAAGCCCCCGACAATAAGCCGTTTCAAATGCAATTCAATCGCAATCCGAATAAACATTTCCATGTCCAGGGCATTGTGATGAGTAATGAACGGGCGCGCGGTCGCTCCGCCGGCAATTGAATGGAGCATCGGTGTTTCGACTTCTAAAAACCCTTCGTTATCCAGATACCGGCGCATCGACTGGATAATACGGCTGCGCAGGATGAATGTCTCTTTGCTTGTTTCGCTTGTAATCAGATCCAGGTAGCGCTGGCGGTAGCGTTGTTCAATATCTTTCAGTCCGTGGAATTTTTCCGGCAGCGGACGAAGCGCTTTTGTTAAGAAAACCACTTCCTTCGCTTTAACGGAAAGTTCTCCAACGTTTGTTTTGAAAACTGTCCCTTTTACGCCGACGATATCACCTAGGTCAACTGTATTAAAAAACTCGTAAGCTTCGTCGCCGATTGCATCTTTGCGGACATAGATCTGGATTTGGCCTTTTAAATCTTGCACGTGTGCGAATCCTGCTTTCCCTTTCCCACGCTTCGTCATAATGCGTCCTGCGATTACAACTTCCTGAGGGTTGGCTTCAAGATCTTCTTTTGAAAGTTCGCTGAACTCCTTGATAATTTCTTCTGAAAGATGAGTGCGTTCAAAACGCGATCCGAATGGATCCATTCCGTTATCACGGAAGGTTTGCATTTTTTGGCGTCTCACCAATATTTGATCGTTTAACTCTTCTGACATGTCCTACACTCCTTTTTCTTTAAAAACCACGCTCGTTCGTGTATTTCTCTATTGTACACAATTTCTATTCGTTAGCCATATAAAAAAGCTGCCACAAAATCATGGCAGCTCATATATTGAATTTAAACCGCATTGTCTGCAGCTTTACGTTCTTCCAGTTCCCCTGCTGGCCTGTCCCAGTAACTGACCGAAATCTTCTGTCCCACCGGTCCTGTCGTCCGCATTTTCCGCTCCCCATCATTCTCAGGATAACGTGCTCTCACGAATATTTTTATTCAGCCACGGTTGCAAGCCTACTTTTCCTTCACGAACGCTTCGGCTCCGCTATAGGTTCTCCATAAACGGACGCCTTGTTCCGGCGGCTCAGGCAGACCATCAAGCGCCGGGTTCACTTCCGTGAGCGGGATGAGGACAAACGCCCGCTCATGCATCCGGGGATGCGGAACGGTGAGCCGCTCCGACTCCACATTGTCATGATTGTAAATCAAAATATCAAGATCTATTGTCCGCGGCCCCCATCTGACGATCCGCTCCCTGTTCAATTTCCGTTCAACCTCCTGACAGACGTCAAGGAGTTCAAGCGCAGCCAGAGGCGTTACGATCCGGACCACCATATTCAGGAACGGTTCTTGATCTGTAAAGCCGACCGGTTCGGTTTCATAGAGGGAGGAAATTGCCTTTACCTCCACGGAGGGATGCTCCATCAGCAGACGGACCGCTTGCTTCAGCATATCGAGCCGGTTGCCCATGTTCGAGCCGAGTGACAGATAGCTTTCATTCATATGAATTCTCCCCGCGTCAATTCAATGGCTACCGATTTGTAATGGCCGGGTATCGGCGGGTCCGGCTTGATCATTAGCACCCGTACCCCTTTCACCAATTGGAATTCCGCTAAAAGACGGGAGGCGACTTCTTCTGCCACGGCTTCCACCAATTTTTTCGGTTCACCTTCAACAACGGAGCGGCACACTTGGTATACTTCTCCATAATTTACAGTGTGTACGAGCTCATCGGTTTCTCCGGCTTTTCGCAAGTCTACCGCGAGCGTAACCGTCAAACGGAAACGTTGGCCGAGTTTCGTTTCTTCCGGAAAAACGCCGTGGTAGCCGTAAAACTCCATATCGTTCACATAAATATAATCCATCAATCTGCCTCCTCATACTGTACTTTCCCTGTCAGCACGTCCATCATCCGGACCGTACGGCTCGTTTCTTTGACGTCGTGCACCCGGACAATCTGGCATCCACGCTCTACCCCGAAGCATACAGTGGCCAGGGAGCCCTCAAGACGCTCTGAAACAGGCAGGCCAAGCACTTTTCCGATCAAGGATTTGCGGGAAGTGCCGAGCAGCACCGGATACCCCAGTTCTACGAATTCTTTAAGATGCTGCATCATTTCGATATTGTGGGCAGTTGTTTTGCCGAACCCGATGCCCGGATCCAGCCAGATGCGCTCTTTAGGGACGCCGGCTGCCAGCGCAATTCCTATGCTTTCATCCATATCTTCCTGTACTTCTTTCCAGAAGTCATTGTATGACGTATCGTTACGGTTGTGCATCAAAATAATCGGCACATCCCACTTGGCTGCGATCTTGGCAATAGCAGGCTCGTATTTAGCACCCCAGATGTCATTGATGATATGGGCCCCTGCCGCAACCGCCGCTTCTGCCACGGCCGCTTTGTAAGTATCAATGGAAATTAATGCATCGGTTTCTTCCGCTAAAGCTTTGATAACCGGTACAACGCGGGAAATTTCTTCTTCATCCGAAATCATCGTATAGCCTGGACGCGTCGATTCACCGCCTACATCAATGATATCAGCTCCATCAACTATCATTTTTTTCGCTTGCGCCAGCGCCTGATCCACAGTGGTGTATTTTCCACCATCCGAGAAAGAATCCGGCGTCACATTAAGTATGCCCATAACCCATGTTTGCTTGTTGATGTCCATTTATGCATGCTCCTATCCGTTCGGTTTATTGCCCGGGAAATAATGTTTGCCCTTATCTTAACGCGAATGGCGTTTTTTCCGCCACAATAAAAGAGCATGCACGCGGCACACTCTTTTAGGTCGTTTTAATTTTCTTCGAATTGATAAAGCGGGGTGCTCAAGTAGCGTTCGCCGTTTGACGGGATAATTGCCAGCACTTTCTTGCCTTTGCCGAGGCGTTTTGCAACTTCCAGCGCAGCATAGATGGCCGCTCCTGAAGAAACGCCTCCAAGGATGCCCTCTTCGCGCGCTGCTCTTCGGGCTGTTTCATAAGACTGGTCATTCGTCACTTGGATGATCTCGTCATAGATTTTCGTATCCAGCACTTCCGGTATGAAACCGGCGCCAATGCCTTGGATTTTATGCGGGCCCGGCTTGCCTCCGGAAAGAACCGGCGAATCGGTCGGCTCGACCGCTACCAAGTGGATGTTCGGATAATGTTCCTTCAATACTTGCCCAGCACCGGTAATGGTACCGCCTGTACCGATTCCGGAAATAAAAGCATCCAGTTGATCGCCCATCGTTTCGACAATTTCAGGACCAGTAGTCAAACGGTGGATTTCTGGGTTGGCGGCATTCTTGAACTGCTGCGGCATAAACCAGCCGTTTTCTGAAGCCAATTTTTCGGCCGTTTTGATAGCGCCGTTCGGACCGTTCATCCCGTCCGGTCCCGGGGTAAGGACCAGCTCAGCTCCATATGCGCGGAGCAGGTTGCGCCGCTCCATGCTCATTGTCTCAGGCATGACTAGCACGGATTTATAGCCTTTGGCAGCAGCGATCATCGCCAAGCCAATACCGGTGTTGCCGCTCGTCGGCTCGATGATGGTGTCGCCTTCTTTTAAATTGCCTTCTTTTTCAGCAGCTTCAATCATTGCCAAGGCAATCCGGTCTTTCACGCTGCTCCCCGGGTTGAAATATTCCAGTTTCAAATAAACTTCTGCGTCTTCGGGACCTGTCAGCCGGTTCAATTTTACAATTGGTGTCTGGCCTATCAATTCAGTAACGGAATTTCCAATACGCGCCATTTTCAACACTCCTAATCCCTAGTGATTTTATCTACATTAATCTTTCCCCATCGTATCAATCTTGTTGGAACGATGTCAACGATATGAATTCAAAATAAAAAGACATTTCCAAGAGGGAGGCCACTGAAAAACCCTCCCTCTACATCACCGGGAGGCATCAAAAGAGCCGAGATGACAGAAATCCTGTCATTTC
>NZ_JBQJJG010000002.1:0-26271 GCF_052078085.1 Planococcus sp. FY231025
CCACGGCTCAGGAATGCGCTCGATAGCAACTTCCTGTCTTACAGACCAAGGTTCAGGAATACGCTCGATAGCAACTTCTGATCTTACTGACCAAGGTTCCGGAATGCGCTCGATAGCAACTTCTTTTTCTTGACCACTGTAGACTGCTGATAAACTTGTAAGCACTAAAACTGTCGTTAACACAAACCCGGCTGTCTTCTTCATTTTCTCACTCCTCATGTAATTCTTACTAATTTTTTAAAAGCTTCTTGAGATTTGTTCAACATAAAAGCAGACTTTTCGAAAAGTCTCTGTTTATAGTATACATTACCCATCACACTATAAAAATATCCCAATTCATAAAAGTTTTTGTAATTTTCAAGACATGATATTAAATGATTGATAAAAATTTCTTCGAATTCTTTAAAATTTTCTTCAATAAGATAATTTAGAGCAAGTACTTCTAAATATCCAATTTTAAAAACTTCACTAGTAGGAGAATAAAGGTTTAAATTTTTACTTTCAATTAACTCTTTTCCTTTAGTTGCCCATGCCTTTGCTTCATTCAGATTACCTTTTTCTATATTTGATGTAATAAGAATTGCATAACTTAAAAGTAAGTCAGCTGTATACTCTTTTGGCAAATATTCTAATGCAGCTTCCATATGATAGATAGCTAATTCAAATTCTTGATTTAAAAAATACGAATAACCGACATTATATTCCGTTGTAAATCTCAATATATCAATTTCAAGTTTTTTGCCAATAGTCAGTGCGTTTTTATAATGTTCTAAAGAAGTTTTGAAATTTCCTAATCTATGGTGCGTGACTCCCATATTCATATGGCATTCCACAATTCTCTTCGGAATAAATTCCTGCTGATAAGTTTTCAGTGCCAAATCAGTGTATTTATATGCCAAATCCGTATCCCAGCATTGTGAAGCTGAGATGCCGATTGAGTAATACAAATCTCCTTTTTCAGAAGCCGGGACAGTACTCGGTGCAATCTTTTCAGCCATCAAATATGTTTTCAGCGCTTTCTCGAAATCATTCAGGATGTAATGATAATTGCCGTTGTATTTATGGAATAAGTAAAATTGCTCCTGATCCATGAATTCCTTGAAGCGTTCCATATCTTTCAGCTTTTCTTCCGCACTGTCCAAATCGCCGGTCACGATGAAATAGCGGATCTGCTGGATACGGTATTCGAGTTCGATGTCTTCATCAACACTGAGAAGCGGATGATCTTGGATATCGGAATACTGTTCCATGATTTTCCCTTTGTTCTGGGGATGGAGCAGCGCAGTCTTAAAATTTTTGACCAGGACTTTGCCTACTGGGTTGTCCTTCGGTGCAAGTGAGATTTCAAGCTTCTTGCAAAGGGCCTCCAGTTCTTTAAGTGCCGGTTCCTTCATGCCTGACTCGATTTTCTTTAATTCCCTTGGAGAGAGAATGCCAGACGCTGCATCTTCTAAACTGATTTTCTTTTTTATCCGGTGGTATTTGAGGCGTAAGCCAGTGTCCATTGATTCTCTCCTTTCCATATGCATGGGCAGAACTTCGAGCATCCACGTAGGAGAGTTCCTTTCCAATTTAGTCGACGGTTCTGAAGAATGAAAAGTTGGTAAATTATTGAGTACTATAATATCCGCCTCCATAAATATAATGAACTCCATAAAGCTTTGTATACATATGATATCATCAATTTTCGAAATTAACTGCCTTTTTAAGACCTATTTTAATTTCTGAAATAAAAGGTAAATTATACCTACAAGGGAAATTATTATAATGTAATTAAGATTATTAAAAGAAGGAATTAAGATTTTTTTGCGGAATATACTAGATGATCAAATCCGCAAAGAAAAGAGGGGGAAAGATGGAAAGAAAAATTACATTCGGCTGGGCAATCGTACCGTTGCTCGTCATGATCGGCATCATGCTCGTCACCATTGTTTACTTAAAGCAGGGGCCGCATATCCCGCTGCTGGTCGGTACGGTGGCTGCCGGACTTGTGGCGTGGCGTTTCGGCTTTAAATGGAAGGAAATCGAAGAAGGCATGTATAAAGGAATCCGGCTCGCTTTGCCGGCTGTCATCATTATCATATTAATCGGCCTGATCATCGGTTCCTGGATTGGCGGCGGAATTGTCGCCACACTTATTTTATACGGGTTGGAAATCTTGACTCCGGCATTTTTCCTTGTGTCGATTGCCATAATTTGTGCAATCGTCTCGCTGGCAATCGGGAGTTCTTGGTCCACGATGGGAACGGTCGGCGTTGCCGGAATGGGGATCGGACTGAGCATGGGGATACCTGCGCCGATGGTGGCAGGGGCGATCATTTCTGGATCTTATTTCGGAGATAAGATGTCGCCGCTGTCGGATACGACCAATCTTGCGGCCGGCTTGACGAATACAGACCTTTTCGTCCATATCAAGCATATGTGGTATACAACAATCCCTGGTTTTGTCATTGCGCTGGCCGTCTATTGGTACCTGGGCCGTAATTTTTCCGCGGACGGGACGAACACTTCAGATATCGCCCAAACCGCCAGCGTCTTGCGGGAAAGTTTTGTCATCTCGCCGCTTCTGTTGTTGATTCCGCTGATTGTTTTCGTGATGGTGGCCCGCAGAGTCCCGGCCATTCCGGCATTGATCGTTGGGGTGCTTCTTGGTTTCCTGGCCCAAATCTTCATCCAGGGTTCCAGCGTAACAGATGCGGTCGGGGCGCTTCAAGGGGGCTTTGTCATCGACAGCGGCAACGAACTGGTGGACGAATTGTTCAACCGCGGCGGCTTGGATTCAATGATGTACACTGTCTCGATGATTCTGGTGGCCATGTCGTTTGGTGGCATCCTGGAGCATACGGGCATGCTGCAGGCCATGATGGACAAAATCTTGAAGATTGCAAAGACCGGCGGGGGAGTGGTGGCAGCGACAGTCATGTCGGCAACCGCAACGAATGCGGCGTGCGCCGAGCAATACGTATCGATTGTTGTGCCTTCCCGCATGTTCGCGCAATCCTATAAAAACAAGCACCTGAAATCGAAAAACCTTTCCCGGGCGTTGGAAGACGGCGGAACGCTGACATCGGTGTTTTTTGCCTGGAACACATGCGGCGTCTTTATTTTCGGAACGTTGGGCGTCAGTGCATTTGAGTATGCCGCTTTTGCAGTATTCAATTATGCCGTGCCGATCATTTCCATCATTTTTGCCTACACGGGCTTCACAATCGAGAAAATGTCGGACGAAGAGATTGCTGAACTGAAATTGGAAAAAGAGGAAGAGCCAGCCGCTCAAGTTTAGGGTTTCCCCCGTTAAGGGTAAAGAGAGGAAAACTACTTAATTCTTAATGGAGGTTTTCTATATGAGCTCGACTATCCACGTGTTAGCAGTACTTTATTCTGAACAGGATTTACTAAAAAAAATCGAGAGCCTGAAACAGCAGGGCTATAGCGAAGAGGATCTGCACCTGATGGCAGAAAAGGACGACCATTTCGAACGGGTGGAGCAGCGCACCCACTTGGAAGTGGAGGAAGCGGGCAGCATTTCCCAGAAGTTCAAAGGCATATTCGGCAAAGGCGGCGTGAAAGCGCTGGACCTTTCCGATGATGATAAAAAACGCTACGCAGAAGATCTGGAAAAAGGCGGAGTCCTGATCTATGTAGACCAGAGCCGCGAGAATATCAGTGAAGTGATGCAACGGACGCATTTGAAAGATCGGGAAGGAAATCCGATCGATCCGGAAGCCAGCGATTTCGTTAAAGGGGTCGACAACAGGTTCGATGAGCAGGAAGACCGTTTCGAGCGGGGTGAAAGTTTCCAGAACGACCCGATCTTGATGCACGACGAGCATCATGTTTCTTTCACAACCCAAAAGAAACCGGAAGTGGAGAAAGCGAAAGGCGCCATGACAGAATCCGAACGCCACTCGAAAAGCGACCGCAAATACAAATGATTCCAAGCCTTCACCCCAAAACGGGTGAAGGTTTTTTAGCGCTTAAAGGTCGGAATGCCTTTGTTTTGGAGACTCAATCGTAGTAATATAGAAAGATACTTTTCAAGGAGGGTGAACGAAAAATGGCAGAAAGACAAATAATGCGGACCCTGATTGTCGAAACTCCGGCAGGTCCGGGCAATTTTGCAAAAGTGGCAACTGCCATCGGCAATGCGATGGGAGACATCGGGGATATCAAAACGATTAAAATAACGACGTTATCTACGGTAAGGGATATTTCAGTGTATTGTGGAAGCGAACAGATCCTGGAGGATGTGGTTGAAGCCGTCCGCTCGATTGGGGAAGGAATCCTCGTCCACGCCGTGAGCGATGAAGTGCTGAAAGCCCATGAAGGCGGAAAGATACATATGCAAAGCAAGATCGACGTCCGGTCGCTGGCTGATCTCCGGAAAGTCTATACGCCCGGAGTGGCGGAAGTGTGTACGGCTATTCAAAAAGATCCGGAGAAAGCTCGTTATTTTACAAGCATCGGCAACACCGTCGCCATCGTGACTGACGGAACTGCAATTTTAGGTCTCGGCAATATCGGGCCGGTTGCCGGAATGCCGGTCATGGAAGGCAAAGCTGTACTCTTTGACCAGTTTGTCGGCATCAGCGGCGTCCCAATCCTGCTCGATACCAGCGATGTCGACGAAGTTGTCAATACCGTGAAGCACATCCATCAGGGCTATGGAGCAATTTTGCTGGAGGACATCGGATCGCCGCATTGCTTTGAAATCGAAGAGCGGTTGAAAGCGGAGCTTCCGATACCGGTCATGCATGACGACCAGCACGGAACGGCAGTTGTTACGCTGGCGGCAGTCCTGTCGGCATGCCGGGCCGCAGGCGTCGAACCCGAAAACGCGGTTATTGGCCAGGTGGGCCTTGGGGCAGCCGGCTTGGCGATTTGCAGAATGCTGATGGCGTATGGAGTCGGCGAAGTCTACGGGCTCGACCGCAATGAAGAAGCAAAAGAACGCCTCCGTTCATATGATGGAAAAACTTTGGACACTCTTGAGGAATTGATGCAAACTTGCGACATCGTCATCGCTACAACGGGCGTGCCGGGATTGATCAAACCCGAAATGGTCCGCCAAGGGCAGATCATCTTGGCGTTGTCGAATCCACATCCTGAAATCAAACCCGAGGACGCACTCGAAGCAGGCGCGGCTTATGCTGCGGATGGACGAATGATCAATAACGTCCTTGGCTTCCCAGGAATCTTCCGGGGCGCTTTGGATGCTGGAGCAAAAACGATTACTTATCCGATGCTTATCGCAGCAGCTGAAGCGATCGTCTACCATACGAAGCCAGGCGACCTCGTTCCGCATCCGCTTGACCCGCAAGTGCATATGGTTGTAGCGAAAGCGGTGGAAAATGCAGTCAGTAAATAGAACAGGAAAAACCAATCTGTCAGGGGAACAAGTTCTTGTCCAACGAGGCCATTCGGTGGCTTTTTGATTGGCGGATGTTTCAGCTGTCCGGGCTAAAGGGTAGTTAGGTATTAATAACATATCCAAATCAGGAGGCTGAAATCAATGGAATCAAGAAACCGGGAATTCACGATGGCTTACAGCCAGGAAGAAATGCATAGACGTGTTGAAGAATTGAAGAACATGGGCTATCGGGAAAATGACATCCACGTGCTGGTCCATGATGATGCAGTACTTGGTGCAACTACCGACCTTAACGGAATCCATACGCATGAAACCGGATCCACAGGCAGCAAGTTCAAATCTTTCTTCACCGGAAGGGATACAGTCCGGGAAGAACTGAAAAGACTGGATTTGGAAGAACGCCAGATTGACACGTATCAGGATGATTTGGAAAATGGAGCCATCCTATTATATACGGAGGGAGCAGCGCCGTCTGGAAACCGGAACTATACGGATTCAACAATCCGGCATGCTTCGAATCCAGCGAACTTGGGTTCTGAAGAGATCTACACTTCAGAAACGACGCGGGAAGAGCAAAATGGCCAGTCGGCTTATGGCAACAATCCGAAGGACTCGCGAGTAAAAGGCGAAAACATCCATCCGACGACCGGAGGCCAAACGATGGATGAAACAGCTCCGGAAGAAAAGTTGATGGAGCATGAACCGGGGTTAGGCGAAAACACCGGCGGCGACGTGATTGATGGAGACGACGGAGTGCGCCGCAGACAGGACGACCAATCACCAGGCATCGATCCGAATCTCGGGCCGGCTCCATTTGGCCGAGATTCTGAAGAAGAGCATCTGTTGAACGATCATGACCAGGACGGCGGCTCACGCCATCGGTCTGACAGAGGCCCTTATGATGAAGATAGAGACAAACGCCCAGGCACACCGCCAACGCCGAAACTGTTTTAAACTTTTATCCAAAACAAAAATCCAGCCTACGGGCTGGATTTTTTTTGTAAGTTATCCTCTAAGAGAAAGGAGTGTATTCTGAGCAATATCCGATACGCTGCTGCACAAATCTTCTTCAGCAAGGCGCTTCAAGGTCATTAGCGGTGTATTGGGATTGGCAGCGACCCCTTTTCGCACGTCCGCATGCTGGTCCATGGACAGATCAATCAGCAGGCCTTCGCAGCAAATCGCTTTCGCCAACTCTGCGCGTTGCTCGCTTTCCATTTTCAGAACAGCGGCTTCATCCCATGGCGTCCATTCAGTCAAATCGGCATAAAACTGGAAGTTGCCAGTCATGTTTATTTGCACCCCTAAATAGAATATAATGATGGTAAGCTTTAGGAACAGTATAGCTCATTGTCGAAAAAATGCAATAAATCTGCTGTAAATGAAAAGGGGTTACGAAATGGACTTGCTCATTATAGGCGGAACTTCATTTGTCGGTCGTCATATCGTGCGAAAAGCAGTTGAAAAAGGGCATAATGTCACATTGTTTAATCGCGGAAAAAGCAATCCCAGCCTGTTTCCGGAGTTGCCATGCATTACGGGAGACCGGAGAAGGGATGCGCAGAAATTAGCCGGACGGATATGGGATGCAGCAATCGATACCAATGCCTATTCACCTGCGGATCTGATTCCGGTATTGGAGCATCTTCAAACCGGCCATTTCACCTTTATTTCCACCATTTCAGTCTACAACGATTTCAAGCAAGGACCGGCCAGCGAAAGTTCCTTTGTCTTCCTGCAGGAAATCAAAGGCGATAAAGTAACTGGTGAAACATATGGGCCGTTGAAAGCCATGTGTGAGCGGCTGGTTAGAGAACGCATGGGTGAGGAAGCGCTCATTATCCGGCCAGGCATTGTTGTGGGGCCCTTTGATCCGACTGACCGCTTCACTTATTGGGCAAAGAGATTGGCAGAGCCGCGCGACATTCTGGTACCGGGGAGCAAGGACAGGAGAGTCCAGTAGATCGATGCACGGGACCCGGCAGAATTCATTGTCAGCCAGGCTGAAAGAAAAGCAGGTGGCACCTTCAACTTGGCTGCGGATGCGATCCAAATGGATGAATTTGTCGAATCGGTCAGCACCGAAGAGTGTGGAAAGCTCCATTGGAGGGATGATGCCTTTCTCGAAAAGCAGCACATCGAGCCGTTTAATATCCCGTTTTGGATTCCGGTTTCAGCAGACTATCCTCAAGGGTTCTTTACTGTAGACAATGCAAAAGCGAAGTCGGCAGGGCTCACTGCCAAGAGTGCAAAGAAATCAGCGGAAGCTGTGAGGGAGTGGCTGGCTGCCGAAGGGATGAAAACACTGAAGACCGGACTGGATGAATCTCTTGAGAAAGAGCTGATCCGCCAAGACAAATAAAAGCTCAGCCGCTTCATACGCGGCTGAGCTTTTATTATTTCGCGAAGCGGGCAGTCCAACGGGACATGTCCGGATTCTCGATCAAAATCAGTTTTTGGGGGAAAATGAACGTCCATGGCCGTGTGGTATTGGCTTTCACCGTGAACCCTTCCAATTTGAAAGATCCTTTGCTGACCAATTGGCCGTTGGCGTCCAGCACCTCCAACGGAGCCTGTTCAAGGTTGATGTGCCGGGTATGGCCATTCCGGATAAAGACGGAAACCGCCAAATCTCCGTTTTCCGTAAATTTGGATTGGAAGCCGACGATGTTCACTTCCCGCGGCTTTAATGCCGGCAAGGATTTGACTGCATTTTCGAGTGCCGCTTTTTGTTCTGGAGCCAGTGCCTGTTCCCATGATTCATCTAAGTCCAGGGAATGGGGAACCAGCGACTGGACATTGAATGCCAATGACCATTCCATTGCGGAAGGATCTTCTGCTTTGATGTTTTCTTTGTGGAATTTGAAAATCCAGGGCCGGTCCGACTGCGGCGGCAGGGAACCGAGAAGCGATAAATCGAATTCCTGCGCGGCAACCGGTTTTTTGTCGGCATCCAATAGCAGGAGCTCCGCTTTCCCTAATGTAATCGGGCGATCCAAAGAAGAACGGAGGAATGCCTGTACATGCCAATCACCTGTGCTGGCTTCCTTCTCGATCCCGATGCCGGCCAATGACAATTGGTTCGGTTTCAGCGGCTGCAGATCATTTGAAAGGAATTTCAGAACATATTCCTGCTCTTTAGCAAGATTCCATTCGGGCGATATGGAAAGGGAAGTGGCAACTTCAGCTGTGCCATCCGCTTCTGCCGGAGAATCGCCGACCAATTCGGTGGAGTCAATGACCGAATCATGGCCGGTTTTTGCATCTTTTTTAAACAATGAAAATATGCTCATTGGTCTTCCTCCTTTTCAAGCATGTGTAAGAATCCGAGAAGTTCACTGGAAATGGAATAACGCAAGCCTTGGAAGTTTCCGGCGAACAATTCGAGCCCTTCACGCTGGTATATTCTCATCGGATCTTCCTGCTGGTATGAACGGAGCCCGATGCCTTCTTTCAAGTGGGACATCGTTTCGAGATGCTTGACCCACATCTGGTCGATATAGGACTTCATTACGGCCGGTATGGTCGCATCCACCCGTTTGTTGTCGGCGAAAGCCTCGATGAGCTGGTTCGCTTTCTCCAAAGCAGGTGCGACCGCTTCATCGATTTTTTTCCGTTTACTGGCATTTTGCGGAAGCTCGACCGGCTGTTTCAAAAGTTTTTCCAATTCGGCCTGAAGTTTTTGCAGATGAACCGGTTCATAGTCCCCATCTTCGGGTAAAGTATCAGAAATAAGGAAATCAGCCGCGTCTGCAACCATCATCTTAAGCAAATCAAAATGTTCGTTGCCTTCTAGGACGCGGTTGCGGAGGTCGTAAATGATCTTCCGTTGGTCATTGATGACATCGTCAAGCTTCAAATTGTATTCCCGCATAGAGAAATGCGAGCCTTCCACAATCCGTTGTGTCCGTTCCGTCAATTCGTGAACGTCTTTGTTCAGGATCTCGCCTTCTTCTGAAAGGGAAATCTTCTTTTCGAATTTCTCGACATCTTCTTTTGCGAAACGCTTGAACATGTCATCTTCGAGCGAAATGATGAATTGGGTGGAACCAGGATCTCCCTGGCGCCCTGACCGGCCTCTCAGCTGGTTGTCGATGCGCCGGCTCTCATGTTTCTCGGTACCGATCACATGCAAACCGCCGATGGACTGGACGCCTTCGCCGAGGACGATATCAGTACCTCTGCCCGCCATATTGGTGGCAACTGTAATTTGATTCAGCTGGCCGGCTTGTGAAATGAGCGCAACTTCCTGTTCGACGCTCTTCGCGTTCAATAACTGGAACTCCAGGTTCTCTGCTGCCAAGTATTCGGCAACTGCTTCCGATTGCAGAATGGAAGTGGTTCCCACCAGGACCGGCTGCCCTTTTTCATGGTGTTTAGCGACTTCTCTTGCCACTTCTTTATATTTTTGTTCCGCTGTGCGGAATACGCGGTCCGGCAAATCGATCCGTGCACGCGGATTGTTCGTCGGCACTTGTACGACGTCCATGCCGTAGACTTCGTTGAACTCCTTCTCCTGTGTTTTAGCGGTTCCGGTCATGCCGGAGAGGGAAGGGTACATCCGGAAATAGTTTTGGATCGTAATCTGGGCTTGTGCTTTATTTTCTTCCGTGACCGGAACATTTTCTTTCGCTTCGATTGCCTGGTGAAGGCCGTCGGAGAGCGTACGCCCATCCATCGGGCGGCCGGTGAACATGTCCACAAGCATAACCTTATTGTCTTTGACGATATAGTCGACATCCCGCTTGAACATGACATGTGCGCGGACTGCCATGATGACGTAATGGTAAAGCGTCTGGTGCTCCAATTCGTAGAGGTTGTCGACGCCGAACGCTTTTTCCACTTTCTCGATGCCGGCATCCGTCAATGAAGTCGCTTTGGTTTCATCGTCGTAATCGTAATCGATTCCATCCTTGAATCGTGCAGCAAGAAGTGAACTGATCCGGTGCAATTCGGCGCTGGCTTTGGTTTTGCCGGCCACGATCAGTGGCGTCTTCGCTTCATCGATCAGCACGCTGTCGACTTCATCGATGATGGCGTAATGATATGGGCGCTGAACTTTTTCGCGGTTGGACTGAGCCATATTGTCCCGCAGGTAGTCGAATCCGAATTCTGTGCCGACGCCATATGTAATGTCCGCTTGGTAGGCTTTCGCTTTTTCCACTGTGTTCATCGTCGGCAGGTTCAGGCCGACAGACAAACCAAGGAAGCGGTGGATTTGCCCGATCTGGTCATAGTCGCGCTGGGCAAGATAATCATTGACAGTGATAATGTGGACGCCTTTTCCTTCAAGCGCCCGGGTATAGGCGGGGAGGGAAGCGACAAGCGTTTTCCCTTCGCCTGTCGGCATTTCGGCGATGTTCCCTTCGGCAAGCACCAGGCCGCCGATCAGCTGGACATCAAAATGGCGCATGTTCAACACGCGTTTTGATGCTTCGCGCACGACTGCAAAGGCGTGGGGAATCAGGGTATTGATTTTTGCACCGGCTTCGAGCTGGTGGCGGAAATCCAAGGTCATATCCTGCAGTTCCTGGTCGCTCATTGCTTGGTAGCGGGACTCCAGGCTGTTGATTTCTTTTACGATTTTATGGTATTTCTTCAATTGTCTTGTATTGGGTTTAGCAGAACGCTTAAATAACGTCACCATTTATAATAATCTCCTTTTTTGTAGATCAAGAAAGTATAGGTTTTCAGCTCTTGGTTTTATCTCCATACTCCAGCACTAAGCCCCTCGAGCCACGGTCTGCTTTAGCTGTCATGGTGAAAAGAGCCATGTCTGCCAAACCTTTTAGCGCTAGTCGGGTTTGGACAGGCGCATCCACTTTTCATAATTCCTAAGCTCTTTGAATATTTTAACAAACTTTTGCTCCGAACTCCACAGTGCATAGGGAAACCTTTTTGAAGCAATGGCGTCAAAATGAAATAACAAAGGTTACAATCTGTCCTAAAGTCTTTATTTCTGGTAAAAATATGTTATACTGAAGATGGATTTGTATGTAGAATTTAGAAGTTCTGAGGAGGAAAGACATGCTATACCTTACTTTGGTTTTGGCATTCATTGCATCGATAGTTCTGACTCCGTTAGTGAAACGGTTGGCGTTCCGGGTAGGTGCGGTTGACCGTCCCAATTATCGAAAAGTGCACGCGAGAATTATGCCGCGTTTAGGCGGATTAGCTATATTTGGTTCATTTGTGATCGGTTATTTTATCCTGCGTCCGGAAGAATCCATTTCTAATGCAGTGGAACCGGCGTTTATCCCGATTTCGACAGCGATCCTGATCGGCGCTTTGCTGATCACGATCACCGGTGTCCTGGATGATATGTATGAAATCACCGCAAAAGCGAAATTGCTCGGCCAGCTGATTGCAGCATCAATCGTTGTGGTCGGCGGCGGCCTGGAAATTTCGTTCATCAACTTGCCGTTCGGCGGAGAGTTGGATTTCGGCTACTTCAGTATTCCATTGACGATCATCTGGATTATCGGCATTACCAATGCGATCAATCTGATCGACGGTTTGGACGGCCTTGCAGCCGGCGTTTCGACGATTGCGCTGACCACGCTTGCCATCATGGCCTATATCATGGGCGATCCGTTCGTCATGGCATTGGCATCAATACTGGCAGCCAGCTCCATCGGCTTTCTCTTCTATAATTTCCATCCAGCGAAGATCTTCATGGGAGACACAGGGGCTTTGTTCCTCGGCTTCATGATTTCCGTTCTGGCATTGATGGGCTTCAAGAACGTCACGGTAGTGGCATTGATTATCCCAATCATCATGCTGGGGGTGCCAATCTCGGATACGTTCTTCGCCATTGTGCGGCGCGTCCGGGAGAAACAATCCATTTCAGCAGCTGACAAATCGCATCTTCACCACTGCCTGCTGAATATCGGATTTTCACACCGCCAGACAGTGTTGATCATTTACGGGATCGCCGCTTTGTTCGGCCTGGCAGCTTTGCTGTTCTCGCAGGCGACATTGTGGGGAGGAATCCTGCTGATCGGTGTCATGCTGATTGCCATCGAGCTGTTTGTGGAAGTGGTAGGATTGGCCGGCAAGAACTACCGCCCGCTCATCAACCTAGTGAAACTGATTGGCAAATAAAACAGAAACGTGCCGGAAGCGATCGCTTCCGGCACGTTTTTTTGCGTACCTAAAAAAGGCATAAGAAAAACCGCAGCAACGCTGCGGTCAATATTCATCGTCTTCATGTGTGTGTTCTGCGATATCGGTCTCGCTCGTGTCCGACATGGTCGAAGTATCCGGCTTCAGCCCGAGATGGCTTTGGAGGATGTCCTGGACTTCTCCCAAAGATTCTTCATCAAGCTGCCAATAATAGACGCCGGTGGACATATCGTCATAGCCTTCAAGTGTAAGTGTTTCGACATCCGGTTTGCCGTTCTTCGCATATTCGAAGAATGCCTGCATGTCACGGAATTTCAGGTTTGTTTTCATGTTGTCGCCGATTGCATCGATCACATCGCCATATTTTGAAATGGACGATGCAGACAGAATCTTGTTCATGATGCTTTCGATAATCATCTGCTGGCGTTTGCCGCGCTCAATGTCATTGTCATAATGGCGGGTGCGGGCGAGTGCCAGAGCTTCCCGGCCGTCCAAGGTCTGCAAACCTTCTTCAAGGACAATTGCACCGTGGACATCGTTTTCATCTTTTTCTTCCATGTCATAAGGAACTCTAGCTTCGATGCCATTCAGCGCATCGACCACATCGATAAATGCCTCGAAATCCATGCGGACATAATAATCGACCGGCACTTCAAGCAATTCTTCAACAGTTCCGATGGTCGAACTTGTTCCTTCATAGCCGTAAGCATGCGTAATCTTATCTTCTTCATCCGCATCCGGGATATAAGCGTAGGTATCACGCGGAATGCTCACCAGCTTGATGGTTTTGTCATCGTTGTTCAATGTCGCAAGGACCAGTGCATCGGATCGGGTGGTGTTTTCGCTTTGGTCCCGCTTTTTGCTGTTATCTACACCGACGAATAGGATGGAGACGTTGTCATGCAATGGCTCGACTTGTTCATCGCGGAGATCGGACTTGTCACGGTCTCCAGCAGTTTCAAATGCGTTGTCCGCGGCATTTTCCGCTTTTTTTACTAGGTAGATGCCATAGGCGGAGCCGCAAATGAGCACCGACAAAGCAAGAGTGATGATGACCTTGATCGCTGTCCGTTTCTTGCTGTTCTTGCTTTTGCGATAGATTTTACGGTTCATGGTTAAAACTCCTCTATTAGGAATGGGTTAACCGAGTATTCAATTCGATTGTTCCTATTCTTTCATGGTTGATGGAAAAGCGGGCAGTAGGTATTTGGTGCACAATTCCTTCGATTCTATTTATTATATACTGACTCGAATGATACGTAAATATAAATGATTAGGGCAATTTGAACTCCAGGAATTCCTGCTTAAGGCATGTAATGCCGGCTTGGCCATTAGTCATTTCGTTGATCCATTCAGTAAATTGCTGTTCCAGCTCGACAGGAACGTGTACCAGAACCTCGACTCCGCTTCCATACTGTATATCTTGCAGCGGGTATTCGGACTGGCGGATTTCGTTTTCAACTTTGCCGAGCCATGTGTAATCGATGGAGACGGCCATCAAGCCATGAAGCCTGCGTTCTACAATGCCCGTCGATGCGATCGCTTCGCTAGCGCTCCGGCCGTATGCACGGATCAATCCGCCGCCGCCGAGCTTGATGCCGCCGAAATAACGGGTCACGACTATTACTGTGTCTTTTAACCCCTGTTTTTTCAAAACTTCCAGGATAGGGACGCCGGCAGTGCCGCTCGGTTCGCCATCATCATTTGCTTTTTGAATAATATCATGTTCCCCTATGATATAAGCCGAACAATTATGATTAGCACTGCGGTGCTTGGCTTTAATGGATTCAATAAAATCCATCGCTTCTTTTTCGGTTTGCGCACGTGCCGCATGGCCGATAAAACGGGATTTTTGTATAATAATTTCGCATTCTTTTAATTCGCCGACGGTTTTGTAATTTTCTCGCATTTTAACGCCCCCTGGTGTAAAATATAATCAGATAATTTGTAATGTGTTTTTAATACGGATTTGCTTATAAAGTGATATACTTATATGAGCTGTAACAGGCATAAAGGTGCAAGGATTTTACCTCTATATACAGTTCAGTATAGCTAAGGCGGTTTTAGAATGGCTAAGAAATTCGATGTGAAAGCACTCGACTCCATTTTTAATGAGGTACTGGAAAAAATGGAAAGCTCGAAACAAGAGATTTTCGTCATCAGTGAACAAAGTCGCCAAAGTTATGAAAATATGAAAGATGAACTTGAAGACATTAGGTCCAACATTTCCAGGATCATGAAAGCCGGAGACCTTCTCGAAGAAAAGACCCGCGCAGCGCGGCGCCGGCTGGCAGAGGTGTCCAAGCTTTTTGAAACTTTTTCTGAAACGCAAATTCGGCAGGCTTATGAAAAGGCCAATGAACTTCAGGAACAATTGTCAGCCAACCGCTCTGAAGAAAAGCAGTTCCGCCAAAAGCGGGACAGGCTGCAGCGCCGGCTTCAATCGCTTCTTCAAACCATCGAGCACGCAGAGCATCTCGTCAACCGTTTGAACGTCACGATGAATTACCTCACTTCCGATTTCGAGGAAGTGGAAGAAGCGATCGATACGGACAAGCTAAAGCACGATTATAGCCTGCGCATAATCGAAGCGCAAGAAGAAGAACGGAAACGGCTTTCCCGGGAAATCCATGATGGACCTGCACAGATGATGGCGAATGTCTTGCTTCGTTCAGACTTGATTGAGCGGACCTACCGCGAAAAAGGTCCGGAACTCGCTTTCCAGGAAATTAAATCATTAAAGGAAATGGTGCGCGATGCACTTACCGAAGTAAGAAGGATCATTTATGATCTGCGGCCAATGGCGCTCGACGATCTCGGCTTGGTGCCGACGCTGAAAAAGTATCTTGAAACCACTGAAGACTATAACAAAGGGACGAAGCTGAGTTTCCAATCGAATGGCAGTGAAACCCGGCTCCCGAGCAATTACGAGACAGCAATCTTCAGGCTTGTGCAAGAAGCGATTTCAAATGCCGTCCGGCATGGCAAGGCATCAATGATCGAAGTGAAAGTGGAATGGCTGAAAAACCATGTCACATTGGTCGTTAAGGATAATGGAACCGGTTTTGACCAAAGCATTGTCAAAAGTCAATCGTTCGGGCTATTGGGCATGAAGGAACGCATTGATTTGGTGGACGGTGATTTTTTCATCAATTCATCGCCCGGCAATGGGACAGTATTGATGTTTCAGATTCCATTAAAAACTGAAGGTTAAGATACGGTATTGAGGAGGACAACATAATGACGAAAATTATTATTATCGACGACCATCAATTATTCCGCGAAGGGGTTAAACGTATCCTGGATTTCGAAGATTCATTCGAAGTAGTGGCCGAAGGCGGAGATGGAACGGAAGTTATCAAATTATACGAAGAGTACCAGCCTGACGTGGTGCTGATGGACATCAACATGCCGCAGAAAAATGGCGTGGAGGCGACCGGCGAACTGATTGAAAGATTCCCGGACGCCAAGGTCATTATGCTGTCGATCCATGACGATGAGTCTTATGTGACGCATGCTCTGAAAACAGGCGCACTCGGCTACATGCTGAAAGAAATGGATGCTGAAGCGATCATCCAGGCAATCAAAGTGGTCGCAAAAGGCGGTTCGTACCTGCATCCGAAAGTGACGCGCAATCTGGTGATGGAATTCCGCCGCTTGAGCGAACGCGAGAACAAAGGGTCATTCCACCAGACGGAAATCCGCCGCCCGTACCATCTGCTGACAAAACGTGAAAGCGAAGTGCTTCAGCTTCTGACAGACGGACAAAGCAACCGCGTCATCGGGGAAACATTGTTCATCTCCGAAAAGACGGTCAAGAACCACGTTTCGAGCATTCTCCAAAAAATGCAAGTGAATGACCGTACACAAGCGGTTGTGACAGCCATCAAAAACGGCTGGGTCGAAGTACGATAACGAATGCGGAGCCTGCACTTGCTGCAGGCTTTTTTCTATGGAAGGCATTTGACACAGTTTCTTCATTGTATTTCATGAAATGCTGTGGCAAAATGAACCGCAGGAGGGAAAGCCTGATGAAAAAGATTTGGATTGCAGCGGCCCTTGCCTTGGCATTGGCAGGCTGTTCAAGCACAGAAGAGCCCGAACAGAACAGCAATACAGCTGAAGACGGAAATGCGAGTGCGGGCAATAATGCCATTGAGCACGGCATCGGAGACGAAGAAGTCGGTTTTACCTTGGATGATGAAGGCAACGCACAAGCGGCAGAAGTTCCGGAAGCGGAAAAAGAAGCGCTCCTGGCAGCCTATCAGGAATATATCGAAGCGTTCAATGCAGAAGATTTGGATCGTTACATGGCCGTAATTGCGGAAAAACCGGAAGGGTTTGACCGTGAAGAGGACAAGAAAGCGTTGGCAGATGCCTTTGCAACCTACGATTCCACGTATGAAACAAGCGATGAAACGGTCGTGAAGTACGAAGAAGCCCGGGCAGAAGTTTATGCGCGGATTGATGTCACGATGAAAGACCCGAACTCCGACAAGAGCTCAAGCCAATCCGGCCGGCAAGTAGTGGTATTCGCCAAAGAACAGGGTGACTGGAAAGTCAGCGCTCTTCATTTCATCGGCAACCAATAAAACCGCTGCCGGAACAGCGCAAGGATTTTATAGAATTCAGAGTAACCGGTTTAAGCCATCCACATTTGCGGATGGTTTTTTTTTCGTTCCGGCGGAAAGCTGGCAGTTCAGTGTTTTCCGGAATTTTTCGCTGTTTTGTAAAGAGGAATTGTCTGGTAAACTGGCAAGGGAGGCTGATAGAAAATGAAAACTGCAATTGTAACAGACAGTACGGCATATATACCGGCGGACGTCCGGAAAGCTGCCGGCATCCATATGGTTCCCCTTCAAGTGACGTTCGGCAATGAGTCATTTGCTGAAGAAGAGGAATTGCATGTAGACGATTTTTATAAAAAAGCATTAGAAGAATTCCCGAAAACCTCTCAACCCCCGATTGGCGAATTGGTTAAGCTATATAATGAATTGGCGATGAGCCACAACGAGATTGTGTCCATCCATTTATCGAGCGGGATCAGCGGCACGTTCAATGGATCTGTCCAAGCGAATGAATTGGTCGAAGGGGCGGAAGTCTATTCGTTTGATTCGGAAATTTCGTGTGCGATGCAAGGCTTCTATGTAACGAAAGCTGCTGAAATGGCCGAGGCGGGAGCAGGAGCAGCAGAAATTCTTGAGAAACTTGAGGAAATGAAACATTCCATGCGCGCTTATTTCATGGTGGAAGACCTTAAGCACCTGAGCCGAGGAGGAAGGCTATCGAATGCGAAGGCAATTGTAGGCAGCATGCTCCAGATCAAACCGCTGCTTCATTTTGATGATAAAATCATCGTACCGTTCGAGAAAATCCGTACACGTAAAAGAGCCATGAACCGGATTGCGGATATGCTGAAGGAAGACGCCTCTTCCGGAGCGCCGATCAAGGCGACCGTCATCCATGCGAACCGGAAAGAAGCTGCAGAAGAATGGCTTAGCCAATTAAAAGAACTGTGCCCGGAAGTGGAATTTGATATCTCTTATTTCGGGCCGGTCATCGGAACACATTTAGGGGAAGGGTCAATGGGCTTGGGCTGGGTAAGAAAGTAGCCCGTCCGCCTCTGCCTCTTCCTGAAAGGGAGATGCGAATGACAGATTTGGAAGCGTTCCTATCCGGAAGGATCTGGCTGAGGGAATTCATGCCTTTTCCGAAAGAGCAAGTTGATGAAAGCATCAGCCGCGGTGAAATTACAGTTGTCCAGGGCATCTCTGCCAATCGGACGTGTGCCCGCTGCTTAGAAAGTTCCCCGCAATATATTCATTCGTTTTTATGCGCAAGATGCGAAGGCATCTGCTTTTATTGCCGGCATTGCATCCAAATGGGGCGCATCAGTTCCTGCACGGAACTGATCACCTGGGCGTCTCCATCCCACACTCCTCAAAAATGCCATTCATTTTCCTGGAATGGCCGTTTAACCCCGCTGCAGCTCCGGGCATCCGAAAAGGTATCTGACAGCGTGAAGAACCGGAAATCCCATTTGGTTTATGCCGTCTGTGGAGCCGGAAAAACTGAATTGCTGTTCCGGCCAATCCATGAGGCGCTGCAAATGGGCCAGCGTGTCTGCCTGGCAGCACCGCGGGTCGATGTTGTGCTCGAGTTGGCGCCGCGCCTTCAGGCGGTTTTCCCGGATACGGTCATCCATACCCTATACGGAAGCGCGCCGGCCGAAACCGGAATGGCGTCGGTCGTTATCGCGACAACCCACCAACTATACCGTTTCCAAAAAGCGTTCGATCTGATGATCGTCGATGAAGCCGATGCATTCCCTTATTCTTTTGACGCTGCTCTGGAGCGGGCTGTGCTGAAAGCGAAGACACCGGAAGCGCCGGTTGTCTACGTATCGGCAACGCCGTCTCCAAAATTGTTGAAAGAGGTGCCGGACCGCTCAGAAATTTTCGAGCGCTACCACGGGCACCCCTTGCCGGTTCCTGTATTTTCTTCGTTATGGCGCTATAGGCAGTCCCTAAAGAAAAAGCGGATTCCTGTGAAACTCGCCAAATGGGTGAAACAGAAAATCGGGCGGGGAGAACCTTTTCTGGTGTTTATGCCGAACCTCGAAATGATTGACAGCGCTATCGGCTTCTTCAAGGAGCTGGATCCCCGGATTGAAGCCGTCCATTCACGAGATCCGTTGCGGAAAGAGAAAGTGATGGGCTTGAGGAACGGGCAATGCGCTGGTTTGTTGACGTCTACGATCTTAGAGCGCGGCATCACTATCCCGAACCTTCAGGTAGCGGTTGTCGGAGCGGAGGATGGCGTATTCGAGGCTTCTGCACTGATTCAAATCGCCGGGCGGGCCGGGCGATCGGCGGACCATCCGGCGGGGGACGTCACTTTCTTCCATGACGGCATCACCCGTGAAATGGACAAAGCCAAAAATATGATTTCCTATTATAATAGGAGGAAACGCAATTGATCTGTTTATTATGCGGCAATGAATCCCATGTTCTGCCTTCCTGGAGGAGCCTGTTCTGCAATGATATTGAAGAGACGGTGTGCAAAAACTGCAAAGGCCGCTTCGAGAAAACGGGGCCTGGCTGCCGGAAATGCGGTCTGCCGGGGAATGAAGAATGCCGGGATTGTCTGAAATGGGAGACGACACGCTTCAGCGGCATTGTCCATTCCGGCCGGAGCCTTTACGTGTACAATGAAGCCATGAAGGCATTTTTGCACCAATACAAATTTTTGCAGGACGCAGCTCTCTCGACTGTCTTCGCTGCTGACTTGAACAGTGCACTGAAAAAGGAAAAGGCAATCATCGTGCCGATTCCGATGAAGCGGGAGAATCTGGAGGAGCGGACTTTCGCGCAGGTTGACCTAGCACTGGAAGCTGCGCAGCTGCCTTATGTCCACCTGCTCCGCAAAACCGGGGGCGTACAGGGGAAAAAGAACAGGGCGGAACGCATGGCTGCAGAAAATCTGTTTGCCTGGAATAGCACAGCAGTGCCGAAGCGGATCATTCTGTTCGATGATCTTTATACGACCGGCACGACCATGCACCATGCGGCAAAAGTGCTTAAAGAAGCAGGCGCGGAAGAAATCCAGCTATTTTCCATGATCCGCGCATATTGAGGAGGGATGAGATGTTTTCAGGTCGGATTGAAAATTACCGCCATAGTTTCGGCAAGCCGCCTGAAGTTGTTTTGATGCCGTCAGGAAATGAGAGTGAAGCCGTATACGGGCTCTTGCTGGATATCTCGCTTCAGGGCACAAAAGTTTTCAGTGAAGCGGAATTGGACGGGGGACAGGGAGGTTTCGCTCTGAAGTTCCAAGTCCATCAAGAACTCATCCGGACCGAAGCAAGGCTTGTCTGGAAAGCGCCTCATGCGTATGGGTGGACATACGGCTTCAGCTTCAGGAAAGACCCTGTCCGTGAAATGCTCCTTGCTAAGGAATTAGCTTCCATGAAAGAACTTTCGTAGGTTAGCGGAAGAAACCAGCGGAATAGGCAAGGTTGTTTTACGCAAAACTATTAGTAGTAATTGAACAGCGCATATAATAAAAGCCTGCCGGAAGCGGCAGGCTTTTTGGCCTTTCTCAATGTTCATAGATCATTTTGTGTGTCATGCCGCCGTCGATTTTGATGCATTCGCCGGTAATGAAGGAATTTCTCGGATCGGTTAGGAACAAACAGGCCCGGGCGATATCGTCGCCTTTGCCGACGCGGCCGCTCCAATGCTGCTCATGGTCTATTTTGCGGAGTTCCTCGCTGCCTGTATGGATCCAGCCGGGCGCAATGGCGTTGACGCGGATGCCGCGTTCACTCAATGTTGCAGCCAATGAATGGGTGAGGGCATAAATGCCGCCTTTGGAAGCTGAATATGTTTCGGTATTGGGTTCTGACATGAACGCCCGCGTTGATGCCATATTGACAATCGACCGGATGTCTTCGGTCATATACCGGGCAGCTTCACGGCTGCAGATGAAGACGCTTTTCAAATTGGTATCGAGCACGCGGTCCCATTCCTGCTCATCCACCTCCCAGATGGATTTGAATTCCGAAATGCCGGCGTTGTTGATCAGGGCATGGATGGCGCCGTGATCCTGGGAAATGGAAGAAAAAACCCGCTCAACCTCTTTGAAGTCCGAGACATCGCACTGCCGGTACTCCACCCCTTCGATATCGATCCTTTCGATATCGAGGCCGATAACATGCGCTTTTTCTGCGCTGAACAATTCGGCAATGCTTTTTCCGATGCCGTTGGCGGCACCGGTTACAACGATAACTTTGTTTTCTAGCATAATTTTCATCTCCTTGATAATTTGTTTACCTGAATTTCATAGGGGCCAAACTTTTCGTGTTTTAAGCAGGATTGTAAAGGGAACATATAGAAATGTATAGGTGTAAGTTAATAGAAGGAGGAGTTAATATGCTACAATTTAACATTAGAGGCGACAACTTTGAAGTAACTCCAGCAATCCGAGAACATATTGAAAAGAAAGTTGAAAAGATCGAACGTTATTTTCCCGAAGGCACCAATGCAACTGTAATGGTGAACCTGAAAACCATTAACAATAGCCAGACTAAAGCGGAAGTTACTGTTCCGATGAAAAACCTAGTACTGCGCGGGGAAGAGCGCCATGAAGATTTATATGCGGCAATTGACTTGATCGTTGCTAAACTAGAACGGCAAATCCGAAAATATAAAACACGCGTCAACCGCAAATTCCGTGACCGTGAAAGCATGAGTACCGCTTTTGCGGCCGAAAGCCCTGCAAGCTCCCAGAACTACGCGGACGAAGAGGAAGAGGATTTGACAATCGTGCGCACGAAGCAATTCGACTTGAAGCCGATGGACGAAGAGGAAGCAGTTCTTCAGATGAACATGCTGGGGCATAACTTCTTCGTATTCACTGACGCCGAGTCTAATGGAACGAATATCGTCTACAAACGAAAAGACGGGACTTACGGTTTGATTGAAACCGCCCAAGAATAAAGGAAAAGCCTCTCCTAGCGAGAGGCTTTTTTAATTTAAAGGACTGAACTAGACAGGCGGACAGACCGCATTTGAAAAAATGCCGAAGGAGCAGCGCATTTTCATGATTCAAAGCGATGCGCTGCAATCATCTGGCCATTCTAAAAACAGTTTTTATGCCGGTTCTTTAATTCGGCTAATGGATATGAGAGGCATTTAGAGGCTTTCTTGTTTATTTGCACGCCGCTGTAAGCAGTGTTAAAATAAGTCATGAGTTTTTTTGTCATGGATGACATGGAATAAAGCACCGATGACTTGAACAGAAGATGACGGCAAGAAGTTAAACATACTAGCAAAAGCGTTCAGGCCTCCTACTCAGGAAAAGCCGGGCACTATACAGGGAGCGGTTATAAATGCTTGGAGTATTGAACAAAGTATTCGATCCGAACAAACGGGATTTAAAACGACTTGAAAAGACAGCTGATACTGTAGAAGCGCTTGCTTCGGAATATGCAGCTTTATCAGATGATGCACTGAAAGCCAGAACGGAACAGTTTATCGAGCGCCATCAAAAAGGCGAATCGCTGGATGATTTATTGCCGGAAGCATTTGCCACGGTCCGCGAAGCATCAAAGCGGGTTCTTGGAATGTATCCGTTCCGCGTACAGATCATGGGTGCCGCATCGCTTCATGGCGGGAACATTTCCGAAATGAAGACCGGTGAAGGGAAAACCTTGACTTCGACCATGGCGGTCTATTTGAATGCGATTTCCAAAAAAGGCGTGCATGTAGTAACAGTCAACGAATACTTGGCAAGCCGGGATGCCACAGAAATGGGGCAGCTGTACGAATGGCTCGGATTGACGGTCGGGCTTAACTTGAACAGCCTGACGAAAGAAGAGAAACGCGCGGCCTATGCGGCTGACATCACATACAGCACGAACAACGAACTGGGCTTCGATTATCTGCGTGACAATATGGTCCTTTATAAAGAAGATATGGTTCAGCGACCGTTGAACTTCGCTGTAATTGATGAAGTTGACTCCATCTTGATCGATGAAGCTCGGACGCCGTTGATCATTTCGGGACAAGCAGCGAAAGCAGCCCAGCTTTATGTCCAAGCGAATGCATTCGCGCGCCTTTTGATGAAAGAGAAGGATTACACGTTCGATGAATCGACCAAAGGCGTCGTCCTGACGGAGGAAGGCATCGAGAAAGTGGAGAAAGCCTTCAACATCGAGAACCTTTTCGATATGAAGCATGTCCGCTTGAACCATGCCGTCAACCAGGCATTGAAAGCGCAAGTGACGATGAACAAGGACGTGGATTACGTTGTCCAGGACGGCGAAGTGGTCATTGTCGACCAGTTCACCGGTCGCCTCATGAAAGGCCGCCGTTATTCGGACGGGCTTCACCAGGCGATTGAAGCGAAAGAAGGCCTGGAAGTACAGAATGAATCGATGACCATGGCGACGATCACATTCCAGAACTTTTTCCGGATGTATGCGAAATTGTCCGGGATGACCGGTACTGCTAAAACCGAAGAAGAAGAATTCCGCAATATCTACAACATGAACGTTATTGCAATTCCGACGAACAAACCGATCATCCGGGATGACCGGGTCGATTTGATCTATGCAACCATTGCAGGCAAGTATAAAGCGGTAGCTGAAGATATTGCAGAACGCCATAAGAACGGGCAGCCGGTCCTAGTCGGTACGGTCGCCATTGAAACTTCGGAGATCATTTCTGCTTATTTGACGAAGCAAGGCATCAAGCATTCGGTATTGAATGCCAAAAACCATGCTTCTGAAGCGGAAATCATTTTGAATGCCGGCCAGAAGGGCGCAGTCACCATTGCGACCAACATGGCAGGGCGGGGGACAGACATCAAGCTCGGCGAAGGGGTAGTCGAAGCAGGCGGCCTCGCGGTGCTCGGGACAGAGCGCCACGAATCCCGCCGTATTGATAACCAGCTGCGCGGACGTTCCGGGCGCCAGGGAGATCCTGGGGTTACTCAATTCTACCTTTCGTTGGAAGATGAATTGATGCGCCGCTTTGGATCGGATTCGATGCGTGCCATGATGGGCAAACTCGGCATGGACGATTCCCAGCCGCTGCAGTCCAAAATGGTGACGCGGTCAGTGGAATCAGCGCAGAAACGCGTTGAGGGGAACAACTTCGATGCGCGTAAGCGCCTCCTGCAATATGACGATGTCCTCCGCCAGCAGCGTGAAGTAATCTACAAAGAGCGGATGGAAGTTCTTGAGACTGGCAATATGCGGGCTTTGGTCGAGAAAATGATCGACAGCTCCATCGAGCGGATGGTCTATGCACATACTTCCGGAGACAAGCCGGAAGAGTGGAACCTGAAAGCGATGGCTGATATCATTGCGGCGAATCTCTTGCCTGAACATACGATTTCAGTGGAAGACCTTCAAGGCAAAGACCAGGAGCAATTGATCGATTTCATCAGAACAGCTGTAATAGCCCGTTATGATGAAAAAGAACAAGAATTGACGCCGGACCGCATGCGCGAGTTCGAGAAAGTTGTGCTTCTGCGTTCAATCGATACAAAATGGATCGACCATATTGATGCGATGGACCAATTGCGCCAAGGAATTCATTTGCGTGCATACGCACAAAACGACCCGCTCCGCGAATATCAGCAAGAAGGTTTTGCGATGTTCGAGGAGATGATCCAGGCGATTGAGGAAGATGTTGCGAAATACGCGATGAAAGCGGAAATCCGCAGCAACCTTGAGCGCGAGGAAGTGGCGAAAGGCCAGGCGGTCAATCCGAAGGAAGACGGACCGGCTCCTAAAAAGAAAAAAGAGCCGATCCGCAATGACGTGGAAATCGGACGCAATGACCCTTGCCCTTGCGGCAGCGGCAAAAAGTATAAAAATTGCCACGGCATCCAAACTGCATAAGAAACAGGAAACGGCCGAAGAGCATCCGCTCTTCGGTGTTATTTTGAGGAGGAACATATGATGATGGAATTAGCTAACATCCGCAACGAGCTCGACAAGACAGCCAGTAAATTGGCCGACTTTAGGGGGTCTCTTTGACTTAGAGAACAAAGAGGCACGGATTCAGGAACTTGATGAAATGATGCTCGACCCGAATTTCTGGAATGACCAGGATTCAGCGCAAGTCGTGATCTCGGAAGCGAACGGGTTGAAAGAAATCGTCAACACGTATCACGGTTTTATGGAAACCCAGGAAAATCTGGAGATGACCCTCGAGCTGCTGCGGGAAGAAGCGGATGAAGAACTCTACGAAGAAATCACCACAGAGCTGAAAAAGTTCACTTCGGAACTGAGCGATTACGAATTGACGATGCTGTTGAGTGAACCGTATGACAAAAACAATGCCATTCTTGAGCTGCATCCGGGAGCGGGCGGCACCGAATCGCAGGACTGGTGTTCGATGCTGCTGCGGATGTATACCCGCTGGGCGGAAAAGCGCGGCTTCAAAGTGGAGACGCTGGACTACCTTGCAGGCGATGAAGCAGGCGTGAAATCCGTCACGCTCGGCATCAAAGGCCATAACGCTTATGGGTATCTGAAAGCGGAAAAAGGCGTCCACCGCCTTGTCCGCATATCGCCGTTCGATTCATCAGGGCGCCGCCATACTTCGTTTGTTTCTTGCGAAGTCATGCCGGAGTTCACAGGTGAAATCGAAATCGATATCCGTACGGAAGATTTGAAAATCGACACTTACCGGGCGAGCGGCGCCGGCGGCCAGCACATCAACACGACCGACTCGGCCGTCCGGATCACCCACCTTCCGACTGGTGCAGTCGTGACGTGCCAACAGGAACGTTCACAGATCAAGAACCGTGAAAAAGCGATGCAAATGCTGAAAGCGAAATTGTATGCATTGAAGATCGAAGAACAGGAAGCGCAGCTTTTGGAAATCCGCGGTGAGCAAAAAGAAATCGGATGGGGAAGCCAAATCCGCTCTTATGTTTTCCACCCATATTCAATGGTCAAGGATCACCGGACGAATTACGAAACCGGAAATCTACAAGCGGTCATGGACGGCGACATTGATGGTTTCATCAACTCGCTGCTTCGTTCGAAAATGCAGTAAGAAAAGCGGAAGCGGCTGGAAAGCCCCGACAAGCGCTGGAGGGTTTGCCGCAGACGGCGATTTGTGCCGTTTGTGGCGAAACCGAAGCGACCTCGAGGGGCTAGCCGCTGCAGCTGGACAATAAGAAAAGCGGAAGCGGCTGGAAAGCCCCGACAAGCGCTGGAGGGTTTGCCGCAGACGGCGATTTGTGCCGTTTGT
>NZ_JBQJJG010000020.1:0-2543 GCF_052078085.1 Planococcus sp. FY231025
CATCCCCTCCAGAGTGGATCCTGAGTACGGCGGAACACGTGAAATTCCGTCGGAATCCGGGAGGACCATCTCCCAAGGCTAAATACTCCCTAGTGACCGATAGTGAACCAGTACCGTGAGGGAAAGGTGAAAAGCACCCCGGAAGGGGAGTGAAATAGATCCTGAAACCGTGTGCCTACAACTAGTCAGAGCCCGTTCATGGGTGATGGCGTGCCTTTTGTAGAATGAACCGGCGAGTTACGATTGCATGCAAGGTTAAGCTGAGAAGGCGGAGCCGCAGCGAAAGCGAGTCTGAAGAGGGCGAATGAGTATGCAGTTGTAGACCCGAAACCAGGTGATCTACCCATGTCCAGGGTGAAGGTAAGGTAACACTTACTGGAGGCCCGAACCCACGCACGTTGAAAAGTGCGGGGATGAGGTGTGGGTAGCGGAGAAATTCCAATCGAACCTGGAGATAGCTGGTTCTCTCCGAAATAGCTTTAGGGCTAGCCTCAATTTTTTAGAATCCTGGAGGTAGAGCACTGTTTGGACGAGGGGCCCATCCCGGGTTACCGAATTCAGACAAACTCCGAATGCCAGTGATTTGTGATTGGGAGTCAGACTGCGAGTGATAAGATCCGTAGTCAAGAGGGAAACAGCCCAGACCACCAGCTAAGGTCCCCAAATATCCGTTAAGTGGAAAAGGATGTGGCGTTGCTTAGACAACCAGGATGTTGGCTTAGAAGCAGCCATCATTTAAAGAGTGCGTAATAGCTCACTGGTCGAGTGACACTGCGCCGAAAATGTACCGGGGCTAAACGGATTACCGAAGCTGTGGATGGACATCGTAGATGTCCGTGGTAGGAGAGCGTTCTAAGGGCGTTGAAGCTGGACCGGAAGGACTGGTGGAGCGCTTAGAAGTGAGAATGCCGGTATGAGTAACGAAAGACGGGTGAGAATCCCGTCCACCGAATGCCTAAGGTTTCCTGAGGAAGGCTCGTCCGCTCAGGGTCAGTCGGGACCTAAGTCGAGGCCGATAGGCGTAGACGATGGACAACAGGTTGATATTCCTGTACCACCTCCCCGCCGTTTGAGCAATGGGGGGACGCAGAAGGATAAGGCGAGCGCGCCGTTGGTTGTGCGCGTCCAAGCAGTGAGGCGGAAAATGAGGCAAATCCCATTTTCACATACGTTAAGCTGTGACGGCAAGGGGCATTGCGCCCCGGAGTCCCTGATTTCACACTGCCAAGAAAAGCCTCTAGCGAGGCGGGAGGTGCCCGTACCGCAAACCGACACAGGTAGGCGAGAAGAGAATTCTAAGGTGAGCGAGTGAACTCTCGTTAAGGAACTCGGCAAAATGACCCCGTAACTTCGGGAGAAGGGGTGCTCTGGTAGGGTGTATAGCCCGAGAGAGCCGCAGTGAATAGGCCCAGGCGACTGTTTAGCAAAAACACAGGTCTCTGCAAAACCGTAAGGTGACGTATAGGGGCTGACGCCTGCCCGGTGCTGGAAGGTTAAGGGGAGTGCTTAGCGCAAGCGAAGGTGCGAACTGAAGCCCCAGTAAACGGCGGCCGTAACTATAACGGTCCTAAGGTAGCGAAATTCCTTGTCGGGTAAGTTCCGACCCGCACGAAAGGCGTAACGATCTGGGCACTGTCTCAACGAGAGACTCGGTGAAATTATAGTACCTGTGAAGATGCAGGTTACCCGCGACAGGACGGAAAGACCCCGTGGAGCTTTACTGTAGCCTGATATTGAATTTTGGTGCAACTTGTACAGGATAGGTAGGAGCCAGAGATCCCGGAGCGCCAGCTTCGGAGGAGGCGTCGGTGGGATACTACCCTGGTTGTATTGAACTTCTAACCCACGCCCCTGATCGGGGCGGGAGACAGTGTCAGGCGGGCAGTTTGACTGGGGCGGTCGCCTCCTAAAGAGTAACGGAGGCGCCCAAAGGTTCCCTCAGAATGGTTGGAAATCATTCGCAGAGTGTAAAGGCACAAGGGAGCTTGACTGCGAGACGTACAGGTCGAGCAGGGTCGAAAGACGGGCTTAGTGATCCGGTGGTTCCGCATGGAAGGGCCATCGCTCAACGGATAAAAGCTACCCCGGGGATAACAGGCTTATCTCCCCCAAGAGTTCACATCGACGGGGAGGTTTGGCACCTCGATGTCGGCTCATCGCATCCTGGGGCTGTAGTCGGTCCCAAGGGTTGGGCTGTTCGCCCATTAAAGCGGTACGCGAGCTGGGTTCAGAACGTCGTGAGACAGTTCGGTCCCTATCCGTCGCGGGCGCAGGAAATTTGAGAGGAGCTGTCCTTAGTACGAGAGGACCGGGATGGACACACCGCTGGTGTACCAGTTGTTCCGCCAGGGGCATCGCTGGGTAGCTATGTGTGGCCGGGATAAGTGCTGAAAGCATCTAAGCACGAAGCCCCCCTCAAGATGAGATTTCCCATTGCGCAAGCAAGTAAGATCCCTCAAAGACGATGAGGTAGATAGGTTCGGAGTGGAAGCGCGGCGACGCGTGCAGCTGACGAATACTAATCGATCGAGGACTTAACCAAA
>NZ_JBQJJG010000021.1:0-1881 GCF_052078085.1 Planococcus sp. FY231025
CTCGAGCTGAAGACCCTACTATGTAAAATAGATAGATGACAACACAAAGAACCATTGTTTTCTGGGTATACAAGAAGTACCAATCACAGAACTTCCGAAATACCCACCCACCCAAAAGGAGCTGAAAACAATGGTTCTATCTTCATTTAACCATATTCAGGGGAGCAACGGAAGTCATTGGAACCGCTTGATGCGGGCGGAAAATGCCGGAAAGATCTGCATCGTTGCCATTGATGCGGCCAAGTTTGTGAACACCGCGATGATTTGTAATGTATACGGCGATATCCTGATCAAACCATTTGAATTTAACGCCTCCTCCACCGGATTTACCCGACTGATCAAGGAGGTGATGCAAGCTAAGGATGGTTACGGGTTTGAAGAAGTGGTCGTCGGCATTGAAACGACCGGCCATTATTACGAAGACCTTGTCAGACTCTGTGAACAGGAGAAGTTTATCGTCCGGATCATCAACGCAGCGACGACAGCGCAAGAACGGGCAACCATCTTGAATTACACGAAAACGGACAACCTGGACTTGATGGCCATTACCCAATCCATCTTGCATGGACGTGGACAGACAAGCCAGAAAGCCATTCCGCTGTTGGCTCAGCTCAAAACCTTGTCACGTGCCCACCGGGCACTAATTAATGCACATTCGCAAACCATCAACTACGTCCGCCTTTATATGGACCATATCTTTCGGGAATACCAAGGACGTGTAGAGGAGGTCGATGGGAAACAGGTTCACCTGAACATTTTCTCCACCTTCGACTGCAAGTCCTCTCTTTACTTGATGCGCCATTACCCTCACCCTTCGGACATTCTCGCGTTGGGAGAAGAGGGGTTACGGCGGGTTTCAATCGAACAGAACTTGAAAATACGCGACCAATCGATTGAGCGCCTTACCCGCTTCGCCCATCAATCGGTCTCGAAGCCCAAAGAATGCCTGCAGGCGGAACTTCTCCTTTTACACTTGAAGCTCGATGAGCTGGAATTACTGGCGGCCCAAGCGGGACTGGTGAAAAAAGAGATGGAACACGTTCTTCTTCAAACCGATGGCGGCATTCTGTTAAGTATCCCTGGGGTCGGGGTAACCACCGCCTCTGAATTGACTGCGGAAATCGGCGATTTGACACTTTTCACACGCCCTGAGCAGTTGATTAAGATGGCGGGAACCAATCCCATAATCCGGCAATCAGGCGGCAAAAGAGCCACGACCCATCAAATATCGAAACAGGGGCGAGCTGATTTCCGTGCCGCCGTGTACCGCGCTGGAAAGTCGATGAATAGGCAAAATCCAATGATGCGGAAAAAAGCGGACGAGATGAAAGCGAAAGGCAAAAAAATGGGCCAGATCTATATCGCTTTGGGGAACAGGCTCCTGAGAATCGCTTTCGCCATGATGAAAAAGAAGCAAGTGTACCAGCCGGCCGATTCCGGAGGCAAAAGCCTCCAACAAGTGGTTGCCAGTAAACTGCGGACTCACGAAAAACAAGCGTTATTTTTTCATCGGTATGTGTTGAACTGAAGCGGCGGGAACAAGTAAACCTGCCGGTTAGCCAACGGGAGAACGGCATTTTTCTGGAACACCAGACCACATTGACTTTAGCCCTTGAGGCACTTTGACCTCGTAGTCCAGCGGAATGGGTCTTGTTCCACAAATACGAATAAAACGTAAATTCCCTTAGATTGCATGAAGTAGGGTGTATCCCTGTGGAAACAATAAACAAGACTTTGTGCGTTGTGGAAAAATGCCTTTAGTACGTTCTGTGATTGACGATTTCAATTTTATTCCAGTTGATCTTTGGCTTTGTGTTGTCAAAAATCGGCATAGACAGCGCTTGACTTAAATCACATTAAACGCTGGACTGAGCGAAGCGA
>NZ_JBQJJG010000022.1:0-1674 GCF_052078085.1 Planococcus sp. FY231025
GAGGCCACTGAAAAACTATCAGAAGAAGCACCGAATCTCTATATTTTTAGAGATTCGGTGCTTTTTTCGATGTATACTGATGATAAATCAAGGAGGGATTCCCATGATGCCAGAAAATCCATTCATGAAACCCAGTCCCTATGCCGCCCTTTACGATTTACTCATTCCAAAAGATCATATTTTCCGCCGCATCAACGAGCTTGTCGACTTTTCCTTTGTGACAGAGGAACTGGCGGATAAGTATTGCCCCGACAATGGCCGCACGGCCATCCATCCCATACGCATGTTCAAGTACCTTTTTTTAAAGTACCTGCATCCACTTTCAGATGTCGATCTGGTCGAACGATCCAGATACGACCTCTCCTATAAATTCTTCTTAGATATGGCACCTGAGGAAGACGTAATCGATTCCAGCTCCTTGACGGTCTTCCGTAAATTGCGTTTGAAAGACACTCAACTCTTGGACCTTCTGATTGGCAGAACCGTCGCCATAGCGATGGCCCACGGATTGTTGGAAAGCAATACCATCATCGTGGATGCGACCCATACCCAATCGCGTTACAACCTGAAAAACCCACGCGAGGTCCTGCAGGACCAGTCCCGCCTATTGCGCAAACATTTGTATGCCGTAGATGAATCGTTGAAGGAACAGTTGCCAGTGAAGAATACAAAAGACGATCTGGAAGCGGAACTGGCTTATTGCGCTGAGCTCATCGCTGTCGTCGAACAGCTTCCCGGCCTATCGGCCAATCCGAAAATCGGGGAATCCTTCCGCCTGTTGCAAGAAACGGTAGCGGATGATCAGGAAAAGCTGCAGTGTTCAACTGATCATGACGCCCGGACCGGGCATAAATCAGCGGACACGTCGTTTTTCGGCTATAAGACCCATCTGGCGATGAGCCCCGAACGGATCATCACCGGGGCCATCGTGACTACCGGCGAGAAGAACGACGGGAAACTGCTTCAGTCCTTGATTGAAAAAAGCGATGCCGCCGGCATCAACGTGAAGACGGTCATCGGGGACAGTGCCTATTCGGAGAAAGAAAACCTTGAGTATGTGGAGGAAAACAAGATATGCCTCATCTCTAAACTGAACCCCGTCACGGCTTACGGGACCCGAAAAAAAGAAGATGAATTCGAATTCAATAAGGACGCCGGAATGTATGTCTGCAAGGCCGGCCATCTGGCGATCCGGAAAGCCCGGCAGGGCAAAAAAGGAACAGGTACAAATCAACAAGACACCTACTACTTCGACATCGACCGCTGCAAGCGCTGTCCCCTGCGGGAAGGGTGCTACAAGGAAGGGGCCAAAAGCAAGACCTATTCCGTCACCATCAAATCACCAGAACACGCCAATCAGTTCGCCCTTCAGGAAAGCGCCGAGTTCAAGGGAAAGGCGAAGGAACGGTACAAAATCGAAGCCAAGAACAGTGAATTGAAGAATCGGCACGGACACCGCGTGACGTCCGGTGCCGGACTCAGCGGCATGGAAGTGCAAGGCGCCATGGCGATTTTCGTCGTGAACGTGAAGCGGATCCTCCGGCTGTTGGATGAGCGCAGGGAAGCTTCCGGCTGAATCACCAAAAGAAAAAGAGCCGAAATGACAGGATTTCTGTCATCTCGGCTCTTTTGATGCCTCCCGGTGATGTAGAGGGAGGGTTTTTCAGTGGCCTC